>NZ_JBLLVA010000002.1:0-449373 GCF_047739745.1 Borborobacter xinjiangensis | reverse complement strand
GATTGCATCTGTGCAACCACACTCTCGCAGAGCGCCGGGCGCGGTTCACGCCTCATGGAATCTAAAGCCGGGAGCCAAGCTGGATCGCCCCCGACCGGGCTCTGCAACCCCGACCAGCGCCGCCCGGTCGGGGGCTCGCGTCGCGGCCAATCGAACCTCGCAGCGGCATTTCTACTTTGCAGACAATAGCGTCACTGTCGCATTTCTACTTTGCTAAACCCGTCTCATCTCTAACTTGCTTTGACATGATATGGCGCCGTCATCGGGATGCAGCCCGGCTGCATTTTGACTCATAAGTTCTGTATTTCGACTCAAAAGTCTGCATAGCCCATCTTGGCGTCGAGAATGCCCACCTTGGCGTCAAAAATGACGGGCGTGAATGTCTGCTAGAGAATTTTCGAGCGTTCGCGTCTCGGACGCGTCATGCATGCGGCTCTACGCCGCGAACGTCGACGTCGTCCGGAAGCCTTGCAGAAGCGCGTGTCTGCAACCGACAACTCTACGCTCTGCCCAGTTGAATCCCTGCGGGCTATTGAACGGTCGAATGACCAAAACCGACACGCAACATTAGATGAGACGAATCCTGGAGTTCCCAAAAATCGCCTGTCAACGAGCCAGCCATGGCAGGTGGACGTCTGAGAGAGACCCAGCTATCGGTCTCCCTCAATTTGATCTTGGACGCAAGTTCGGTGATCTAATTGGAGTGCACGCCATGCAGAGGCTCTCGATCCGAATAGCAATGTGACGCCGCCAGCGTGCCTTCAGGCGCGCGTCGTCCGACGCTACATGCTCCCATGACTTATCGCTACACAGCAGACACCCATTTTTCGCATGCGCTGATGCCGACGGCCTGCAACAGACTTTTTCAAGCACAGTGGAAATGGATGAGTTCCTGATCCGCGCATGGAACTCGGTCGTGATGCCGGACGACACGGTCCTTCATGTCGGCGATTTTTCGATGGGCCTTCATGACGGCGACCCGCGTTCCAAAGCAGCGAGCAGCCGGACGCGGTCGCCAAGCGGACAATGCCATCGGGGCATAGCGCAGCAGGTCACGGGCATTGGCCAGCCTGGTCCCTGCCCTGATCTCCTGGGCGGGGAGCACGGCTTGTCCGCGAAGCGCAGCAGCAGGAAGCTGCCCTCTTCGAGACTCTTGAGACGCTGGATGTCCGATTCGTAGACCTCGGCAAGCTCGGCGAAGCGCCTCAGCATGGCATGGATCTCGCCCGCCTTCGCGCTCGCGTCAGCGCGCTGGTCGAGCAGGTTCCGCCGCTCTGCTACGAGGAGGTCCAGCTCCGCCTGCCTCGAACGGACTGTCTCTCCGTGCTCGGCGACGGTCTTCTCCAGCCGCTCCATTTGCGCGGGATGCCTTCGACGCTATCGACGGCCGACAGCTCCTTTTCCACTCCCTCCAGCATCTCGCGAAGCAGTTCCGTCTTGCCTGCGTTGGCGGCCTGCAACGTCTCCCTGCTCGCTACGGCGACGACCGCAGAGTCGTCGCGGCCGGTCGGCAGGAACCTGAAGACGTTCTTTTCGAGCGTCCCGAGGGTTCCCCGTCTTGACGCTATCGGACTGGCTTCGTCGATCATGCTCCTTTCGGGCACCAAGACATACGGGATGAAGTGGCAGAAGCTGAACGGGGCCTTCTTCCCCGTTTCCTTCTCCACGACGAGCGCGGCCGCGATGTCGAGAAGCGCCAGCAGCGCTTCCGAAGCCTTGTCGCCCGAGCAAAATCGAAGGATTCGATCGTGCTCCGCAGAGCATCGTCCATCGGGACCGGGTACCCTTGATCACATGGGCGGCGCACCGTGCGTCCCAGGCGCCCAACATCTCGGCCTTGAACTTCGAAGGTTGCCTGAGCCATGGCCGGGCTGGCCGCGAAACGCCGCTAGGGGCGACAAAGGAATAGCTCAGAGGAGCGGGAAACTCGCCGCGCGAGGCGTAGTAGAGCACCTTTCCGACTTCCGGGAACGTCTCAGGCTCGCCCCGCGTCCGGGAAAGATGCTTGCACTGGTAGTCGTGCCACCCGCCTTCGAAACCGCGGTCGGACACCAGGCCGGCGACGTCTATGCCCCCGGTCACCGCCACCTGCAGGCCGTTCCCAGCCGCGATAGCCGCTGTCGCCGCCCTTGACCCACGACTCGACAAGCTTCTCCAAGTCCGAAGGACTCAGCTTGCTGATCTGAGTTTCCAGGTCCTGCACCCGCTAATCCCCTCCCTCGCACGTGGCATTGACGCCGCACGCGAGCCTCGCCCGATTCTTACAATAGAGCAGACGACACGTTCCGCGCTACCACGGATCAGCGTTTCCGCGCCCTCCCCGGCAGCAGTTTGACGCAGGTTGCCAAGGTCTCGGCATCCATGCAGAACTCCTCGGGTCGCCTTCCCTTGAGTGCGTTCTGCGGCTGGCGCATCCACAGTTTTGCGTAGTCGTCCCTCTTGAAGTCGGCCTTGGCGGCGGCGGGCCTGGCGTTCCCCTTCCTCCCTTACGGCTGACCTCCAGCGGTCGAGAGCATCGGATGCCTTCCAGTAGGACTGCGACCTGCGCGCCATCGCCGCCGGCGAGAGGCCGCCGAGCGAATCCTGCGGTGACGACATCCGTTCCGAGGCGGCGCCCATCGCTGCCATCACGGATTTAGCCAAGCTCGCCTCGCGATCTCCGGCTTCGCGCTCGACCTTCTCCGCGGCCTCCTTTGCCCGCCGTTCCTCCGCAGCGCAGTGAGCGGCCGCCCGCGCCTGCGCTTCCTCGAGCACCGGAAGCCCCAGAGATTCCGTGACCTGCGGCGGACGCATCCACATCTCGGCGCGCAGGCGCTCGAGCTTTCCGGCAAGTTCCTCGAAACTCCCGTCGTCTGACAGGATGGCTTGGGAAGGCGCGACTCCATTCCCGTCCGGCAGGTCAAGCCAGGCCTCGAAGTCGAAGCCCTCCTTGAAGGCGGCCCGCACCGGAGACAGTGTCTGGCTCACAAGGCCGCGGAGTTGCTCCTTCCTCTTTCCGGGTCGCTCCCGGAGGTCCGCCGCTTCCTTGATGGCGCCGTAGAGCCTTTTTCCTCCGGCGATCCGTCCCCGAAGGTCCGGAGGCATGAGCATTCCGGCCTTCTCCATCCCGTCGAGAAAATCGCCGACCGCCTCCCACGGCGTCCTCAGGTCGCGTTCGGCGGCCCGCCGCATGGAGGCGGCCACCTCTTCGCCGACATACCCGAAACGCTGCGCCACCCAACCGTTCGCCTTGATCGCCGAGAACACATCCTTGCGTCTGAAGCCTTCCTTTGCCGCGAGGCCGAACTGGAGGAGCGCGAAAGCCTTCCATTCTTCCTCTCGGATCAGGAATCCTACGGCAAGACCCTCAGCCGCAGTTACCGACGCCAGTCCGTGCGCGGCGGCAGTCTCCTCCCATTCGTCACGAACTTGTGAAGCGCCGTTTCGCCGGACGACGTGCACGTCCGACCTTCTGCCGCGGCCGCGTGCTGGAAATGCTGCCTGCGGACCCCCTTGTGCGCGACCATCGCCCTGCCGCACCCGGGGCAGACACATCGGCAGGCAAGGCCCCTTTGGGCTCCGTCGATGTGAACGGATTCGCCCGTATCGGCTGACTCGGCGACAGTCCGCTTTCCGTCAGACGTGCAGTACAGCAGTTCAGCAAGGGTTGGAACGCGTTGAGCCATGGTTCTATGGCCCAACTGAATCTGGATTCGGCTCTCGATGCAACGGCGTGCGTTCCTGCTTCCAAGTCCTCCGAAGGCGTCCGAACAGCGGGGAGCCGCTCGTCGAAGCGATGCTCCTCTCTATCACACGTCTATCGGCTTTTTCCGGCTGCAAACCAGAAGCCAAGACACAGGGTGAGAGAACCCGCAAAAATGGCCACCAGGACGGCATCGTAGCCGCCGCTGGCTGCCATATGACGGCTGCCGCAAGTGGAGCCGCCGCCTGCATGAGGTTCATCGGAGCGACGAGAGAGCCATTGACTGCGCCGTAAGCTTGCCGCGTCACCATTTCAGGCACGGCTATCCCCCGCACGATGGTGATCATGCCGTTGGCTGCCCCATAGAAGGCGGCGATCGCGGCGATCGCCGAAACTTCAGGCGGGGCGAATGACAGGCCGATCACGGCAAGGGGGAACACGATCACGACCGCCGATCCGATCGCCTTCACGGGAGCGCGAGGCGCGAACGCCATGATCGCAATCCGCCCGATGACTTGTGCCGGACCGATCACGGCCATGACCGTCACGACCCCTGCAGCGTCCAGGCCGCGCTCCAGTAGCAAGGGGTAGAAGTGATAGGTGAGCGACGAAAAGGCTGCAGCGTAGGAGACCCAGGCCAGCATCAGCCCCCAGTAAGACGGCTTCCTCATGGCTGCCGCCGCGGCGTGCTTCCCGGCCAGCGGCGCCACCTCGTCCGGGTGCGCGATCCGCGCCGGGGAATCCTTGGAAGGGTCAATCGCAATCAGGTACAGGCCGCCGCAGACGATGCCGTTCACGGCGGCCATGCCAAGGAGCGCGCCTCGCCATCCATAGATGTCGATCAGCAACTGGATGAGCGGAATGAACACCGTGCTGGCGAAGCCGCCCCAGAGCGTCAGGGTCGTTATCCCCGCCGCGCGTTCAGGGGTCCCACCCGCCGTGCTATCACGGCGAAAGCGGGCTCGTAGAGTGTCGCTGCCTGCATGCATCCTAGAATCGCCATGACGGCATAGAACGCTGTCAGGCTGGAAACTTGTGACCAAGCGACAAGCAGCACCCCGGCGATCGCCGACGCGAGGGACATGAGCGCGCGGCCGTGGCCTCTGTCGATTGCCGAACCGACCGGATACGCAGCCAGCCCAGCGAGGAACATGCCGAGCGTAGCCGCGCCATAAAGCTCGGGCTTTGACCAGCCGAGGTCGGTCCGCATAGCCTCCGCGATCAGGGGGAAGCCGTAGAACAGCGTTCCCCACGAGCATATCTGGGCGGCTCCCAGGGCGCTGATGAACCATCCGGTTCCCGCGCCTTCTCCTGCTGGCTTCACGCGGCGCTCCGGCAGCACCCGGCAGACGCGGCGGGAGCGGGTTCAGATACCCGTTCTCCGCATCCGCACCCTGCGTCCCCAAGTTCCTTGGCCACTGCGTCGTCAACGCAACAAGCGTCGACAGCTTCAGGAACAGGACCGCCGCAACACCCCGATGCGCCATCGCGGTCCCCGGCTGAAGGCACAGCATTGCAAACGCCAGTCTCGGGCAGCACCAAGTGAACTTCGCGCGCGGCCTTCGCGTCGCCGCCGATCTCCGCGACGACGGACCGAACCTGCTCGTATCCGGTAGCCATCAGGAAGGTCGGCGCGCGACCATACGACTTCGAGCCGACGATGGTGAAGCCCGGTTCCGGGTGGGCGAGTTCCTCGATTCCATGCGGCGGGACCGTGCCGCATGAATGGAAGTTCGGGTCGATCAGTGGAGCGAGCGCCGGCGGCGCTTCGACGGCCGGGTCGAGCGCAATGCGGAGTTCACCAAGGAACGACAGGTCGGGACGGAAGCCAGCCGCGACGACAATCCGGTCCACAGTCAGGCTGAAAGGCTTTCCCGCCAGCGTCGCGTCGACGGTGAGGCTGTCGCCATCGGTTTCGACGCGGTCGACCGAGAACGGGGCCAGCATGTTCAACGTGCCGTCCTCGATCGCCCGCTTCGCGGCTAACCCCAGCGCGCCACGCTCGGGCAGCTGGTCGTTCAGCCCGCCGCCGAGGAGCTTCTCCACGCCGTTCCTGCGGAGCGCCCAGAAGATCTCGGTTCCGGGGGCCTCATTCTGAAGTTCCATGAGCGCGAGCGCGACGTTGATCGCCGAGTGGCCACCGCCGATGACGAGAACGCGCTTCCCGGCGTAGTCGCTCCTGGCCGCCCCGAGAACGTCCGGAATGCCATAGGCGATCCGGTCCCCCGCCTCCTGCTCGCCAGGAACCCGGAGACCGTCAACGCCGATAGGATTGGGGCGTGCCCAAGTGCCGGACGCGTCCAGCACGGCCCGGGCGAGCACGCGGTGCTCCCCTTCCGCGTCCTGGTAGTGGACGACGAACGGCGAAGCCTCGCGGCCCTCGTTCGAGACCTTGTCGTGTCCCTGGCGCGCGATGGCCGTAACCGTCGCCCCTAGCCTCAGGTTCGACGCGATCTCCGGAACCGCCGCGAGCGGAACGAGGTAGTCGCGCACAATCTCGCCCCCGGTCGGCAGCCTGTCGGGATCGGGAGCGCGCCAGCCAGTCCGTCCGAGGAGGCCGCGCGCCGCCTCGTCGACGTTGTATCGCCAAGGAGAGAAGACCCGGACGTGCCCCCACTCGAGAAGCGCAGCCCCGACGCTCGCACCCTTCTCAAGGACCAGCGGCCGGAGACCTCGGCTGGCCAGATGTGCCGCGGCGGCGAGGCCGACTGGGCCTGCACCGATGACAGCGACCGGAAGATCGGGAGGAAACGTCATGTTGATAGCTTCGATCTTCTGGCATGTTCGAATTAATCGGCAAAAAAACAGAACGATCAGGTGAGTTCGGCTTTCCTGGCGACTGGCGGACAGGAACCGTCGGCACAGCATTCGTCGGCGAGATAGCCGATCAGGGACTGCATCGCAGGATAATGGGCACGGCAGATCAGCGTGGTCGCCTGCCGCTCCTGCGAGACGAGGCCCGTGTCGATGAGCCGCTTAAGGTGATGCGAAAGGGTGGAGGCCGGGATGTCGAGCTTGTCTTGAATCCGCCCGACGGGTAGGCCCTCGTCGCCAGCCCGCACCAGCGTGCGGTAGAGCTGCAGCCGCGTCGGATTGCCCAGGGCCTCGAGCTGCAATGCTGCTTTTTCGAGTTTCATGGAATTAACCTACATATCCGCGATGTCGCCGTCAAAGGGAATTTCGAGGACTCTCGAATTAGCGTCACTGCGACCGCTGGTTCACCCGCCTGGAAACCTCCTCCGCGGTCTCGACGCGCTCCGAATAGCGGTCCGTCAGGTAGCCAGTCCGATCGCGCAACAGCAGGGTGAACTTCATCAGCTCCTCCATCACGTCCACGATCCGGTTGTAATAGGACGACGGCTTCATCCGTCCCGCCTCGTCGAACTCGTTGAACGCCTTGGCGACGGAGCTCTGGTTGGGGATCGTGAACATCCGCATCCAGCGGCCGAGAACCCGAAGCTGGTTGACGGCGTTGAAACTCTGGGAACCGCCGCTGACCTGCATGACCGCGAGCGTGCGGCCCTGGGTCGGGCGAACGCCGCCGAGCGACAGCGGCAGCCAGTCGATCTGGGCCTTCATGATGCCTGTCATGGCACCGTGCCGCTCCGGCGAGCACCAGACTTGGCCCTCCGACCACAGGGACAGCTCGCGCAGTTCCTTGACCTTGGGATGATCGGCCGGCGCGGAATCCGGAAGCGGCAGTCCGGAAGGATTGAAGATGCGCACTTCGGCACCGAGCCTTCGCAGGATTCTCGCCGCTTCTTCCGTCGTAAATCTGGAATAGGAGCGTTCCCGTAGGGACCCGTAGAGCATCAGGATGCGTGGCGGGTGCGTGGCGCGCGGTGCGTCGAAAAGCGCGGCCGGGTCGAGAGGCTGGAACTGGTCCTCGTCAATGTTCGGGAAGGTGTCCATCGGACGTGCGGCGTCAGTCATCGGCGAACTCCAGGCACTCGTGCACGATGCAACGTGAGCGTAATTTCGATTTACTTGGAAATATAGATGGCATCGCATGCAGGTCAACCCTGCTTCGAGAAAAATCGAAATAGCGTCAGCGCACGCGCCTGCCCGACGCGTCGATCACGACCTCGCCGTCGTCCTTCGTGAACGGTCCGATGTCTGGATTTGGCAGGATGTCCAGGACCGCCTCCGAAGGACGGCACAGCCTCGTGCCCTTCGGCGTGACGACGATCGGCCTGTTGATGAGGATCGGATGCGCGGTCATGAAGCCGATCAGTTCTTCGTCCGTCCACTTTGGATCGCCGAGCCCGAGTTCCGCGTAGGACGTGCCCTTCTCGCGCAGCAGCTCGCGCGGGTTGATGCCCATCGCGGCAATCAGCTCGATCAGCTTCTCGCGCGACGGCGGCGTCTTCAGGTATTCGATCACCTCCGGCTCTTCGCCGGACTGGCGGATCATGGCGAGGGTGTTGCGGGACGTGCCGCAGTCCGGGTTGTGGTAGATGGTGATCGTCATTCGGCAGGGTTCCTGATCACGGTCGGAGCGACGGCTGAGCCTTCCTCATACCAGTCCTTGCTGCGGTTCACGATCCAGACGACCGACAGCATCACCGGAACCTCGACCAGCACGCCGACCACGGTGGCGAGCGCCGCGCCCGAGTTCAGGCCGAACAGGGCGATCGCGGCCGCCACGGCAAGCTCGAAGAAGTTGGACGCGCCGATCAGCGCCGACGGGCCCGCCACGCAATGCCGCTCCCCCGAGATCCGGTTGAGCAGGTAGGCGAGACCGGAGTTGAAGTAGACCTGGATCAGGATCGGCACGGCGAGAAGGGCGATCACGAGAGGCTGGGCTATGATGTGCTCGCCCTGGAAGCCGAACAGCAGGACCAGCGTCGCCAGCAGCGAGACGAGCGAGACGGGCTGGAGCCTGGCGAGCAATCCGTCGAGCGCTGCCCGGCAAAGGGATGCACCTCTCCCTTGGGCTGGGAACCTGCCGAAAACGCCTTGAAGCGGCCCTGCCCTACCCGGTTCAGGATAGCCTCGGCAAGGATCGACCGCGCCGAGTTGCCCGTGCACAGGAACAGCACGTTGAATGGATCGTCGCTCATTCCCAGGTTCCTTCTAACATTCGCAGGTGACCGCATCGATGACGGGGCGGCACAGCTCCGGCGAGCCGTTGCAGCAGTCTTCCATCAGGTAGGCGAGCAGGTCGCGGAACCCGGTCATGTCGGCGACATAACGAACGACGCGGCCGTCCCGCTCGGTACGGACAAGGCCCGCGTGATGCAGGATTTTCAGGTGCGCCGACGTGGTGTTCTGGACCGCGCCGAGCCTGGAAGCGACTTCGCCGGAAGGCACGCCCTCCGTCCCTGCCTTCAAGAGAAGCCGGAAGATGTCGAGGCGCGTTTCCTGTCCGAGCGCCGCCAGCGCGGCCAATGCAATCTTCTTGTCCATGTATCCGCAAATCCAGATATGATGGATATACGGGCCACATATGACACTGCCATGACAGCAGTCAACAGGATGCGAGCGACTTCGCGGGTCACCGATCAAGAGCCTGCCCGCCCTCCCGAAGCTCGCCGGGCGTTGTTGTCGAGACGATGATCGTACGGCATCGGCCAATCTTCGTTGACGTGTCCTATGGGGGAGGATAGGAAGCGCCATGACCGATCACCGCCATGCCCCTCATGCCGACATCATAAAACGCCTGAAGCGTGCCGAGGGACACCTGCGCAGCGTCGTCGCCATGATCGAGGGCGGGAAACCGTGCCTCGATAGTGCTCCCCAGCCCGAAGCCCGCGAAGCCGCGCGGCATCTATGACCGCACCACGTGCGGCATCCGCATCTATCTCGCCACGCCTCGCCTGCGAGGCCTGCTCGCCATGAGCCTCGCCGTCGCGTCGGCGGGCGCACTCGTGATCGTCAACACCGTTGTCTACGTGCAGTCCGCTTTCGGCCTCGACCAACAGGCGATGGCCATCGCTCTCGCGGCCTTCGGCGGCGGCTCCATGCTGGCGGCGCTCGCGCTCCCGCGCCTTCTCGAAACCGTCCCCGACCGCACGGCCATGCTCGGAGGCGCTGGGCTGCTGGCCGCCGGGACACTGGCCGCAGCCGCCTTGCCCTCCTATCAATGGCTGCTGCCGCTCTGGTTCGTGCTCGGCCTCGGCTATTCCATGGCCCAGACCCCGTCCGGCCGCCTGCTGCGGCGTTCGGCCAACCCGGAAGATCGTCCGGCCCTGTTCGCCGCCCAGTTCGCCCTGTCGCATGCCTGCTGGCTGATCGCCTACCCGCTCGCGGGATGGGCGGGCGCAACGCTCGGCCTCCCGGCGACGGCGGCAGTCCTTGCCGCAGTGGCGGCTGCCGCAATCGGCATCGCGCTGACGGTCTGGCCTGCGGAAGATCCGGAGGCTGTCGAACACAGCCACGACGACCTGTCTGCGGACCATCCACATCTCGCTGGACCGGGACACCGCAGCCACTCGCATGCCTTCGTGATCGACGATCTCCACACCGCCTGGCCGATGAAGGGCTGACACGGGGTGGATGTTCTTCTCGCGTTGACAGGCCTGTTCGCCATTGCCTTTGTCGCCGCGACCATTCTCCCGGCGCAGTCCGAAGCGGCTATGGTTGGCCTCCAACTGGCGGGCTATCCCGTCGTCCTGCTCGTTGTCGTAGCCAGCGTCGGCAACACGCTTGGAGCCGTCGTCAACTGGGCTCTCGGACGCGGCGTCGAGCGCTTCAAGGATCGGCGCTGGTTCCCTGTTTCTCCCGCGTCGCTGGATCGGGCATCGGCCTGGTACCGCAAGTGGGGCCGCTGGAGCCTGCTGCTGTCGTGGGCGCCTCTAGGCGGCGACGCGCTCACCGTCGCGGCAGGTGTCCTTCGGGAGCCGTTCTGGAGCTTCCTTGCGCTCGTGGCGATCGCGAAGACCGGACGGTACGTCGTGCTCGCCGCGGCGACGGCGGGGCTGGCAACATGATATGGCTGTTCCAGGACCTCGTCGCGATCCAGCGCGAAATCTACCTTGCCTTCGCCGACCGCATCCGGGAGTTCGCGGAGACGGGGAACTGGTCGCTGCTGGTGGCCTACCTGCCGATGGGCATCCTGTTCGGCGCTGTACACGCCCTTACGCCCGGCCACAGCAAGGCGGTGCTCGCGACTTACCTGACGGGATCGACCGCGAGCGTTCCGCGCGGGCTGGCGGTCTCGCTGATCATCTCTTTCTTCCATGTCGGCATGTCGGTCCTGATCGCGCTGCTGTCGCTGCCGCTCGTCTCAGTCGCGCTGGGCAGCGTCGGCCGTGCACCGCTGCTGGAGGAAATCAGCCGCGGACTGCTCGGCGTGATCGGTCTCTGGATGCTGTGGCAGGGTTTCCGTGGAGCGGGTCACGCACACGGCTGCCGGACTCATCCCCTGTCCGCTCACCCTTTTCGTCATGACCTTCGCGATCTCGCGGGCCGTGCCTGAAGCTGGCGTGGCTTTCGCCGCCGTCATGATGGCGGGTGTGGCCTGGTGCCAGCCACGGTCGCGCTGGCGGCGATCCTGTTCAGACAGCAGTTGCTGCGGCTCCTGTCGTCCCGGCCGAAGCTCGTCGACCGCGTTACGCGGGCGATACAGATCGGGGCCGGGCTGGTTCTCGCCACAGTCGCCCTCAACGCGCTGGCTGCTTGAACGCAACCGCTTGACAGCGTGCCTGCATCGGCGCGATGAATCTCGCATGGGGATTGCGGTCTCCCCATGAGGCTACGGCCAAAGAATCGCGTCCTGATGAACCCGGCAACGGAGGACGCGCCATGCCATCTCCCACGACCATATCGGTCGACAAGCTTTCCCGATTATACGGAACCCCCGGCTGCGCAACGCTGGTCGACGTGCGGACGGACGAAGACTTCGCCGCCACCCCGCGGCTCGTTCCCGGGTCGGTCCGAAGGTCCCATTCATCGGCTCCAGAGTGGGCCGTAAACCTCGCCACACGTCAGGCGGTCGTCATCTGCCGGCAAGGCAGGAAGCTCAGCGAGGGCGTGGCAGCGTGGCTGCGCCATGAGGGTATCGCAGCAGAAGCGCTGGAAGGCGGCTTCGATGCCTGGACCGCCGCGGGTCTGCCCACAGTGCCCGAGGAACGTATCCCGGCCCGCGACGGGCAAGGGCGCTCTGTCTGGGTGACACGGGCGCGCCCCAAGATCGATCGCATCGCCTGCCCCTGGCTCATCCGCCGCTTCGTCGATCCGCTGGCGGTCTTCCTGTTCGTCGCGCCGCAGGAGGTGGAGGAGGTGGCCGACAGGTTCAACGCCGTTCCCTTCGACGTGGAGAACGTGTTCTGGAGCCACCGTGGAGAGCTCTGCACCTTCGACGTGATGGTCGAGGAGTTCGGCCTCGCCACCGAGCCGCTGATGCGGCTTACGAAGATCGTCAGGGGCGCCGACACCGCGCGTCTCGACCTTGAACCAGAGGCGGCGGGGCTGCTCGCGGCGTCGCTTGGGCTCTCGAGGATGTTCTCGGACGACCTTGAGCAGCTTGAAGCCGGGCTGACGCTCTACGATGCCTTCTATCGCTGGGCGCGCGATGCGACGGGCGAGACGCACAACTGGCCCTCGGCGAAGGCGGGAGGCACGAGATGAGCGCGCGCCCTTCCGTTCAAGCTTCCACTGATCCCCTCGGCGCGGCCGACCTGTCCCCGCCCGTGCAGTCGCCGGGCCAGATATTCGTCCGCTTCCTGCGCTTCGGCCTGCTCGCCTGGGGCGGTCCCGTCGCGCAGATCGCCATGGTCCGCCGCGAATTGGTCGACGAGGAGCGCTGGCTGTCCAGCGGCCGCTTCAACCGCCTGCTGGCCGTCTACCAGATTCTTCCCGGGCCGGAGGCGCATGAGCTCTGCGTGCATATCGGCATGCTCGCCGGGAAGCGGTTCGGAGGCCTTCTCGCCGGCCTCGGCTTCATGCTGCCCGGCTTCGTGCTGATGTTCGCCCTGTCCTGGCTCTACTTCACGATCGACATCACACAGTCCGCGCTGGGGCCGATCTTCCTCGGCGTTCAGGTAGCGGTCATCGCCCTGATCGTGCGCGCGGTCCACCGCATCGGCGAACACGTCCTGCTCGACAGATGGCTATGGGGGATCGGGTCGCGAGCGGGCTGGCGGCGCTGTTGGGCACGAGCTTCTGGATCACGCTTCCGGCGGCTGGCCTCTGCTATGTGCTGGCGAGGCGGGGACAACGCGCGATGGCGGCTGCGGCGCTGATCGTAGCGGCCATCCTTGCCTATGCCGTCGGCCCCGAGGGGATCATGCAGCCCCTCTCGCCTGGCCTCGCGTCATCGGCGGACGGGATGGCAGGCCAGCCCTCATTGTTCGGGCTCTTCCTCTCAGGCCTCAAGGCGGGCCTGCTGACCTTCGGAGGCGCTTACACGGTCATCCCGTTCCTGCGCGACGACGCGGTGGGCAACGGGTGGATGACCGAAGCCCAGTTCCTCGACGGGCTCGCGCTCTCGGGAATCCTTCCGGCCCCGCTCATAATCTTCTCGACATTCGTCGGTTACTTCGGCGGCGGTCCGCTTGGCGCGGTCGCGATGACAGTCGGCATTTTCCTGCCCGCCTTCGGTTTCTCGCTGCTGTTCCACGAGCGCCTTGAGCAGGTCGTCGAGAACAGGACCCTGCACGGCTTCCTCGAAGGCGTAGCCGCCGGGGTGGTCGGCCTGATCGCCACGACGGCGCTGGAACTGGCAGTCACGCTCGTCCGGCGGTTGCCGTCGCTGCCGTCGGGCATGCTCGTCTTCGTGCTGGCGCTTGCCGTTCTTTGCCTCTGGAAATCGAAGCTGAACGTGGTTTTGGCGATACTCTCCGCGGGCATGCTGGGGTGGGTGCTATTCGGGTAGAGGCTGCCTTTCGGGCCATCTAACATCGGTTGATGTGCCTGGTGGCCAGGAATTCATTCTGGCGTCTGCAAGTACGCGGCGCACGTCGTGAAATCGCCGCAGAGAGTAGCCGGACAAGCGCGCGGTTGACGTAGCAGCACCGGGCGCGATGTCCTGCGCGACAAAGATTTCGATTATGGTTAACGGTTTCTCGCAGGATTCCAGGCCGCAGAGGCGAGCCCGCTTGCCGCCGCTCCCGCTCGGGGGTTCGGAAGAAGCCCCTCGCCCAATCCGAAAGATGCTTTCATGCGGCGTCGGGGCTCCGACGGCTATGAGGCTGTGAGGCTGTGAGGCTACGGGTCTCATGGATTCCAGACCCCGGCAGAACGCAGTCGTCCGAACACGAATCGTTCACGAAAGCATACGGTTGGCGGAATTTCCTGAGCGCTTGGCGGGACTTGATCTGATGTCGGAAATGAGGCGACGTCGCATCGAAGCCAGGACGCGGTCGCAGACGTCAGATAACGGACAGGCGCAGCGGAAGGGGGAGAACTCACGAGGCGATCCTCCCGGCCACGTCCGGACTCATTGTAAGAAGACCAATTCCAGCAAGGAAAACGGACGGGCGAAAACAAGGAATAGAAGGAGAAGCTTAATAAATCACCGGCGCCACCGCACGCTTGCGACCCATTGCGGGTGAAGCCGCGCATTTCCAACCCGAAATCGCTTGCATCTGGAGGGAAACTGATGTTCCTGTTCCGTTCCATTCTGACTGACAATCGCGGGGCCTTCCCGCATCCGTGGAGCGAGGACGTCATGCGTCTCGTCATATCCATAGACAGGCGAATATCCGCCTGACCTAACGCGGTTCCGCGTCGGGTCGCCATTCACCGAGTCAACTTGAAAGCCTTAACGCCGCTCGCAGGAGCGCGATCCGGGACACACGTGCGTCTGCCGAATCCGTTCGGCAGCCGAGGACCGTCTGCGCCCGGATTTCGGGAGAACCCTGATGAACCTTCTATCGCAGGGCCAACGACTTTCGAATGGATTGCTTGCCATCGCCGACCCGGGCCGTGGCTCGTTCGACGTCATCCGTGCAAACGTTCCGTTCCGTGGCAGGGAGCCGGCGCCTTGCCACCTGAGGCCGGAAGGCCGCTGGGTGAGGCCCGGCAATTCCTACAGGAACGGATATTCCCTTAGCTGCTGGGGGCACGGGCAGCTTAGCTTCCTCGTGTTCCTGATCCGCGCGACGGAAATCGCCGTCAAGGCGGCATCCGGGGACCTGAACATCCTTCATCTAGGAAAGGCGTTCGACGAACTGAAACCGCGCGGCACGAAGGGCAATCCGTTTTCCTGCAAGTCAGTTCGGTTCCCGCACGATTACCTCGAACTCCTCATTGAAGGCGTCCGGCGGAAGAGCGGCCTTCGCAAGCGCGCGAAAGAGGATGCCGCATGACGAGACGGTACAAGCATGCCGGCGGGCGCACGGTCCTGCCGCTCTCGCCCGGCAGGAGCCGCACGAGCCCGCCCATGCCATCATTGCCAAGGCTGCGGACCTCAACGTGCCGGGAGCGGCAAGCTTCTTCAGACAGCTCCTGGACGACCAGCCTGGCCGTCTCGTGACGAACGTGCGGCCTGACGCCGTCGCGCGCTTCTGCGGCGTGTACGGGAGGATGCTTCGCCATGCGTCACCCCGTTTCGAGGGCATAATGGTGTCCGTCATAGGGGAAAGATTCCGGGCTAGCGATTACTCGACGGCGTACAGGCGCTGGTGCCCCGACTGCCTTCTCGAGACGGGTTCACACCGGACCTGGTGGGAACTGGCCTACGTCACGTCCTGTCCGCGGCATCAAATCGTGCTCTCCGAATCCTGCAGATGCGGAGCGCGTCCGACCTGGGCCTCGTCGCCGAGCGTCCTCCACTGTCGGTGCGGACGCGAACTGGCTTCGTCACGGGCCGACCGCTGGATGCCCGCGACGTGGCCTTCGACGCCTACCTGATCGGCCGGATGACGGGCGAGAGGGCGCAGCCCGTCCGTTGGCTGGACGCGATGGAGATGCACGAGGTGATGGACACGGTCGGGGTCGTTGGCAGGTTCGTCCTCGATCCGTTTTCCGAGACCGCCTTCTCGTATCGGCAGGAGGACCGCCGCCGTCTGATGTCGGCAGGCTTCAACGCGATCCTCGACGTTCCCGCGGCTGTCGCCGCCACGCTCGAGCGCGTCTACGCCGGGATGGAGGGCATGCTTGCGCCGCCGCATTTCATGCATTCCGACGAGTTCAGGTTCTGGCTCGTGCGGGATTTCAGGAACGGGCTGAAGGAGACCATCCGGCATAGCATCCGCAGCTGGACCGAAAGCCGCACGCTCGCGATCGGTCCGCGCGACGTCCCTTACGGATATTTCACGCTGGAACACGCAGGAGTCTTGTGCGGCTTCGCCCCCTCCTCCGGCGCAGGGCTGCGGCCGCTGCCGGCCGTCTCGCGGTCGCTTGGCGTTCCCGTCGCCGGACTGGTCCGGGCGGCGCTCGAGGGCAGGCTGCGCGCGGTTAAGTCAGGGGACGGGATCGGCCTGTCGGGGGTTCTTGTCGACGTGGAAGAATCCGCCTCGCTGGCGTCGCTACGGATGAGGGCGGCCTGCGACGGCTTCGCCTCGTCCAGCCGACTTATGGCTCAAAAATACTCCTGAGATGCGCTTTCGCAGTCGCTGGCACGCGTGATCGAGGACGATCTCGGCTGGCGCATCCACAGTTTTGCGTAGTCGTCCCGCTTGAAGTCGGCCTTGGCGGCGGCTCGCAGCGTGGCCAGGGCCTCGTCACGGCGGACCTGGCGTCCCCTTCCTCCCTTACGGCTGACCTCCAGCGGTCGAGAGCATCGGATGCCTTCCAGTAGGACTGCGACCTGCGCGCCATCGCCGCCGGCGAGAGGCCGCCGAGCGAATCCTGCGGTGACGACATCCGTTCCGAGGCGGCGCCCATCGCTGCCATCACGGATTTAGCCAAGCTCGCCTCGCGATCTCCGGCTTCGCGCTCGACCTTCTCCGCGGCCTCCTTTGCCCGCCGTTCCTCCGCAGCGCAGTGAGCGGCCGCCCGGGCGTCGCAAAAAACCCCATCTGAGGAAGCCTGCGACCATTCCGATTCTGGACACGGTGCGGAGGCAGGACTAGTGTCCGTTTGATGAACAGGCTCGTCCGCGTCCTCGCAGTCGTCTTCCTCGCGGCCTTCGCCGCGGGCACGGCAGCGCATGCGGCGGCCGCCACCAACATGTCCCTGAAGATGTCCATGGCGACCATGGACGACGGTGGCATGGCCGATTGCCAGGACTGTCCCGGCGATGACGCGCAGGCGACAGCATGCGACCAGTTCTGCGTGACCACGCTGGCCGCGATCTGCCCGCCTGCCGCGACCGAACATCCGCACGTCGCAGCCAGCGTTTCTTCGCCACCCGCGGAACGGTCGGACGGCCGCACGGGTCCGCCTGATCCCTACCCTCCCCGAACCACCCTCCTGAGCTGAAGCGGCCGCGGAGCATTCCGCTCGCGGCCGAACTCGTCGACGCGCCTGGCTAGGTCCGCGCGTCACATGAGGCTATTCCAGGATGGTTGATCCATGTCCGATTTTCGTGCGCCGACGCTGACGCGTCGAGCCTTCATTGCATCCGCCGCAGCCCTCTCGGCGAACGCGATGCTCCCGCTGCAATCCATTGCCCTTGCCGCAGGCGTTCGGGAGTTCCGACTCCGCGCCGGATCGGGCCGCGCCCAGATAGCGCCCGAGCCGTACGGGGAAACCCTTGTCTGGTGCTACGACGGCAAGCTGCCCGGCCCGGAAATCCGCGTCCGCCAGGGAGAGCGCCTGCGGATCGCGGTCGAGAACGGACTCGAGGAAGAAACGACCGTGCACTGGCACGGGGTGCGCGTGCCGAACGCCATGGACGGGGTGCCGCACCTCACCCAGCCGCCGATCGCGCCAAGCGAGACCTTCACCTACGAGTTCGACGCGGTCGATGCGGGCACCTTCTGGTACCATCCGCACCAGCGCAGCTTCGAGCAGGTCGGCCGCGGCCTCTACGGCCCGCTGATCGTGGAGGAAGCCGATCCGGTCCGGGTCGACCGCGACGTCACCTGGGTGCTGTCGGACTGGCGGCTGACCAAGACCGCCGAGATGCGCAACGACTTCGGCAGCCGCCACGACATGATGCACAACGGCCGGGTCGGCAACACGGTGACGATCAACGGCCGCGTGCCGGATATCTTCCGGGTCAGGAAGGACGAACGGATCCGCCTGCGCCTGATCAACGCCGCCAACGCCCGCATCTTCGCCCTCGACTTCGGAAGTCACGAACCCGTCGTCATCGCGCTCGACGGGCAGCCTGTCGAGCCGCATGCGCCGGAAGGCGGACTGGTGGTGCTCGGACCCGCCATGCGCGCCGACATTATGCTCGACATGACGGCTGATGCAGGAAGCCAAGTTTCGGTGATCGACCGCTTCTACGAGGGCCTCGAATACCGCCTGATCGATCTCGCCTATGAAGACGAGCCGCTGAGGGACAAAGCCCCCGACTGGCCCGTCGTCCTGCCGCCGAACCCGCTGCCGGAGCCGGACCTCGCGACGGCTGCCCGCCACGAGGTCACCTTCAACGGCGGCATGATGGGCGCCATGGTGATGCGGGAGATGGGCGGCAGCATGGGAGACATGGGCAGGGATTCCTCCGGCGCGATGGGTGGCATGATGGGTGGCATGATGGGCAACATGAGCGACATGATGAACATGATGCATTCCGGCGGCATCTGGTTCATCAACGGCGTGGCCGCGGAAGGCCACGTCATGGACCCGATGCTGACCCTTGCGCGCGGCAAGAGCCACGTGATCGCAATGACCAACGCGACGGCCTGGGACCACCCGATGCACCTGCACGGTCACTCGTTCCGGGTGATTTCCCGGAACGGCAAGCCGACGCCGCGACGCGAATGGCAGGACACGGTACTCATGTCGCCGCGCGAGCGTGTCGAGATCGCCTTCGTCGCCGACAACCCCGGCGACTGGATGTTCCACTGCCACGTCCTCGAACACCAGGCCGCCGGGATGATGGGCGTCTTCCGCGTCGCCTGACCAGTTTCCTCGAAAGGAGAACCGAAATGCGAAAGTTGCTGAACACCCTTTGCCTGGCTGCCTTCGTCTGGGGGACGGCTCCGGCCATGGCGGGCGAGAACGAGGTGATGCTCTACAAGAACCCGCAATGCGGCTGCTGCGAAGGGCACGCCGAGCACCTGCGGCAGAACGGCTTCAAGGTCACCGAGCAGGCCACGCACAACCTTGCGCAGATGAGCAGCGAGGCGGGCATTCCCGAGGAGTTCCAGGGCTGCCACCTGGCCTTCGTCGACGGCTATGTCGTCAGCGGCCACGTTCCCGCCTCGACCGTCCGCAAGCTCCTGACCGAGCGGCCCGACATCAAGGGCGTGACTCTGCCCGGAATGCCGACGGGCTCGCCCGGCATGCCCGGACCCAAGGAGGGTCCGCTCGAAGTCCTCGAGATCACCAAGTCGGGGACTGTGGGCGGGGTCTACGCGCGGGAATAGTGCCGCCTGAGCCCAAACCTGGAAGGAGCCGGCGATGATGGACGGTGGAACGATGGGCGGGATGATGTGGGGCATGGGTCTGGTCTGGCTGATCGTCGTGATCGTGCTTGTCCTCGCGGCCGCGGCCTTGGTGAAGTACCTGTTCTTCAGCAGCCCCAAATGAGCAGGAAGGTCGTTGCCCTCGGCATCATGGGAGCGCTCTCGGGTGCTGCGGCCCCCGCCCTGATCTGGCTGTTCCGGATCACCAAGGAAGGACCCGCCGTTGTCGCGCGCGGCGGCTACGAGAGCGACATGCCCGGATTCCGGGATGTGCTGAGCGACAACGAAATCCGCTCCGTACTGGCCTTCATCAGGAGCACATGGCCGGAACAGGAGCGAGCCTACCAGGCGCAGATGAGCCGCCAGGAAAAGGAGAAGGCGCAGTGAGAGCGATCCTGACGGCGCTTGTAATTGCTCTCGCGGCCGCGAGCGGCGCGCACGCGCAGGAACGGACAGTGATGCCGCTGCACGAGGAGCCGCAGCCCTTGCCCGAACTCGTCTTTGCCGACGAGTCGGGAGAGCCGCGATCCCTTGAGGACTGGCGCGCCAAGGTGGTGCTGCTCAACGTATGGGCGACGTGGTGCGCGCCCTGCCGGGCCGAGATGTCCACGCTCGACCGCCTGCGGGAGCGGCTCGGCGGCGAAGGGTTCGAGGTTGTCGCCCTTTCGGTGGACCGGGCCGGGGCCAGCGCGGCCAGGCAGTTCTTTGACGAGATCGGGGTCAAGCTCCCAATCTTCATCGACCGGGACGGGGCCGCTATTCGTTCGCTGGGACTGTTCGGCCTGCCAGTCACGCTGCTCATCGGCCCGGATGGAAACGAGCTCGCGCGGCTCGCCGGACCCGCCGAATGGGACACCCCTGAGATGGTCGCCTTCCTCGAAGGGGTCATAGAACGGGAACTCGACGACCAAACTGGAGAACGGAGATGAACAGAAGAGTGCTTCTCACCGCGATGGCCGCAGTCGCGGCTGCCGCATTGCCCGCGCATGCCCACCATCCAGGCGCTGATCTCGACAGGCTGATGGGCAGCGAGGAGAAGTACTTTCAGGCGATCGACGCTCCGGCAGCGCCCGGCTTCGAACTGGCGGATGCCGAAGGCAACCCGGCTCGGCTCTCGGACTTCTCGGACAAGGTGGTCGTGCTCAACTTCGTCTTCGCGAGCTGCACGGACGTCTGCCCGCTGCACTCCGACCTGATCGCCCGCGTCCAGGCCATGGTCAACGAGACGCCGATGAAGGACATGGTGCAGTTTCTGACGGTGACGACTGATCCGGCGGCGGACACGCCCAAGGTGATGAAGGCATACGGCGAGGCGCACGGGCTGGACCCGAGCAACTGGGCCTTCCTGACCACCCGCGAGGGACAGGCGGAGGACGCAACGCGCAAGCTGTCCGAGGAGTACAACGTCCGTTTCGATCCGCTTGGGGGCGGCCAGCAGATGCACGGCGTGGTTACCCACGTGATTGACCGCGGCGGGCGTTTCGCGGCCAAGTTCCATGGCCTCCGGTTCGATCCGCTGAACCTGGTCATGTATGTCAACGGTCTGACGAACAACATGAAACAGCCGTGACCAATTGACTTGGTCGAGGACTACTGCCTCAACGTCTCGGCCTTCTTCTTCAGGGTCTTCGCGCCGACGACGAGATCAACACAATCCTTTTTTTCCGGCTGCGGTCCCCGTTAGGCTTCGCCCCGATTGCGAAACAATCTGATTAATGGTAATGCAAATAGTTCTCATTTGCAGGATTTGGCTATGCCCGAAGTGCGAGTCTGGTTCCGCGAAAAGATCAGCAGGCGCGGTCTGCTGTGGGGCGGCTTGGCGGCGGCCGGAGGATCGGCGATAGCGGGGACGGCGAGTGGCCAGTCAGGTCATTCCGGCCATGGGGCCGTGTACTCCGGGAACGCTGAGGCGCCTCCGGCGCACCTGACCACACACGGCTCGATGATTACCGTCGGAGATGTCGACGCCGAGCGGAACGGCTTCGATCCTTCCAAGATGGTGACGGACTGGGAAAAGGGTTCGGTCTCGACACTTGCCGACGGACGAATCCTTCGGACCTTCGAGATAGAGGCGGTCGACAGGGAAATCGAAATCGCGCCCGGGATCATGTTCCCGGCTTGGACATATAACGGACGGGTTCCAGGGCCAGCGCTGAGGGCCACCGAAGGCGAGCGCCTGCGGATCGTTTTCCGCAATTTAGGCTCGCACCCGCACTCGATGCACTTCCACGGCATTCACGCCGCAAGGATGGACGGCGTTCCGGGAGCGGGCTTGATCAATCCGGGCGACGAATTCGTCTACGAGTTCGATGCTCGTCCGTTTGGATGCCATCTCTATCACTGCCATGCGCTGCCCCTGAAGCGGCACATCCACAAGGGCATGTACGGGCTGTTCGTGATCGATCCGGATCCGGTCCGCCATCCGGAGCTTGCCGAGGTCGCCCGTTCCCGCCTGCTGGGCACGCCCGAAAACGCCGAATGGCAGGAATTCGCCATGGTGATGAACGGCTTCGACACCAACTTCGACAACGAGAACGAAGTGTATGCGGTGAACACCGTCGCGCACGCCTACATGAAGCGGCCGATCAGGATTGTCCGCGACCGCCCTGTCCGCATATATCTTGCCAACGTCGTCGAATTCGACCCCATCAACTCGTTCCACCTGCACGCCAACTTCTTCGACTATTTCGAGCAGGGAACGACGCTCACGCCGACTTTGCGGACGGTCGACCTGATCACGCAGGTGCAGGCGCAGCGCGGCATTCTCGAGTTTACCTACAAGGATCACGAAACCGGGCTCTATATGTTCCACCCGCACCAGTCTGAGTTCACCGAACTCGGCTGGACGGGTATGTTCGACGTGGTGGAGGCGGTCGCATGAACGACGCCTCGCCGATCACAGCCGCCGACGCGACGCCTGTCGTGGCAAGAAAATCCCGCGCCGCCCTGTTGTGGTTGGTTCTGCCCATCGCGGCGCTTGCTCTGGCGATCGCCTGGCTGCTGATCGCGGACCCGCTCAGAAACTTCGGCAACGGCGCTCCGCCGGTCGAAAACCTGACCTTCGAGAGGACGATCCTTTCGTCCGACGGCATCCGCGTCCTGATCCGCGCCGGGGGCTCCGAGCCGATGACGATCGCCCAGGTCCAGGTCGACGACGCATACTGGCAGTTCACGCAGGAACCCGAAGGGCCGCTCGCCCGCGGTTCTACGGCATGGCTGCATCTTCCCTTCCCGTGGGTGCTGGGGGAGGCACATGCCATCAACATCGTCACCAACACCGGGGCGACGTTCGAGCACGAGATCGCGGTCGCGGTGCCTACCCCGACGCGGGATGCAAGGAGCCTCGCGTCCCAGGCGCTCCTCGGCGTCCTTGTCGGCCTCGTTCCGGTGGCCATCGGGATGATGTTTTATCCAGCGCTGCGCGGTGTCGGCCGCAACGGCATGAATTTCCTGCTCGCCCTGACAGTCGGCCTGCTGGCATTCCTGCTCGTCGACACAACGGCGGAAGCTTTCGAACTGGCGGCCGAGTCGGCCGCCCTGTTCCAGGGACAGGCCATGGTCGTGCTCGCAGCCGCGGCGAGCTTCCTCCTGCTGATGGCGGCTGGCCGCCGGGACGGAGTGCCGACAGGGCTTGCGCTCGCCACCTTCATCGCGCTCGGCATCGGCCTGCACAACCTTGGCGAGGGACTGGCCATCGGCGCAGCCTTCGCGGCGGGCGCGGCCGGACTGGGCACGTTCCTGGTGTTGGGATTCATGCTGCACAACATCACCGAAGGCATCGGCATTTCCGCGCCGATGCTGAAGAAGCGCCCGCCTTTGTGGAGCTTCGTCGGCCTGGCTCTGCTGGCGGGTGGACCCGCCGTCATCGGCCTCTGGATCGGCAGCGTCGCCTATGCGCCGCAGTGGTCGGCGCTGGCTCTAGCGATCGGTGCCGGAGCCATCCTGCAGGTCGTCGTCGAGGTCATGGCGTACCTGATGAGGTCGGACGGGAGGGGCCCCGCGGCGGCACTGACTGCGCCGGCCACGATGGCAGGATTGGCTGCAGGGGTTTCGTTCATGTATTTGACCGCGATGCTCGTCAAAGTTTGACCCTGCCGCGACACGATTGTCCCGGCTGGGTCACTCCTGCCGGATGGTCTCGCGGCTGTGGCTGCTGGTCGCGGCGGATTCGAATTCCAGCTCTGTATGATCGATGCCGAAGGACTCTCGAAGACGCTCCTTCATGGTTCGTCTGAGGATATCCACCTCCTCCAGATTTGCTAGGCGGACCGCCACATGCGCCTCGGCCGCCAGCCGCTCCATCCGCATCCTGGATGCCTCCCCGGCGCCTCTGTCGGAGACGTTCCGCCAGCGGATTTCCGAGGTCAATCTTGACGTCAACCAGTCGGTCGAGCCGATGAGCGACCTCGATCTGTTCGGCAAGGAGGAACTCTTGACGTATCCCGGAAAGGCGGGGGACTGCGAGGACAGAAGCGCCGTGTCCTTCGCCAGGAAGGCGACGTGCGCCAGTCGTGTCTCGGCGCTTCGGCCACATCCCGCCATTGCGATAGCGCGGCTGTCCGACTGATGCCTCCAATTTCCTCATTTGCAGACTTATGGGCCGAAATTCGGCTGAAGTTATGAGTCTCTCCGGGCCGCTAAGTCTGCGATATACTGTCGGGCATGCATGCAGGCTTACGAGTCGAAATGCATCCGGCTTCTCCTTATGGCTGATCGAGCATCCCCTACTGGCCAGTTGTGATCCGGATCGTCCGTGTTGGATTGTACCGCTACTGCTGGCGCTTGGAGATCATGGCGAACATCATCTCGAAAATTCTCGCGTGGCTGAGCCTCACGGCCATAGCGATTGCCACCATCGGACCAATAACCATGCGGCCGGAAAGCGGAGCAGCCCCAGATTGGGAGCGGTTCGCCGCTTTCGCACTGGTTGGCTTCCTGTTTTCGTTCGCCTACCGGAAGCGATTTATGCTGGCGTTGCTGATCTTGCTGGCGTCCGCGTTGGGACTGGAAATTTTGCAACTCGTCGTACCGGGCCGCCACGGGCATGTATCCGATCTGCTCGTAAAGATTACTGGCGCAATGCTCGGAGTCATTGTCGCTGTTGCAATGGGTCGGATGTTGCGCATCGATCGGTCAGCATCCTGAGCCTGATCGCTGTCAACGAGCGCTCAGGAAGTTGTTGCGCGAGCTGCAATATGCGCGACCGGCCAGACAGCAGCGAGGAAAGACGCACGTCAAAACCGCCGAACTGACCGAACTCGGCAAGAAATCGCTCAGACTCAGGAACCGACGCTGAACATCCGGGAGGTGCCCTCGCCCAATCGAACAGAAACCCGCGGAGCGATCCGCGGGTTTCTTGGCTCGGAGACGATACTCAAGGCTTAGTGCGCGAGTATGGCCAGAAGCAGCAGGGCGACGATATTGGTGATCTTGATCGCCGGATTGACAGCGGGGCCGGCCGTATCCTTGTAGGGATCGCCGACCGTATCGCCCGTGACGGAAGCCTTGTGTGCTTCTGAACCCTTGAGGTGCTTGACGCCATCCTTGTCGCAGAACCCGTCCTCAAACGACTTCTTGGCGTTGTCCCACGCACCGCCGCCCGAGGTCATCGAAATCGCGACGAACAAGCCGTTGACGATGACGCCAAGCAGCGAAGCGCCAAGCGCTGCAAAGGCCGACGCCTTGGAGCCGGAGATCAAGAGCACGCCGAAATAGACGACAAGCGGCGCCAGCACCGGCAACAGCGAAGGCACAATCATTTCCTTGATCGCCGCCTTGGTTAGGAGATCGACCGCGCGAGCGTAGTTCGGCTTTTCCGTACCCTTCATGATGCCGGGCTTTTCGCGGAACTGCCGACGCACCTCCTCGACGATCGAGCCTGCGGCACGTCCGACCGCCGTCATCGCAATGCCGCCGAACAGGTAAGGAATGAGGCCGCCGAAGATCAGCCCTGCAACCACGTAGGGGTTGGACAGGTCGAAGGAGACGGTGCCCATATCCTGAAAGTAGGGATATCTGTCGCCGTTGGCGGCGAAGAATTGCAGGTCATTGGAATAGGCTGCGAACAGCACCAGCGCGCCGAGGCCCGCCGAGCCGATCGCATAGCCTTTGGTGACGGCTTTCGTCGTGTTGCCGACCGCGTCCAGTGCGTCGGTGGACTGGCGCACTTCCTTCGGCAAGCCAGCCATTTCGGCGATGCCGCCGGCGTTGTCCGTCACCGGGCCGAAGGCGTCGAGCGCCACGATCATACCGGCAAGCCCGAGCATCGTGGTCACTGCGATCGCCGTGCCAAACAGCCCGCCGAGCTGGTAGGTCGCGATGATGCCGCCGACGATTACGATCGCCGGAAGAGCCGTCGATTCCAGCGAAACCGCCAGACCCTGGATGACGTTTGTGCCGTGACCGGTCACGGAAGCCTGTGCAATCGAGTTGACCGGGCGCTTGTTGGTGCCGGTGTAGTATTCGGTGATGACGACGATCAGTCCGGTGACCAGAAGACCGATCAGGCCGCAGATGAACAGGTTCTGGCCGCTGATGGCAATGCCACCGCCGGTGCCGATCTCGCCCCAGCCGACGGTCAGCGAGGTCGCCGCGCCCAATCCGATCACGGACAGAATGCCGGTGACGATCAGACCCTTGTAGAGCGCGCCCATGATGGAGCCGTTCGAACCGAGCTTGACGAAGAATGTGCCGATGATCGAGGTGATGATGCAGGCGCCGCAAACGGCGAGCGGATAGAGCATGACGGTGCCGAGCATGGCAGTGCCGCCGAAGAAGATGGCGGCAAGCACCATAGTGGCAACGACCGTCACCGCATAGGTCTCGAACAGGTCGGCGGCCATACCGGCGCAATCGCCGACATTGTCGCCGACATTGTCCGCAATGGTTGCCGGGTTGCGCGGATCGTCCTCCGGAATGCCGGCCTCGACCTTGCCGACAAGGTCGCCGCCGACATCCGCACCCTTGGTGAAGATGCCGCCGCCGAGACGGGCGAAAATCGAGATCAGCGAGGCGCCAAAGCCGAGTGAAACCAGCGAGTCGATGACCGTGCGGTCATCGGGAGCGAGCCCCATTGGGCCGATGAGGACCCAGTAATAGACGGAGACGCCAAGCAGCGCCAGGCCGGCAACCAGCATGCCGGTGATCGCCCCAGACTTGAAGGCAATGTCGAGGCCGGCAGCAAGGCTGTTGGAGGCCGCTTGGGCAGTTCGAACGTTGGCACGCACCGAGACATGCATGCCGATGAACCCGGCCGCGCCGGAAAGCACTGCACCAATCAGGAAGCCGATCGCGGCTGTTATGGACAACAGCCACCATGCAAGAAGAAGCACCACGACGCCGACAATGGCGATGGTGGTGTACTGACGCGCAAGATAAGCCTGGGCACCCTCACGGATGGCGGCTGAGATTTCCTGCATGCGTGCGTTGCCCTGGTCGGAAGCAAGAACCGACTGTGTCGCCCAGATGGCGTAAAGGACAGAAAGCAGGCCGCAGGCAATGACGACGTAAAGCATGGTCATATGCCGATCTTCCCTGATTATGGGCCCGGCAGAACCCCTCCCCGGGCCGCGCGATGAAAACCGGTGGCGATATGCCGCACCGGCTACAGCCCTTTGTGCGAAACGGGTCAAGGAAGGTCAAGATGTTGTTTGGATTTTGCTCTGCTTTCAGCCGAAATGCAGGTTTGGACAAGTAGACGCATACTAATATCTAAAGGATCAAGCTTGTGCCCCGCCGTCTATTCGGCGCCGGGTTCCAGGCGTGGCGACGAGTTAACGACTCTGGCGCTGGACCTTGCTGGAGAAGGAGAGCGCCACAAGCGCCGCCAGGCAGATGGCCGTGACAGGAAACACCACCCAATTGAGCATTTCCCAGCCATAGGCATTGTAGACCCTGCCGGACATCAGCGATGCGAAAGCGACGCTGCCGAACAGAACGAAATCGTGAAAACCTTGGGCGCGACCCTTTTCGGAAGGGAGATAGGTTTCGGCAACGAGCGCGGTCGCACCGATGAAGCCGAAATTCCACCCGAGACCGAGGAGGATAAGCGCCACCCAGAACTGCCAGAGCTGGATGCCCGACAATGCCACCAGCGCACAACCTATCAGCAGTGCGAAACCGGCAACGACAATCCTGTGCGCGCCGAAACGCTGAATGAGTCGGCCGGTGAAAAAGCTAGGCGCAAACATCGCCATCACATGCCAGGAGATGCCGAGCGTCGCCTCGTCGGCCGAGAACCCGCAGCCGACCATCGCAAGCGGTGCGCCCGTCATGACAAAGCTCATAAGCGAGTAGGAACCGACCGCGCAAAGCAGCGCGGCCATGTAACGCGGCTGCGAGATGACCTGCAGCGTGGAGCGGCCCTGGCCATCGGCTACGGCATGTTGCGCTGAGCCGGGATTTGTTCGCAGAAAGGATAGGATGACCGCCCCCGCCGCCGCCAGAGCGATGATCGCGGCGAAGGAACCCGCGAACATGATCGGCGCAAACAGTTCGCGCGTGAAAATGACGATCTGCGGCCCCAATACGGCGTTGACCACTCCGCCGGCAAGCACCAGCGAAATGGCGCGCGCCTTGAGCTGGGGCGGGGCATTGTCGGCTGCGGCGAAACGAAACTGCTGGACGAATGCCGCGCCGAGGCCGACGATCGTCATGCCGGCCGTGAACAGCCAGAAATCGCTGCGAAACAGACCAAGCGTCGAGACGAACCCACCGAGCGCGGTCACGAGCGTGCCGCTCTGAAAGCCGCTGCGCTGGCCGAGAAGGCGTATGAGGGCGGCGGCCGGCAGTGCCCCTAACGCGACACCAAGACTGAAGCCGGTGATCGGGACGGTCGCCAACGACTTGTCGGCATCGAGCAGGTAGTGCCCCGCGAGCGCACCGAGCGCGAAACAGATGGGAACCGCTGAGCCGACGATCGCCTGTGCCGCAGCAAGGATGAAGATCGTTCGCTGGGCCTCGCGCGCGGCGATATCGGTCATGAGGCGGCGTCCTTGCCTCTTCCTTCGCCGCGCACGCGGCGCGCGACACGGTCGAGGACGGCGTTCACCAGCTTGGGCTCATCCTCGACATAGAACGCCTTGGCGATATCGACATATTCAGACACGATCACAGCGACGGGTACATCGCCGCGCTGCATCAGTTCGTATACTCCTGCACGCAGGATCGCTCGCAGCGTCGAATCAAGCCTTGAAAGCGGCCAGTCCTCGGTCAGCGCCTTGCGGATGACCGGATCGATGGTCTTCTGATTCTCGACAACGCCGGCAAGTATGGCCCGAAACCACTGCGCATCGGCTTCGCGGTAAAGAGCGCCATCGATCTCCTTGCCAAGTCGGAATGCCTCATATTCGGCGGTTATCTCAAGCAGGCCGGCGCCAGCGACATCCATCTGATAAAGCGCCTGCACGGCGGCAAGACGCGCAGCACCGCGCTTGTTGGCTTGGCGAGGGCCGGATTGGCCGGTTCCGGTAGGGTCGCTCACCAGCATCAGGCTCCAAGCTTCTCGCGCAGGTCAATCATGGTCAGGGCCGCACGAGCTGCAAAGCCACCCTTGTCGCCCTCCCCGCGCCTTGCGCGCGCCCAGGCCTGCTCATCGTTTTCGACGGTCAGTATGCCGTTGCCGATAGCAAGCGATTCGTCCACGGCCAGATCCATCAGAGCGCGGCAGGATTCATTGGCGACGATGTCGAAATGATAGGTCTCGCCGCGAATGACCGTTCCAAGAGCCACGAAGCCGTCATAGTGCCTGCCGCCGTCGGCCGCTCCATCGAGCGCGAGGGAAATGGCGACGGGAACCTCCAGTGCACCGGGCACGGTGACCACGTCATAGGATGCGCCGGCTTGCTCGAGCGCCGCCTTTGCGCCTTCCAGCAAGGCATCGGCCAGCTCGTCGTAAAAACGGGCTTCGACGATAAGAAGATGGGGGCTTTTCGAATTGACCATTTTGATGTCTCCGGCGGAGCCGGTCATCTAGGCCGAACGGCAGGAGTAAGCAAGCCGCGCAAACGTCCGAGAGCTTATTGGAGCCGCAGAACAGCCATGCAATTTTTTGTGGTCGGTGTCTAAAGCCCTTCTTTCTCCGCCTGAGCAAGCCGCGCTGCATAACGCGCCATCGTGTCGATCTCGATATTGACCCGGTCGCCGGCCTGCCGCTCACCCCATGTCGTCACGGCCAACGAATGGTGGATCAGAAGCACATCGAACTGCGTGCCTTCCACCTTGTTCACGGTCAATGAAGTGCCATCCAGCGCCACTGACCCCTTCGGCGCGATGAACTTTGCGAGTTCCCGCGGCGCTTCCAGGCGAAAGCGCACGGCATCCCCCTCCTCCGTGCGCGACACGATCTCGGCCATTCCGTCGACATGGCCCGACACGATATGGCCGCCAAGTTCATCACCAATTTTCAGAGCGCGTTCGAGATTGAGGCGTGTACCGGCTTTCCATGCCGATGCAGTCGTCAACCGCAGCGCTTCTTCCCAGGCTTCGACCTCGAACCAGCGTTGGTTCGAGCGATCCTCGGGCAAGGCGACGACTGTCAGGCAGACTCCGCCGCAGGCAATCGACGCACCAATATCGATGGTCTGCGGATCGTACGCCGAGTCGATTCGCAGCCTTACGCCCTCGCGAAGAGGAGATACGCTGGCAATTGATCCGACGTCGGTGACAATTCCGGTAAACATCAGAAATTCCTTGTCCATTCGGCATAGAGGTCGTCGCCAAAGCGAGCCTCGCGCACCAGCCGAAACCCGGTCGGCATATGGTTTCGGTCGACAGGGGATGCAATACCGTCTGCGCCAAGATGAACCGGCCCCTGGAAAATCACCAGCCGGTCGACCATGTCATCTTCCAGGAATGCGCGGGCAGTCGCCGCGCCACCTTCGACCATGACATTCATCATGCCTTGCGCGGCCAGATCCTCCAGCATTTCCGGCAGCGCGATGCGACCTTCATAGGTGTCCGTCGCCAGAAATTTCACACCCTGCGCCTCAAGTTCCGCTCTTCGTCCGGCATCGGCTTCACCGTCTATGGCAAGCAACACCGGCACGGCCTCGGCGGTGCGCGCCAGTTTCGAAGCCGGATCAAGCCGTGCGCTGCGATCCAGCACCAGGCGCGTCGGCGAGCGGCCTTCAAGCCCGGCCAGGCGAACGGTCAGTTCCGGGTCGTCGGCAAGGGCCGTGCGAATCCCCACTACGATTGCATCGGCTTGCGAGCGCATCAAATGAACCTGTCGACGCGATATCGCGCCGGTGATGGCGATTTGCCCCTCACCCGGCCGTCCGATCATTCCATCCAAGGAAAGTGCAAGCTTCAGCGTGACTTGTGGTCGCTTCTTGATAGATCGTATCAGGTAGCCCGCGAGCTGATCGGCGGCTTCCTCTGCCAGAACGCGCTCGGTCACCGCGACGCCCGCCCTCCTCAAGATTGCGTAGCCCTTTCCCGAAACGCGCGGATCGGGATCGCTTGCGGCACCGACGACCCGCGCGATGCCGGCCGTCACCAGTGCGTTGGCGCAAGGCGGCGTGCGGCCATGGTGCGCACAGGGTTCAAGCGTGACGTAGGCGGTGGCGCCGCGCGCCAGTTCGCCCGCCTCCGCCAATGCTTCGGCTTCGGCATGTGGCCTGCCGCCGACAGCCGTGACGCCGCGTCCGACAATTACGGGACCATTGCCGTCGTCGCGCACGATGAGCGTGCCGACCGCCGGATTGGTTGCTGTCAGCCCGGCGTGTTTTCGAGAAAGTCGCAGTGCGGCCGCCATGAAACGGCGGTCTGTCTCGTCGGCCGTTGTCGCCGCGTGCACCATGGCTCAGCCGGCGTCCTCTTCGTCGCCCTTGAGTTCGCCCAGGACTTCATGGAAATCCTTGGCTTCACGGAAGTTCCTGTAGACCGATGCGAAGCGCACATAGGCGACATCGTCGAGCGATTTCAGCGCTTCCATGACCAATCGGCCGATTTCACCGGTCGTAACTTCCACTTCACCGGAGCTTTCGAGCTGGCGCACGATGCCCGTAACCGCGCGGTCGATGCGTTCGGGGTCGACATTGCGCTTGCGAACGGCGATTTCCATTGATCGCAGCAGCTTGTCGCGGCTGAACGGAACCTTGCGGCCGGACTTCTTGACCACGACGAGATCGCGCAACTGCACTCGCTCGAAGGTGGTGAAGCGGCCGCCGCAATCCGGACAGACGCGACGCCTGCGGATCGCCGCCCCATCTTCAGCGGGACGGGAATCCTTCACCTGGGTGTCTACCGACTGGCAGTAGGGACAACGCATTGCTTGCCTTCGACTTTCCGCGAATCCTGTTCGCGTAAGGCTTAGACCATGACGCGCGAAAGTGGAAACCGGATTTCGCCGGCGCCGGTGCCGGTTGGGCGAAGAACAGCCATCGGGCGAGTCCGCCCGATGGTCCATTACGGCGAGAACGCTTATCCCAGATAAGGATAAAGCGGGAAACGGTCGGTCAGTGCCATGACCTTCGTCTTGACCGCTGCCTCGACGGCCGCGTTACCCTCATCGGAATTCGCAGCCTTCAGCCCGTCCAGCACTTCGGCAATGAGGTTGCCGATCTCGCGGAACTCGGCCTGGCCAAAGCCGCGAGCGGTGCCTGCCGGCGTTCCCAGGCGCACGCCGGAGGTGATGAAGGGCTTTTCGGGATCGAAGGGGATGCCGTTCTTGTTGCAGGTGATGTTGGCGCGGCCAAGCGCCGCTTCGGCGCGTTTGCCGGTGGCGTTCTTGGGTCGAAGATCGACCAGCATGAGGTGGTTGTCGGTACCGCCCGAAACGATATCCAGGCCGGTCGCCTTCAGGCTTTCGGCAAGTGCCTTGGCATTTGCCACCACATTCGCGGCATAGGTCTTGAATTCCGGCTTCAGCGCCTCGCCGAACGCCACTGCCTTGGCGGCAATGACGTGCATCAGTGGGCCACCCTGCAAACCAGGGAACACCGCGGAATTGATCTTCTTGGCGATCTCTTCGTCATTGGTAAGGATCATGCCGCCGCGCGGTCCGCGGAGCGACTTGTGCGTGGTCGTCGTGACCACATGGGCATGCGGCAGCGGCGAAGGATGCTGACCGCCGGCCACGAGCCCGGCGATATGGGCCATATCAACCATCAGGTACGCGCCGATCTCGTCGGCGATCTCACGGAAGCGCTTCCAGTCCCAGATGCGCGAATAGGCCGTGCCGCCCGCCAGGATCAGCTTCGGCTTGGTCTCACGGGCGAGCCGCGCCACTTCGTCCATGTCGAGCAGATGGTCGTCCTTGCGCACGCCATAGGAGACGACCTTGAACCACTTGCCCGACATGTTGACCGGCGAGCCGTGGGTCAGATGGCCGCCCGAATTGAGATCGAGGCCCATGAAAGTATCACCGGGCTGCAACAGCGCCAGGAAGACCGCCTGGTTCATCTGGCTGCCGGAATTGGGCTGGACATTGGCGAAATTGCAGTCAAACAGCTTCTTGGCCCGTTCGATCGCCAGTTCCTCGGCGACGTCGACGAACTGGCAGCCGCCATAGTAGCGCTTGCCCGGATAGCCTTCGGCATATTTATTGGTCAGAATCGAGCCTTGAGCCTCGAGTACCGCCCGGGAAACGATGTTTTCGGATGCGATAAGCTCGATTTCATGCCGCTGACGGCCAAGTTCATTGCGGATTGCGCCGAAGATCTCGGGATCGGATTCGGAAAGCGGAGTGCCGAAGAAGGATTCGCGGTGGGAGTCGGCTGCCATGTGGGATCAATCCTTGCTGTGGTATTGTTAACGGCCCGTTCGGCCATGGGCCTCTGCGCGCTCTGCGGGACCATGCCAGTTCGGCGCGCCCTTAGCATAGTTGCGGCGATGTCGCCATGTATCGGACCGCGATATGCCATTGCGCTTTAGGGCAGATTGACGCAATAAACAAAAAGGCCGCCCCAGAAGGACGGCCATTTTGTTTCACGGCAACAGACGTCAAAGCGCTGAAGAAATCTTCAGCTCGTCCACACCGTCACGGGCGTAAACGTCATCGCGGAAGTGCACCACGCCATCGCCGGTCGACCATGCCGAGATGTAAGTGAAATAGACCGGCACCGGGTCGGCAAGCTGCACGGGCGTGCTCTCGCCGGTCTTGATCGTCTGCTCGAAACGCTGGCGGTTCCAGCCATCGGTATTCTTCAGGAGCCAGGTCACCAGATCGCGCACGTTCTGAACGCGCACACAGCCGGATGAATCGAAACGCATCAGCTTGGAGAAGAGGCTCTGCTGCGGCGTGTCGTGCATATAGACGGCGTGCGGGTTCGGGAAGTTGATCTTCACCGAAGCCATGGCATTGATCTTGCCCGGATCCTGACGGAAGCGATACTTCATCGCGTCCTCGGTTGACCAGTCGATCGTCGCGGGATCCACCTCGGAACCATCCGGTGCAAGCAGTCGGATGTTGTTTTCTGTCAGATACTGGGGATTCTTGCGCATCAACGGAATGATGTCCTTCTTGACGATCGATTCCGGCGCATTCCAGTAAGGATTGATGATGACTTCGTTGATCTTCGAATTGAGGATTGGCGTCTGGCGGTCGATCTTGCCGACAATGGCTGTGTGACGCAGGACGACGCGACCGTTCTCCACCGCTTCAATCTGCGCGGCCGGGATGTTGACCATCACGTAGCGGTTGCCAAGGTCGCCCGACATGGTGCGAAGACGCACAAGATTGGTTTCGAGCTGGCCAAGCCGCACCGGCGCCGAAACATTCATCGCCGCATAGGAATATTTACCGAGTACGCCATCAGAAGGCAGCCCGTGGCGGGCCTGGAAGCGCTTGACCGCCGCATCCACATAGGTGTCGAAGGCTGGCGAAATTCCAGCCTGCTGCGAAAGATCGCCGGAAATCATCAGGCGCTGGCGCAGGGATTGGACATCCGCATCCTCGACACCGAGCTGCAATTTCTTGGTCGCCGGCACCACCGGCCAACCGCCTTGGGCTACGATATTCTGATACTGGCCGATCGCAGTCTCCAGATAGGAAACCGTCTGCGGTGAAAAGATTGGCAGGGTCGAAGCCACCTTCCCGCCTTCGCTGGCGCGCGCATCGAACGTGTCGTTCCAGTTGCCGCGTCGCGATGAACCCAGGATATCATTGATCACGTCCTGCGCGAGCGCCGGGCCGGCAAGTGCACTGGCGGCGAATGCTCCCGCTGTGGTGAGAAAGGAACGGCGAGTTGTGTTCATGGACATCCCAGACATCTATTCTGCATGCAGCGCTCGGAACAGCTTTCGCAAATCCTAGCGCTGCCGCGTTAACAATTAGCCAACCATGCCGCCGAAAGTCGTCGACATGTCAAAGAACTGTCGCCGACGATACCCGGCCTCCGAAGCACAAACGCGCGGCCTGATGGAGTATTTCAGCATTTCGGATTTCATTCGAATATGGCGTTTGCGTGGCCGCAATCGGCGCAAGCGCATACGTTCAGGCCGGCGCCTGTCGGACGCCGGCCTTGAAGCTAAGATAAGTGGTCGCGTGTGGCCGTAGGGTCACATGCGATAGGCGATAGTGTCGTTCCAGAACCGGTCGAGGCGCTGCAGTGCGCGATTCATCTGCTTGAACTCCTCGGCGTTGATGCCGCCGACCTGCTCGATCGAGCCGATGTGACGTTCGTAAAGACCTGCCACCACTTCGGCCACTTCCGAACCCTTCTCTGTCAGGCTGATGCGGACCGAACGGCGGTCGATGCGCGAGCGCTGGTGGTTGATGAAACCGAGCTCGACCAGCTTCTTGAGATTGTACGAAACATTGGAGCCGAGATAATAGCCGCGCGAGCGCAGTTCACCGGCGGTCAGCTCGGAATTGCCGATGTTGAACAGCAGCAGCGCCTGAATGGCATTGATATCGCTGCGGCTGTTGCGATCGAACTCGTCCTTTATAACGTCAAGCAGACGGCGGTGCAGTCTTTCGACAAGCTGCAGTGATTCCATGTAAAGCGAACGAATTGCTTCACGACGGTCGTCGGATACGTTTGCGGTCTTCGCCGCCGGACGGGAATTGATCATTGTCTTTGCCTCTCGTTTGTCGCCGGGTGATGTTTTGTTTTTCTCACCTTGATCGCGACACTATCGAATACACATAAAATTCGACTTAAACGCCAAGCTTAACAACGCCTTACTTGAGGCAGGCTTTGGAAGAGGGTTAATAAAACGCAGGCCGGGGGTCGTTTGTTAACCCTGACGCTCCGCCTGCCGTTTCTGCAGGAATATGACCAGCCTGAAGGCCACGTAGAGCAGCGCCACGCAGGCATGGGCGACAACGATGGTGAAGCGGTATCCGAAGAGTTCGGGAAAGCCCGCATACATGATGATTTCCGCCGTCGCGCAAATGAACCATATGACCGGCCCCCAGGACGCAAGCATCCACAGGCCGATCGCCGCAAACGGATAGAAGACGGCGAGCATGACCGATGCGACCTGCCAATAGACCGGCATTCTGTCGAAGCGCCAAAGCGGCGCGTCGTAGAAGCCGATCAACCGGATCCAGTAGAGGATGCCGAAAAAGAGGCAGTATGCGGAGATAATGCGCAAAAACCAGATGAAGGTGACCTCCGCCGCCGAAAGGCCGACGGCGGTCGATCTCGCCATTCGATCACTCACAGTTCGAGGTCTCCGTCCGGCAGCGGCGCGAAGTACTCCTCGACCTTCTCCGGATCAACGGCATCGAGCGAGGCTGGACGCCAATGCGGTTTCGAACCCTTGTCGATGATGGCAGCGCGGATACCTTCGTAAAAATCATGGCCATGCAGCATGCGGTTGAGGATGCGAAACTCCATGCGCATGCATTCGTCCATCGAAAGCGTCGATCCTGCGACAATCTCCCGAAATGCGACACTGATGCTGATCGGCGAACGGGTGCGGATGGTGGCCAGCGCGTTGGCGGCGAATGTATCGGTCGGAGCGGCCGCCTCCAGACTATCCAGAATTCCTTTCAGCGAAGGTTGGGAGAAATGGCGGGCAATCGCCTCCAGCGTTTGACGATCGGTTTCGCGCTTGGCGGGAGTAAAGACTTCTCGAAGCGCCATACCGGCATCGCCGGTTTCGACCAGTCGGTTCAGCAGGCCATCCAGATACTGCGCCTGCACCGTATGGGTTGCGAGCCCCGACCACAGCGCGTCGCCATAGCGAATACGGTTGCCGGTCAGCCCCAGATACATGCCGAAGCTGCCGCCAAGATTGGGCAGCAGATGGCTTGCGCCGACATCCGGGAAAAAGCCGATCCCCACCTCCGGCATCGCGAACTGCGCGTTCTCGGTCATGATCCGGTGCGATCCGTGGAAAGAGACGCCGACCCCTCCGCCCATCACGATGCCGTCTATCAGCGCCACATATGGTTTTGGAAAGCGGGCGATCTGCGCATTCAGACGATACTCGTCTGCGAAGAACGCAACCGACGGATTCCCGGCACGGCCTGCTTCATAGACGTCGAGTATGTCGCCCCCGGCTGAAAACGCCCTGCCCTCGGCCTTGATGACAACGAGCGCAATCTTGGGATCGATTTCCCAGGATGAAAGCGCCCTTCGCAATGCATTCACCATGGAATGGGTCACGGCATTGAGCGCCTTCGGCCGTGTCAGCGTGACGATGCCGGCCATGCCCTGATGCTCGAAGCGGATGTCGCCGCCGCCGCCAAAGTCCATTTTTTAGGTCCCTCCGGGTCCACCGGAATTGCAGTGCTAAAGCATCGGACCGAAAAGTGGAATCGGTTTTCGGATTTATTCCGATGCGAGATCAAAACGCCAGCCGCCCGGTGCGTCAATGTCTCTCGCCCCACTCGTTCGGCTTGGCGGCTCGTGAGACGGCGTGTTAGAAATGGGCAATCTGGAGTTTGCCTACCATGAACAAAATGAGCCGTGCCCAGCCTGTCGGAACGCGATCCGTCGACCAGATCACAGGCGGCAGGCGGCTGCGGCGCATGCGCAAGGCACCGTGGTCGCGGCGTCTGGTCCAGGAAAACCGTCTGACGGTCGACGATCTGATCTGGCCGATCTTCGTCGTCGACGGCAGGAACGTGCGCGAGCCGATCGGCGCGATGCCCGGCGTTTTCCGCGTCTCTCCCGATCTCGCTGCGAAGGACGCTGAACTGGCGGCCAAGCTCGGCATTCCCGCCGTCGCCATCTTCCCAAAGGTGGACATCGCGCTACGCGATCAGACCGGCTCGCATATTCTCGACCCGCAAAACATCATCAATCGCGCGACGACTGCCATCAAACGTGCTGTTCCCGAGATCGGCATCATCACCGATGCCGCACTCGATCCGTTCACCGATCACGGGCATGACGGCATTCTGCGCGAGGGGGTGATCGTCAACGACGAAACCGTCGAGCGCGTTGCAGCTGCCGCTGTGCTGCAAGCTGCGGCCGGCGCCGACGTCATCGCCCCGTCAGACATGATGGATGGACGCATCGGGGCAATCCGCGATGCGCTCGACGGCAATGGCTTCCATGACGTGCCAGTCATGTCCTACGCCACCAAATTCGCGTCGGCCTTTTACGGCCCTTATCGGGATGCGATCGGCACCGCGGGGCTCCTGCGGGGCGACAAGAAGACCTATTACATCGACCCGGCCAACACCGATGAAGCGGTGCGCGAGGCCGAACAGGACCTTCTCGAAGGCGCCGACATGCTTATCGTCAAGCCCGGCCTGCCTTATCTTGATATCGTCCAGCGACTGAAAGACGAATTCGGAATGCCGACTTTCGCCTATCAGGTCTCGGGCGAGTATTCGATGATAAAGGCTGCCGGCGCCAATGGCTGGATCGACGGCGAGCGCGTCATGATGGAGAGCCTTCTCGCCTTCAAGCGCGCGGGCTGCGACGGCATCCTGACTTATTTCGCCATGGAAGCGGCGGAACTTCTGAAAGGCTGACATCCGCTCGCCCTGGATCACCGATCTTGAATTCGTCTGGCGACTTCCCATTTCAGCTTGGGACGCGGGTTTGGCGTCCCTTATGAGGACGAAGATGTCGACCAGAACCTATGATGGGGAGACCGCGCAGTTTGACGACAGCCGCCTTTACGATGGCGTGCTGACGCGTCGGGTCGTTGCGTTCTGCATCGACTATCTGATCGTCGGCCTGCTGCTCATCCCGTTCGCCATTCTGGTCTTCCTGCTCGGCATACTCACACTGGGATTGGGTTGGGCTCTGTTCGGCATTCTGTTTCCGGCGGTCGCGCTGATCTATGTCTGGAACACGCTCGGCGGGCCGAACCAGGCGACGACGGGCATGCGAATCATGGGAATTCGCCTCGATCGCCTCGACCACAAGCCCGTCGACGGCCTGCTCGCCGTCGTCCACTCGATCCTGTTCTGGGCCGGCAACGTCATTCTGACGCCGCTAATCCTTTTGGCGACCCTCTTCACCGACCGTAAGCGAACCGTTCATGACCTTTTATTGGGCACGGTCGTTACGCGCAGCGACCGCTGATTTTGCCCGCACGACAGCGTCGGACCGCGGATGGACTTGTGATCCGGCAGTGACTTGGTTCTTCAATAATAATCAGTTGAAATTTTCGCCACTGCGGCCAAGGTAGAGCTATTGGTGGGAGTTGAATCGAACGCCATGACGCATCATAGCACCCAGTCCCCGCAGTTCTTCCTGACCGCGCCTTCGCCATGCCCCTACATTGACGGCCAGTTCGAGCGCAAGGTGTTTACCCATCTTGTCGGCGAGAAGGCGCCGGAAATGAACGACCTGCTGACGCAGGGCGGTTTCCGCCGCTCGCAAAACATTGCCTACCGGCCCGCCTGCGAAACATGCCGGGCATGCATCTCCGTCCGCATTCTTGCAAACGAGTTCTCACCGACCAGGAACATGCGGCGAATCATCCATCGCAATGCCGACCTGATCGGCGCGATGCACGATGCCGAGCCGTCGACCGAGCAATATTCGCTGTTTCGCAAATATCTCGACGCCAGGCATCGCAAGGGCGGCATGTCGGACATGACTGTCCTCGACTACGCAATGATGGTGGAAGACACCCATGTCGATACAAAGATCATCGAATACCGCCGTCGCGGCCCTGACAGTTTCATGACCGGCAAGGGCCAGGGCGAACTGATCGCGGTTGCCTTGTCCGACATGATGGCCGACGGCCTTTCAATGGTCTATTCCTACTTCGACCCGGAACTGGACGAACGCTCGCTTGGCACCTTCATGATTCTAGACCATATTGCCCGCGCTCGCTCGGCCGGCCTGCCCCATGTCTATCTTGGCTATTGGGTCAATGGTTCCAGCAAGATGAACTATAAGGTGCGCTTCACGCCCCAGGAGCATTTGGGGTCGAAGGGCTGGGAGCGCTACGTGCACGAGGCGGGCTGACTCGAGCCTGACGTCAGGCAGTCCTCTTTCAGTCCGGAGCTTTCCTAAGTGTTCTCCAATTTGTCCGATCACGCGAAGGGCCTCGCGTTGACCGCATTCGGCGGCTTGATGCTCACCGTCGATATTCCGCTTATTCGCCTGTCCAACGGCGATACGTGGACGATACTTCTTCTACGCAGCGGCATGACGTTCCTCTCCTGCATCGTCGTGTGGAGCATCTGGCGGCTTTTGCGCACCAATGTGCCACCGCTTGTTCCGGGCTGGACCGGCGTCGCGGTTGCCTCCCTCTACGCGATGGGAACGGTCACCTTCATGCTGGCGGTCTTCAACACGTCGACGGCCAATCTTGTCTTCATCCTGGCCTTCAACTCGATGTTTGCCGCGCTGCTCTCCTGGATTTTCCTCAAGGAGCGCCCTCGCCCGATCACTATCGTGGCGATGTTCGTCATGCTTTCCGGCGTTCTTCTAATTGTCAGCGACGGCGTCGGCACCGGCAATTTTATCGGCAATCTGCTGGCGCTGGCCACCGCATGCCTGCTTGCGTCGGCAATCACAGTCAGCCGTGCGAGCCGCAAGGACATGGGTTTCACGCCGCTCGTCGCCGTCCTCCTGCCCTTCAGCGTGGCGCTGGTGATGGTGTCAAAGGGCGGATTTCATGTGGAAACGCCGTGGTGGATCATCTTCAACGGCGCGATCGTCATGCCGATTGCGTTCTTCTGCCTCGCGAATGGACCCAAATACATCTCCGGCCCCGAAGTGGCGATGTTCTACCTTCTCGAAACGGTGTTGGCACCGGTCTGGGTATGGATGATCTTTTCCGAAGTTCCGTCGCGCAACAGCCTGATCGGCGGCACAATCCTCATTGTGACACTCGTCATCCATTCACTTTGGCAACTCAACGATGTGCGCAGGCGCCGCGCGACACTGGCCCTCAGGCACCCGGCCTGAGGGCTTCTTTGGGGCCGTTCAAATTCCGATTGAATCGGAATAGGCTCGATCTCTTCGTTTCGGGATCACGCTCTGCGTTCAAGAGAATTTGCCGGTTCTCGGGAAACCTTTGGGCACCATTCGACCGGCGGCGGCGCGAGAACCGAGCCATTCGACCAATTCTTCGCGGGTCCTGACGAAAGTCCGCTCAGCCGAGTCCTGCCAGCTCAAGCCCGTCTCCAGAGTGAACAGCTTGACGTCGAGCACGCCGCCATCCTTGTATTTCTGAAGCCGAACGCCCTTGCCGCGCGCCATTTCGGGAACCTCGGCGAGCGGAAACACCAGCATCTTGCGGTTTTGGCCGATGATCGCGACGTGATCTCCTTCGACAGTCACGCAATAGCGCGCCTCGTCTGGCGAGCGCACATTCATCACCTGCTTGCCCTTGCGGGTATTGGCGACGACGTCTTCTTCGGCCACCACGAAGCCGTTGGCCTGGTGTGAAACGAGCAGCAGCTTGCGCTGCGGATCGTGAACGAAAGCCGTGACGATGTCCTGATCGTTGTCCATATCGACAATAATGCGGATCGGTTCGCCATGGCCGCGGCCGCCCGGCAGCCGGTCGGCGCCAATGGTGTAGAACTTGCCGCCGGTGGTGAATACCAGGATCTTGTCGGTGGTTTGCGCATGGAAGGCAAGCTTGAGCTTGTCGCCCTCCTTGAAGCTGAACAACGAATGGTCGTTGAGATGACCTTTCATCGCGCGCAGCCATCCCTTCTCGGAGACGACCACGGTGACCGGCTCCTTCTCGATCATGGCGTTCTGGATGTCGCTAAGATCATGGTCCGGTGCATCAGCAAAGCTCGTGCGGCGCGCGCCGAGCGTGGTGTTTTCCTCCGGCCCGAAGTCGCGGCGGATCTTATGGACCTGCCAGGCGATGGTCTTCCACTGCTTTTCGTCGGATGCCAGAAGCGCCTCGATCTGCGATTTCTCCTGGCTCAGCCGGTCGAATTCGGTGCGGATCTCTATTTCCTCGAGCTTGCGCAAAGCGCGCAGCCGCATATTGAGGATCGCTTCCGTCTGCACGTCGGTGAGTGACCACCGCGCCATCATCACCTGCTTGGGTTCGTCCTCCTCGCGGATGATCCGGATGACCTCGTCGAGATTCAAATATGCGATTAGGTAGCCGGCAAGGATTTCGAGCCGCTTCTCGATTTCGGCAAGGCGGTGACGCGAGCGTCGCACCAGCACTTCCTTGCGATGCTCGAGCCACTCCTTCAGCACATCCTTGAGCGACAGGACATTTGGCACGCGCCCGCGCGAAAGCACGTTCATGTTGAGCGGAAAGCGGCTTTCAAGCTCGGTCAGCTTGAAAAGCGATTCCATCAACAGTCCCGGATCGACCGTCCGGCTCTTGGGCACCAGGACGAGGCGGATATCCTCCGCGCTCTCGTCGCGGATGTCTTCCAGCAGCGGCAGTTTCCGCGCGACCAGCAATTCGGCGATCTTTTCGATCAGTCGCGCCTTCTGCACCTGATAGGGAATTTCGGTGACGACGATGTTCCAGGTTCCGCGCCCCTGGTCCTCAACCGTGTATCGGGCGCGCACGCGAAAGCCGCCACGGCCGGTCTCGTAAGCCTCGACAATCGACGCGCGGCTGTCGATGACGACGCCGCCGGTAGGGAAATCAGGCCCCTGCACCAATCCATCGTCCGGCTTGCTGCTCAAAAGGTCCGCGACCGAAGCGTCAGGATTATCGATCAGGACCAGCGCGGCGGTGCACAGTTCGGCGGCGTTGTGCGGTGGTATCGACGTCGCCATGCCAACCGCGATTCCGGACGAACCGTTGGCAAGAAGGTTGGGAAACGAGCCCGGCAATACTACCGGTTCCTCGTCTTCCTCATTGTATGTCGGCCGATAGTCGACCGCATCCTCGGTGATGCCCTCGAGCAGCGCCGTGGAAACCTCGGTCATTCGCGCTTCGGTGTAGCGCATGGCGGCGGCGTTATCGCCGTCGATATTGCCGAAATTGCCCTGCCCGTCGACGAGCGGATAGCGTACCGCGAAGTCCTGGGCGAGCCGCACCAGCGCATCGTAAATCGACTGGTCGCCGTGCGGATGGAACTTGCCCATCACCTCGCCGACGATGCGGGCGCATTTGGCGAAGCCCTGGTCGGGGTTGAGGCGAAGCAGCCGCATGGCATGCATGATGCGCCGATGCACCGGCTTCAGACCGTCGCGTACGTCCGGCAGCGCCCTATGCATGATCGTCGACAGCGCATAGGCGAGATAGCGCTCTTCCAGCGCCTTCTTCAGATCGACCGGTTCAATATTGTCGCCATCGCCGGCACCCGGCGGCAAAAGCCCTTTTCCCATGGGTTCCGGTTAAACGACCGGGCGATTCGCGGCAAGAGGAACGAATCAATCAACAGGGCCGATTTGAAAGCAATATCGCCTTTCCGCCACGCCTCACATCTTCCATTTGCCTTTTCCTGGCGTTTTCGACCAATGTGTCGCCGGATGCCTTTCCAATGCCGCCGGTGGCGACGGAACAAGGCGTGACACCTTGCTAGGAACACATGATGACGATTTACCGTCCCACACTTTTAAAGCTCGCGCTCTCTGCCGCCTTGTTCAGCGCGCCGTTTCACGCTGCTTTCGCGCAAGACGCAAACGACATCGCCGAGCGCCTCAAGACTCTGCTTGCCGAGCAAGGCACGGACCTGCAGTGGACTGAGGTCAGCGGCGACGCGGATGAAATGGTTCTTGAAGGCGTCACGATGGGCGTGCCCGGTGAAGCCGACCGCGTACAGGTTGGAAAGGTGACGATCGAGGGCGTCTCCGAGGAGAGAGGTGGCTACCGGATCGACACCGTCACCACCGAGCCTTTCCATATAGCCGAAGATCGGGCGGCCGCCGATGTCAGCGCCATGACTATTTCGGGTCTGGTCGTTCCATCCGCCAAGCCGGCGGACCCGCTGGGCTCGTTGATGATGTATGAATCTGCCGAATTGGCGAGCGTACAGGTGAAGCTTGCCGACAAGCCGGTGTTTTCCTTGTCCAATTTGACAATCCAAGTGACACCGCCTGCCGAGGGCAAGCCGCTGGAGTTCACGGGTGCCGCGGAAAAATTCTCCGCCGATCTGACGACGGTCGAAGACGCGAACGCCAAGGCCATGATCGAGGGTCTCGGCTACCAGTCGATCAACGGAACCTTCGAGATGGCCGGCTCCTGGCAGCCGTCGGATGGCCGTGTCGCGCTTTCTCAGTATGACATTGCCGTCGATGACGCCGGCACATTCGGCGTCAGTTTCGACTTCGGAGGCTATACGCTTGCCTTCGTGAAATCACTGCAGGACATCCAAAAGAAGATGGCCGAGCAGCCGGAAGGCTCCGAAAACTCGGCGCAAGGCCTCGCCATGCTCGGGCTGATGCAGCAACTGACGTTTCACGGCGCCAATATTCGTTTTGACGACGATTCGCTCACCAGCAGGATTCTGGAATATTACGCCAAGCAGCAAGGCTTGAAACCAGAGGACATAGCCAACCAGACCAAGGCGGTCGTGCCGTTCTTTACCGCGCAGCTCAACAATCCGGAACTGTCTGGTCAGATAACCGCGGCAGTGAATGCGTTTCTCGACGATCCGCAAAGCATCCAGGTCACGGCCGCACCCACCTCGCCGGTACCGTTTGCAATGATCGCCGCCGGCGCAATGGCTGCGCCGCTTGAACTGCCGAAGACGCTCGGAGTGACGGTCACCGCCAATGAAGACCGCAACTAGGCGGAGTTCGATGCTCAACAAAAGCCCGGCACGCTGCCGGGCTTTTTTTATTAGACATCTTCGAACGAAGCTCTACGCGTCCTTCTTCGGCGCGACCACGCGCAACTCGAGTTCGCGAAGCTGCTGCGGCGTGGCAGGCGCAGGTGCGCCCATCAGCAAGTCCTGTGCCTGCTGGTTCATCGGGAACAGGGTCACTTCGCGAAGGTTCTTCGCTCCGACGAGCAGCATGACCACACGATCGATACCTGCGGCCATGCCGCCATGCGGCGGCGCGCCATACTGGAATGCGCGGTAAAGACCGCCGAACTGTTCCTCGACCTCCTCGCGCGACTTACCGGTCAGCTCAAACGCCTTGACCATGAGCTCCGGCAACTGGTTGCGGATCGAACCTGATGCGATCTCGAAACCGTTGCAGACCAGATCGTATTGATAAGCCTTGATGGAGAGCGGGTCCTGGCCATTCAGCGCCTCCAGGCCACCCTGCGGCATCGAGAATGGATTATGCGCGAAATCGATTTTCTTCTCGTCCTCGAGCCATTCGTAGAACGGAAAATCGACGATCCAACACAGCTCAAAACGATTGCGATCAACTAGATTGAGTTCCTCGCCGGCACGGGTACGCGCCTCGCCTGCGAATTTGTAGAATTTTGCCGGATCGCCCGCGACGAAGAAGGCGGCATCGCCCTCTTCGAGGCCGAGTTGCTCGCGGATGGCTTCGGTGCGCTCTTCGCCGATGTTCTTGGCGATGGGGCCGGCCCCCTCGATCTTGTCGCCTTCCTTGCGCCAGAAAATATAGCCGAGACCCGGCTGGCCCTCACCTTGCGCCCAGGAGTTCATGCGATCGCAGAAGGCCCTGGAACCACCGGTCTTTCCCGGAATTGCCCAGACCTCCACCTTCGGGTTCGCGGCGATCATGCCCGCGAAGACCTTGAAGCCGGAATCGGCGAAATGCCGGGTGACCTCTTGTATCTCGATCGGATTGCGCAGGTCCGGTTTGTCGGAACCGTAGGTGCGTAGCGCCGTGTCATAAGGGATACGGCGGAATTTCTGTGTGACCGGCTTGTCCTCGGCGAAAGCTTCGAACACGCCGCGCATCACCGGCTCCATCGTGTCCCAGACGTCTTCCTGTGTCACGAAGCTCATTTCGAGGTCGAGCTGATAGAATTCGCCGGGCAGCCGGTCGGCACGCGGATCCTCGTCGCGGAAGCAGGGCGCGATCTGGAAGTAGCGGTCGAAGCCGGCGACCATCAGAAGCTGCTTGTACTGCTGCGGCGCCTGCGGGAGCGCAAAGAACTTTCCCGGATGGATGCGGCTCGGCACCAGGAAGTCGCGCGCGCCTTCCGGACTGGAGGCGGTCAGGATCGGCGTCGAATATTCGGCGAAACCGGCCTCGGTCATGCGCCTGCGCATATCGGCGATGATCTTCGTGCGGCTGACGATATTTTTGTGCAGCGTCTCGCGGCGGAGATCGAGAAACCGGTATTTCAGACGGATGTCTTCGGGATAGTCGGGCTCGCCGAACACCGGCAGCGGTAGTTCCTTGGCCGCCGACAACACCTCGATCTCGCGCGCAAAAACCTCGATTTCGCCGGTGGGCAGGTTTGGATTGATCGTTTCGGCCATGCGCGCCTTGACCTCACCGTCAACGCGGATCACCCATTCGCCGCGCACGGTCTCGGCAATGCTGAAGGCAGGCGAATCCGGATCGGCTACGATTTGGGTCAGGCCGTAATGATCGCGCAGATCGATGAACAGCAGGCCGCCATGATCCCGGACGCGATGGACCCATCCCGAAAGACGAACGGCCGATCCAACATCGGATTTTCTAAGCTGAACGCAGGTATGGCTGCGGTAAGGGTGCATGGTCGGATTCCGGTATGGAGTATTGAAATGGCTCGCGACCGGCGGGCATTCGCAGCCGGCGTTGAAATTCGCGCGAAAAGCGCATGCGCACCCCACTTTGTCAAGTTTTGACCGAGTGGCGGTCGCAATGCCGCTAGCATTCGCGGTGCCGATAGTCCACTAGGGAACAGATCAAGCCTTCCCTCGACCGTGCGCCTGATGTCCTCGATCCGTCCGCTGATCCCGCTCCTCATAGCTGCCGGCATTCTCCTTGGAGGCAATGGCCTGCAGGGAACGCTGATTGCGCTGCGCGGTGCGCAGGAGGGTTTTTCGCCGTCGGCTATCGGCTTCATGGGCACCGCCTATTTCGCCGGGTTCCTGCTCGGCTGCGTCGCCATCACGCGCATCATGAAATCGGTCGGGCATGTCCGGTCGTTTTCGGCGCTTGCGGCGATCGCTTCGGTGGGAACGCTTCTGCTCGTATTGATCATCGATCCGGTGATGTGGTCGGTCATTCGTTTCGCCAGCGGTTTCTGTTTCGCCGGCCTCTTCACCGTCATCGAGAGTTGGCTCAATTCCGGTGTTTCGAATCACAATAGGGCGCGCGTACTTGCGCTTTACCGCATTATCGATCTGGGCTCGGTCACCGGCGCGCAATTCCTCATCCCCATATTCGGATCGGGCGGCTTTGCGATCTTCGCCATCATGTCGATCATGACCACCCTGTCGCTTGTACCTGTTTCCCTTGGAGATCGATCGAACCCGCAGCCGCCGGAAGACGTCAGGCTCGATCTGGCGAGAGTCTGGCGCATTTCGCCGCTCGGCAGCATCGGCTGCATAGCAGTCGGCATCACCAACAGCGCCTTTCGCACATTGAGTCCCATCTATGCCGAACAGATCGGCATGTCGGTGACGGATGTCGTGACTTTCGTGACCGTTGGCATCATCGGTGGAGCAGTCTTCCAGTATCCGCTGGGCTATCTTTCCGATCGACGGGATCGGCGCATCGTGCTCTTGTCGACCACGACGGGCGCGATGCTGGCCTCGCTTTCCATCGTTTTTCTCGCCGGAAGCAATGAGACGGCGAATTTTGTTTATGTGTTCGTCTTCGGTTGCTTCGCGATGCCGCTCTACTCACTTTCGGCCGCACACGCCAACGATAGGGCGGAAAAGGGCGAGTTCGTGCTCGTCAATGCCGCACTGATGCTGTTTTACTCTGTCGGCGCAATCGTCGGGCCGTTCGCTGCGGCGATGATGATGGAATTTTTCGGGCCTCATGCATTGTTCGGGTTTTCAGCCGCGGTTTACGCAGCTTTCATCGCTATTACGCTCCAGCGCATGCAAACCCGGAGCAAGGTGCCCGTCAGCCGGCGCGGCCGCTTTATCGCCCTGTTGCGGACCTCGACGATTTTCGGCCGCCTGATCCGGCGCAACGGCGATGATGGAAAGCCCGGAGTCTGACGGCTTTGGCGGCAAAGCTTGACGAAAACGATACAGACTGAAAGGAAAAGATATTCCTTTTCTGTCCGAAGAAATTTCATGCACGTAATAACGACCCAGAACGACCTTGAAGCGGCCATCGAGGCACTCGGCAAATCAGCCTTCGTGACCGTCGATACCGAATTCATCCGGGAAACGACCTTTTGGCCGGAACTCTGCCTGATCCAGATGGCCGCGCCCGGAGTTACCGCGCTGATCGACCCGCTGGCGCCGAATATTGATCTTGCCCCATTCTTCGCGCTGATGGCGGATGAGAGCGTCGTCAAGGTGTTTCATGCCGCCCGCCAGGACATCGAGATCGTCTTCCATCTTGGCGGGCTCATTCCGCACCCGGTATTCGACACCCAGGTCGCGGCCATGGTCTGCGGCTTCGGGGACAGCGTGTCCTACGATCAGCTCGTGCAGAAGATTACCGGGGTCCAACTCGACAAGTCGTCGCGCTTCACCGATTGGCGTCACAGGCCGCTTACGGAAAGGCAGCTCGCCTATGCGCTTGCCGATGTCACGCACCTGATCGACGTCTACAAGTATCTCAAAACCCAACTTGAGCGGGACAATCGCGCCCACTGGGTGAACGAGGAAATGGAGATCCTGACCTCCCGCGAGACCTACGATCCGCATCCGGATGACGCGTGGAAACGTCTTAAGATGCGCTTGCGCAAGCCGATCGAACTGGCGGTGGTGCAGGCCGTTGCGGCTTGGCGCGAGCGCGAGGCGCGGGAGCGCGACGTGCCGCGCGGACGCGTGCTGAAGGACGACGCGATTTACGAGATCGCCCAGCAGCAGCCGCGCGATGCGGTCGCCCTCGCCCGCCTGCGCACCGTGCCCAAGGGCTGGGAACGCTCCTCGACGGCGACAGCGCTTCTGGAAGTCGTAAATGGCGCTCTCGGCATTCCAAAGGATGCCCTGCCCCGCCTGCCGAAAGTCGGCCCCGCCCCGGAGGGCACCAGCGCCGCTGCCGAGCTTCTGAAGGTCCTGTTGCGGCAGATCGCCGACAAGGAAGGCGTTGCGGCCAAGGTGCTCGCCTCCGGCGACGACATAGACCGCCTCGCGGCCGAAGGTGAAAAAGCCGACATTCCGGCCATGCGGGGCTGGCGTCGCGAAGTCTTCGGAAATATCGCCGCCCGCCTGGTTCGCGGCGAAATCGCGCTCAAGTTTGAACGCAAAAGAATCGCGATATTCGATACATAGAGCACCGTGCGTCCAACCGGACCCGCGTTCCGATACTCTGTCGTCGAGCGCTCCGTGCAGGTTAGGCCTTTTTTGCCTCACCCGCCAGAAACAGTGCTGCGATGACCATAAGCGGAATCGCGCCAAGGGCGAATTTCGCGACGACCAGTCCTGACGCAAGCGAAAGCGTGTCCGGGTTGGCGGCAAGCGGGTCCGCAAGCACGCGCGCCACCGCAAGATTCTGTGCGTAGTCCGTCACGGTGTAAGGCAGCACAAAGCCCAGAGCCAAAATTGACTGGACTCGTTTCGAAAGCGCCGCAAACCGCGGCAATCGGTTGCCGGCCACCAGGATAAGGCTGACCAGCGTTGCCGAAAGCAGCGCCGGGAAAAGCAGGTCGAACGTCAAGTAGTGCCAGACAAGAATATTTTCGGCGCCGCGACGTCCGAGCGCGTTCAACCATTCCAGGCCCTCATCCGGCGTAAACCCGATAACGCGCAAATCGAGCGACGACAAACCACCGCTCAAGCTGCGGAAATAGAGGAACTCCAGCACAGTCATCGCGGCAAACACGCAGGCGGAGGCGACGCACAGCGCCGCCGCATGCCGCGCGAGACGAGCCGTTATGTTGGTCATTGACCGCCGGGATAGTTCGGGCTCTCGCGCGTGATGGTAACGCCATGCGCATGGCTTTCGCGAAGGCCGGCATTGGAGATGCGTACGAAGGTTGCACGGTCGCGGAAGTCGGCAAGGTCGCGCCCGCCGACATATCCCATTGCCGCCCGAAGCCCGCCGGTAAGCTGGTGCAGCACACCCGATACCGGGCCCTTGTAGGGCACCTGCCCCTCAATGCCTTCCGGTACCAGTTTCAGCGTATCGCGCACTTCGGCCTGGAAATATCGGTCCGCCGAGCCGCGCGCCATGGCGCCTACCGAACCCATGCCGCGATAGGCCTTGAAGGAGCGGCCCTGGTAAAGATAGACCTCACCCGGGCTCTCGTCGGTTCCGGCAAGCAGGGAGCCGATCATGGCGGCGCTGGCACCTGCAGCCAGGGCCTTGGCGAGATCGCCGGAAAACTTGATGCCGCCATCGGCAATGACCGAAACGCCGGCCTTCTGCGCAGTTTCCACTGCCGACATGATCGCGGACAGTTGCGGCACGCCCACGCCTGCAACGATGCGCGTCGTGCAGATGGAACCTGGCCCGATGCCGACCTTCACAGCATCCGCGCCAGCGTCGATCAGGGCCTGCGTGCCCTCGGCGGTCGCCACATTGCCCGCCATGATACGAACGGAGTTCGAAATCTTCTTGGCGCGGCTGACCGCATCGAGCACACGCTGCGAATGGCCGTGCGCGGTGTCGATGACCAGGAGGTCTACGCCGGCATCGACAAGGCGCTCGGCCCGCTCGAATCCATCGTCGCCGACGCTGGTGGCGGCCGCCGCGCGCAGCCTGCCCTGCGGGTCCTTCGCCGCGCTGGGGTTGAGCTGCGACTTTTCGATGTCCTTGACGGTAATCAGCCCGACGCAATTTCCTCGCTTGTCGACCACCAGCAGCTTCTCGATGCGATGGGCATGCAGCAGCCGCTTTGCTTCGCTCTGGTCGACGGTCTCGCTGACTGTCACCAGGTTCTCCCGCGTCATAAGTTCGTAGACTTTCTGCGCGGGGTCGTTCGCGAAGCGCACATCGCGATTGGTCAGGATGCCGACCAGCTTGCCCATCTTCTGGCCGCCGGTGCCGCCGTTTTCAACGACCGGGATGCCCGAAATGCCATGGGCATGCATCAGCGCCTGCGCGTCTGCAAGCGTCGCCTCAGGGCCGATCGTCACCGGGTTGACGACCATGCCGGATTCGAATTTCTTGACCTGGCGCACCTGCTCGGCCTGTTCGGCCGGCGTGAAATTGCGATGGATGACGCCGATGCCGCCGGCTTGCGCCATGGCGATGGCGAGGCGAGATCCAGTCACCGTGTCCATAGCGGCTGAGAGGATCGGAATGTTGAGTTCGATGTCGCCGGCAACGATGGTACGGACATCGGTTTCGCCCGGCATGATCATGGAATGACCGGGCTGAAGCAGCACGTCGTCAAAGGTCAGCGCCATGGCGCCCGTTGCGGTTTCGATGATCTTTGCCATTGCCAATCCTCGATTCGTAAGCGGTCGCTGGCTTTCAAAAGCTGCGCCGACTCTTCTGTTTCCTTTGCGGAATGGCACCGGCTGGTACCACGTCTCCTCGCCCATGAAAAGCGCACCGGCGCATTTTGCGTTTCAACCTACAGATTGCGTTGACGGACGCGTCGTCGTTCGGCCTTTTTCATCGGATCAAGCTCACGATTCGATGTCGGCGTGATACCGATGGCGGGGAAGTCACAGGGATTTAAGGTTTTGCTGAAACTCGATCCGATCGATCTGCGCATACTCGATGCCGTCCAGCGTGACGGGCGCATCACCAAACAGGCGCTTGCCGACGAGATCGGGCTGCCGCCAGCGCAATCCTGGATGCGCCTGAGCAAGCTCGAAAGGGCCGGCATCGTCACCGGCTATCATGCACGGGTTTCGACGCGGCATGTCGCGCCGGTCGCGACGATCTTGATGGAAGTGTCGCTTGGCGCGCACAGGCAGTGCGATTTCGAACGCTTCGAGCGTGCGGTTGGCGATATTCCCGAGATCGTCGCCTGCTGGATTGTCGGCGGCGAAGTCGACTATGTTCTCAAGATCGTGACTCAGGATATCGCCGCCTACCAGCGCCTGGTCGACGCGCTGCTCGAACGTGAGCTCGGAATAGACCGCTACTCCACCTATGTCGTCATAAGAACCGTGAAGGACGAGGGCGTCCTCCCACTTGAGACGCTGCTGCCGCAAACTGCTTCATAGTACCGGCTCTCACTTTCGCGATGCGGCATTTGACCGTTTCAACCTGCGGGGGACTTGAAGCCAGCCCGATCCGATGTCACATCAGGGGGCAAACGCGGCCACTTCTCTGCGAGCCGCCCGCAAGCGCTGGGTCAAATCCATGGTCACCTATCTGGACGCCACGACGGCACCATCACGAAATACCGGACAAATCCGGCTTTATGGCGAAGAGGCGTTCGCCGGCATGCGCAAGGCGTGCAATCTGACGGCACGCTGCCTGGACGAACTCGCCTCAATGGTGGCGCCCGGCGTGACGACCAACGCCATCGACCGTTTCGTCTTCGAATTCGGCATGGACCATGGCGCACTGCCCGCCACGCTGAACTATCGCGGCTATACCAAATCCTCCTGCATTTCCATCAACCATGTGGTTTGCCACGGAATTCCCGATGACAAGCCGCTGAAGGAAGGCGACATCGTCAATATCGACGTCACCTACATTCTCGACGGATGGCATGGCGATTCCAGTCGCATGTATCCGGCGGGGCGTATCAAGCGTGCGGCTGAACGGCTGCTTGAAGTCACCCACGAATGCCTGATGCGCGGCATTGCAGCCGTTCGTCCCGGCGCAAGGACTGGCGCGATCGGCGCGGCCATCCAGAGCTATGCCGAGAGCGAGCGTTGCTCCGTGGTGCGCGATTTTTGCGGACACGGTGTCGGGCAGTTGTTCCACGACGCTCCGAACATCCTGCACTATGGCAGCCCCAACGAAGGTGTGGAGCTGCGTGAAGGCATGATCTTCACCATCGAGCCGATGATCAATCTCGGCCGCCCGCATGTGAAGGTCTTGTCCGATGGCTGGACCGCCGTTACCCGGGACCGCTCGCTTTCGGCGCAGTACGAGCACACGGTCGGCGTGACGGCAACCGGCTGCGAGATCTTCACGCTGTCGCCCAAGGGCCTTGATCGGCCGGGCCTGCCTTCCTGACACCCGGCCCGAAAATCGGAATCGATTTCCGCCGGGAATCTGCATAGATTCAAAGCGTTGCGGAACAAGAGCGGGGGCGCACGCTGCATGCATGACGATGAGGATGAGCGTGGCTTTTTCGCCGAACAGCGGCCGCCTGCAATGCGCTCTGTCAAACCGGTCGAGGAAAAGCCGCATTATCTGGGACATCGCCAACGTTTGCGCGAACGTTTTCGCCAGGCGGGAGCCGAAGCGCTTTCCGACTATGAAATACTGGAATTACTCCTGTTTCGTTCCATCCCCCGCGCCGACACCAAGGAGCGAGCCAAGGCTCTGCTGAAGCGCTTCGGCTCTTTGGCCGAGGTGCTTGGCGCTCCCGAGCACCTGCTTCGCGAGGTCGAGCATATTGGCGAGGGCGCCGCGGTCGATCTGAAAATCGTGGCTGCGGCGGCGCTGCGCATGGCACGCAGCGAAATCAAGGGCCGCGAGATCCTTTCGTCATGGAACCAGGTGCTCGATTATTGCCGCGCCGCCATGGCTTTCGAGGAGCGCGAGCAGTTTCGCATCCTGTTTCTCGACAAGAAGAATGCGCTGATCGCCGATGAAGTGCAGCAGACCGGCACGGTCGACCACACGCCGGTCTATCCGCGCGAAGTGGTGAAACGGGCCTTGGAGCTTTCGGCCACGGCAATCGTCCTTGTCCACAATCATCCGTCGGGCGATCCGACGCCGTCGCGCGCCGACATCGACATGACCAAGATGATTGTCGAGACTGCCAAGCCGCTGGGCATCGCCGTGCATGACCACATCATCATCGGCAAAAAGGGCCATGCCAGCATGAAAGGCCTGCTTTTGATCTGAACAAAGTCGCTTCGCAGCCACTGAACTGAACGCAAATAAAAAAGGCCGCATTGCTGCGGCCTTTTTTATTACGTCACGCCGAAAGATTATTCGGCATCGTCTTCCTTGGCGGCCTTCTTCTTGGGCGCGGCCTTCTTCTTCGGCTCTGCCTTTTCAGCCTTGTCGGCGTCGTCGGATTTCTTGGCAGCAGCTTTCTTGGTCTTCTTCTCCGGCTTGGCGGCATCCTCCTCGTCATCCGCCATCAGCTCTTCCTTGCTCACCTTCTGATCGGTGACGGAAATCTGAGTAAGCAGATGATCGACGACCTTCTCCTCGAACAGCGGTGCCCGAAGCGTGGTCAGCGCATTTGCATTGTTGCGATAGAAGTCGAAGACTTCCTGCTGCTGGTTGGCCGGGTAGCGACGCACGAACTCGAACAGTGCGCGCTGCAACTCTTCGTCCGACACCTGCACGCCAGCCTTTTCGCCGATTTCGGCCAGCACCAGCCCGAGACGCACGCGGCGCTCGGCAAGGCGCATATATTCCTCACGCGCCTCTTCTTCCGTCGTCTCTTCGTCGGCGAAGGTGCGACCAGCCGTTTCCAGTTCACGCGTCACCTGATTCCAGATGTTGGAGAACTCCGCCTCGACAAGCTTGGACGGCGCCTCGAACTTGTAGGTGGCGTCGAGCTGGTCGAGCAACTGGCGCTTTACCTTCTGCCGCGTCATCGAGCCGAACTGGCTCTCGATCTGGCCGCGCACGATCTCACGCAGACGCTCGAGCGACTCGAGGCCGAGATTCTTGGCGGTCTCGTCGTTGATCTCCAGCGGTCCGGGTTTGCTCACCTCCTTGACCGTCACATCGAAAGTGGCTTCCTTGCCGGCCAGTTCCGACGCGCCGTAGTCTTCCGGGAAGGTCACGGTCACGAGCTTTTCATCACCTGCCTTGGTGCCGACCAGTTGGTCTTCGAAGCCCGGGATGAACTCCTTGGAGCCGAGCACCAGCGGCTGGTCAGAACCGGTGCCGCCATTGAACGGCGTGCCGTCGATCTTGCCGACATAGTCAATCGTGACGCGGTCGCCTTCTTCGGCCTTGCCCGTCTTGGGCTCGTAGGAGCGGGCGGACTCGGCAACGCGCTTGACCTGCTCGTCGATTTCCTCGTCCGGTACGTCGAACACCTGACGCGTCACCGCGATCTTGCTGAAATCTTCTATGGTGATTTCCGGGATGACTTCATAGGCGAGCTGGAATTCGAAATCGGCGGCGCCCGCGAGGATTTTCTCGGCTTCCTTCTCGTCCTCGGTCATGATGACTTCCGGCTGCATGGCCGCCTTTTCACCACGGTCGGCAATGATCTTGCGCGCCGAATTCGACAGGATGTCGTTCACCACCTCGGCCATCAGCGACTTGCCATAGACCTTACGCAGATGCTGCAGGGGCACCTTGCCGGGGCGGAAGCCGTTGATGCGGACCTTGTCCTTAGCCTCCGAAAGCCGCTCCACGAGCTTGGCTTCGAGGTCACCGGCCGGCACGGTCACCTTGATTTCGCGCTTAAGACCGGAATTGAGAGTTTCGGTAACCTGCATCGTCGAACCTTTGTTTTCACCAATGACGCTGAACAAACGGCGTCCCGCCATTTGGCCTGTCGGAATATCGTGCCGGGGTAGTTCCTGGGTGCGGGACAAGCAAGTGCGTCGAAATGGTACCGTCTACCAGTTGCCGCTAGCTTTGAATGCGCTCCAAGAACGAGGTAAGCTTTTGTTTTTCCTGCTTCTTACCACATCCGTCGGACGCGGACAGTTACAACCCGTCACATTTGACACGCCTTTTGTCACACACCAGTCGAATTTTCAACTCTCTTCGCACGTTTGGGCCCGTAGCCATCTTGTGATTGCGACATTGACATAACGAGGATCACGTGAGATTTCCGGCCCATTGCGGATGTGGCGGAACTGGTAGACGCCCTGGATTTAGGTTCCAGTGCCGAGAGGCGTGGAGGTTCGACTCCTCTCATCCGCACCAGCCGGCTCCGAGCGCTAATAAGGCGGCTCCTCGAAAAGCTTAGTCTCGCCATCCATCAGCGCCTTGATCTGCGCCGTGCCGTCCGCGTCGATGGAAGCGACGATGCCGAAGCTGCGCACGCGCATGTCCCGCTCAATAGCCTTCCCCTCGTCTTCCGGCAGATAGAAGCGCTCAATGCCGTATGTGACCCGCAATACATCGTCACCCCAACGGGACAGAACATTGCCGCGAATGTCGATCTCTCCCTCGCGCCGGGCAGTTGTCGAAGGCTGGCCGAGAGACGCGGATACTGGTCGCCAGAAGCCGTCGGCATCTTTATTTATGCGCACATAGATAGGCCCGGCCGCGACGGTCTGCGGGTCTTCCGGCATGTTCTCGACGATCTTTTCCGGGATCGTGGAGATATCGTAGCCGAGTTGGACATAGTCGCCGCGCAGCAGGTCGCGCGGATCGACCGGCTCGACCTTGAGCAGGACATCCTGCCCGTTGCGCAATGTCATGGCGCGTCCAGCGATCATCCAGGACAGGAACGCGATCTGCAGCAATGCCACGACGATCGCCGACGCAATAAGCCTTTGGCGGACAATCATGCGGTTGCTCCTCCATGCCCCGAGATTCCGGTCCTGATACGCCTCTCCACACGGATGATGAAAATGGCGATGATGCCGAGAAGCACACCGGACGCCAGGAACAGGCCGGCCGTGCCGAGCATCGTTCCCATTGTGACCGCATAAACGAAGCAAAGCTCCAGCCCGAACCCGACATAGGCGATAGAGCGCAGGACACGGCTTTCACGCCCCGCCAGGTACAAGGCTGCGGCAATGCCTCCAAACGTCGCCAGCGCCGCAAACGCCAGAGACATGCCTTCGTCCACAAGTTCGGCCTGAATCATCGCCAGACCGGCAAGGAAGCCAACAAGGCAATGTGCCGGGAAACCGCTGCCGAGACGGATGACCCTCTCGACTTCGCCCGGAATCCTGACGTGAAGCGCAAACAGCGCAGCCGAGCCTATGGCAAGCACAGTGGCCAATCCGAGAACTTCATATTGCACCGCCAGCAGTGCGACATAAAGAATGAGCGAAAGCAGGATGAGGTGGCGCGCGGCACGACTCTGCGTCCAATAAGAAACCAGCCAGAGGAGCAGCGCGATCACCAGATAAAGGTGGGAAGGCAAACCGGCCCCCCAATTTTCCACCCCGCGCAATATCAACCACGCCATCGCAATGGCCACAGCGCCGACCGTCAGCGGGCCGGACCGGAGCAGGAAAGCGGCCAGTACGGTGCCGACACACCAGGTCAGCAAGGCGGCGTCCAAGTCGCCGGAGAAATGATACATCTGGCCTATGAGCGCGATCGACGCGCCGAAGGAGCTGGCGGCGACCAGCCACAACGCCTCTGCCAGAGCGTCATCACCACGCTGCTTCAACACGGCACCGCCGACATAGCCGCCGAACAGGACTGCTAACAACCCGCAAACTCGCACGAGACGCGGGATCGATCCCCAATTGGCGGCAATCAGCAGGAGGATGGAAGCACCAAGCAGCAACGCCGCCATGATCGCCAATACGAAACCGAAACTGAAAGATCGGCGCTCGTTCGCCTCAGCGTCCTGCAAAAGCGCGGCTGCCGTCGACGCGTCGACAATGCCCGTCTCAGCCCAGCGCGCGATATCCTGTTTCAAGCGCGATGCGTAGCTAGCCAATAGGTTTTCCTCCGAGAGGGTGCGACAAAAAGAACATCATTCAAGTCTTTGACATTATGGCATTTTTGCGAAGAGACCCTACTTATGCCACAGCCATTAACGTCAGTTGATGGTGCAATGCACAAAACGCATTGCTGCTATGCACCAACAGCTATTTCAAACCACGAAGAACAGTCCTATCTACGCATCGTACACAGAGACAGCGAAAACGAACCGAAGACGAAACGAGCACTGCCATGAACCTCATCCGCAACTATCGCAACTGGCGCCGCTACCGGGAAACCGTGTCCGAGCTGAGCCGCCTTTCGAACCGCGAGCTTACCGACCTCGGCATCAGCCGCAGCGACATTCACTTCGTCGCGCGCAAGTCGATCTAACGAGGCCTTGAGCCCGAACGCCGAAACACAGTCTATAGAAAGCAAGAAAAATGAACATTCTCCGCAACTACCGCAACTGGCGCCGTTACCGCGAAACCGTGAATGAGCTCGGCCGCCTGTCGAACCGCGAACTTTCCGATCTCGGCATTAGCCGCAGCGAGATCCACACGGTCGCGCGCCGCGCGATCTGAACTACGGAATTTCGTTGACGCCTACCTCCTCCCGGGCGCCGACGAATACGGTCAGCTTCTCCTCCTCCCGATTGCTGACCGGACCTAAACGGCACCCGCCGGACCTCCTCCCCCGGCGGGTGTTGTTTCCCTCTCAAGGGCTTTCGCACCCTTTAAACGGCGAAAAGAATTTCGCTGGCGCCTACCTCCTCCCAGGCTCCAGTGAATACGGCCGGCGTCTCCTCCTCCCGATTGCTGGCCGACCCACACGACACCCGCCGGACCTCCTCCCCCGGCGGGTGTTGTCGTTTCCAGGATATGTGTGTTTGACGGCTTGCTGGCAGGCGGGCGAGGCGCGGCTCAGCGGACCCCCATTACGCCGCGTTTCAGCCATTCCGACAGCGGCATGATGTCGGGCGGGCCGCCCGTCGGTTCGTACCAGCTGTCGACCGCCCACTTCGTTCCGGATTTTTCCCGTAATACCGCTGTCGAATGCGGATAGCGTCCGTCAATCAGGAAGCCGCGGGTGACGTTCCGATTCACTGTGTGATGCTTCAGCAGGCCGCGTCTTTCGAGATGGAGCAGAAACGCGCGAGTGTTGGTCGATTCGTCGATGCAATCCATCTGGCCACGCTTGCCCAATTGTTTGGCAGTGGACTTGCCCTGGTCACGCACGCCAATCACGCGTACCGCACGGTTCTCATAATATTGAACCGCCTTGGATACGGCGACCCGTTCGGCACGCGGAGAGGAAGCGCCCGCCGAAAGCATCGCGGCAAGGCGCTTTTCGTCGCCGCTCGCAAGATCCAGTTCAGATCTGAAGTGGCAGCCGAAACCGTGACAGATCCTGATGGAGGCCCTCCCCGTGGTGGCTTCGCCGGCACTGAGGCTGGACACCGGAACCCAGCCCGCAGCCAGGCCGACAACTGCTAACATCGCTGCGCGGGCGCTTAAAGGATGCGTCATATCCAATGATTAGCCACAGCCGTTGCCGGCGACAATGCCGTCATCGCGCCAACTTGCGAATCCCTGGCAAGCGCGGCAAAAATGAAACGAGGGCGCTTTCTTGCAATTCGTCTCCCTGACGACTATTTCGGCTGGCATGACAGAACCCGTTCACATCATCGGCGGTGGCCTGGCCGGCTCGGAAGCGGCATGGCAAGCGGCAAATGCCGGCGTGCCGGTTGTCCTGCATGAGATGCGACCCGTTCGCGGCACCGATGCGCACAAGACCGACGGGCTTGCCGAACTGGTCTGCTCCAATTCATTTCGTTCCGATGATGCCAAAGCCAATGCGGTTGGGCTTCTCCACGCCGAAATGCGCCTTGCAGGCTCGCTTATCATGAGCGCAGCGGACGCCAACCAGGTGCCGGCGGGCGGCGCGCTGGCCGTCGATCGCGATGGCTTTTCTGCTGCCGTCACCGCGCGGCTCGAAGCGCATCCGCTTGTCACCATCGTCCGGGAGGAACTGACCGGCCTGCCCCCGAGGGAATGGCGCCAGGCCATCCTCGCTACCGGTCCGCTCACCGCGCCTTCTCTCGCCGACGCAATCGCGCATGAAACCGGCGCGGACGCGCTGGCATTCTTCGACGCAATCGCACCGGTCGTGCATTTCGACACGATCGACATGAATATCTGCTGGTTTCAGTCGCGATACGACAAGATCGGCCCGGGTGGCACCGGCAAGGACTATATCAACTGTCCGATGGACAAGGCCCAGTACGAAGCATTTGTGCAGGCCCTTATCGACGGTGGCAAGACTGAGTTCAAGCAATGGGAAGGCACGCCCTATTTCGACGGCTGCCTGCCTGTCGAGATCATGGCGGAGCGTGGCGTCGAGACGCTGCGGCACGGGCCGATGAAACCGATGGGCCTGACGAATGCGCACAATCCGTCAGTGAAGGCTTACGCAGTCGTTCAGTTGCGTCAGGACAATGCGCTGGGCACGCTCTACAATATGGTCGGCTTCCAGACCAAGCTGAAGCATGCCGAGCAAGTGCGCATCTTCCGGATGATTCCCGGATTGGAGAACGCCGATTTCGCACGGCTGGGTGGTCTGCATCGCAATACCTACATCAATTCGCCGACGCTGCTCGACGGAACACTTCAGCTTAGAAGCCGAAAGGGGTTGCGTTTTGCCGGCCAGATCACCGGTTGCGAGGGTTATGTCGAATCCGCAGCGATCGGTTTACTGGCGGGGCGCTTTGCCGCGGCTGAACTTCTGGGGCAGGAAGCGGTTCCACCGCCAATGACCACCGCTTTTGGTGCGCTCCTCAACCACATTACCGGTGGCCACATCGTATCGGAGGATGAGCCGGGAAAGCGTTCCTTCCAGCCGATGAACATCAATTTCGGCTTGTTTCCCTCGGTCGAGACGCCGAAATCCGAAGGAAAGCGGTTGCGCGGAAAAGACAAGATCGTTGCCAAACGCCATGCGATAACCGCCCGGGCACTGGGTGATTGCCGGGCATGGCTCGGCGCCTTGCATGAAATCCAGGCGGCGGAATAGTCAGGATCGATCGGCTCGGACCGGGCGCTGCTCCCAGCCTCTCGAAGCATGCCGAAACAGAACCCACTGCCGAATGACGGCCGGAAGCTCAGGCGTCCTCGTGAACGCACCCGCTCGTGCTAGCGCTATTCTCTTCAGATAGGGTCCGGTTAGCGCCGTCGGCAGATATGCCGGGCGCAGAGTGGCCGGCAAGTTAAAGGCGTCCTTCTCGAACGCGGCGAGATGCTCCTGCGCCAGCGCAATCATCGCACCGACGAGTTGCGCCGCCCCTGCTCCTGCCTCGCCCTTCGAATATTCTTCCGGCGAGGAGCCGACGGCGGTGAGTATTTCTCTCGGAATGTAGCATTGGCCGCGCGACCGATGGATGGGCAGCAGTCTGAGCAGGCCGGTTATGGCTTGCGCGCATCCGGCATGGCCCGCAAGGTTCGCGAATTCGGGGGCGGCCTCCGCCTCCAGAATCAACGAGGCGAGCTGGATCAGAGCCGCAGCCGTTTCGCCGCAGTAGCCTTCCAGATCGTTTCGCGATGGCATCGGATCATCGTAGAGATCGAAAATCCGCGCATCGAGGTAGTTGAGGAAGGCCTCCTGCGGCAAATGGCAGGCGGTAATCGTCTCGATCACCGCCTCTGCGACCGGATGACCGGCGGCTGCCTGCCGAGTGCCAGCGGAAATCACGTCGCGCCACCATTGCAGCCGCACCTCACCCGGCAGGGCCTCGCGGATGCGGTCGCGTACTCCGGCGATCTCGGCATTGAACGCATAAAGAGCAAAGAGCGCTGCCCGCTTTTCTTCCGGCGCGTAGAGAACCGAAAGATAGCGGTCGCGGTCGGCGGCGCGAACCGCCTCCATGACAATCGTAGCGTTGTCGTCCATGTCAGTCGACGGCGATCAGGGCCGCAGCGACCGCGCGGTCTTCGGCAAGAAGGACATTGTAGGTTCGCACCGCCGCTCCCGTCGACATCGGGTCAGACGAAATTCCGGCATCTTTCAACGCCTTGCGAAGCGACTGCGGCAAGGGACGCAGTTCCTTTCCCGTGCCGACAAGCAGAATTTCGATGTCGCCCGCTTCCGCCAGCACCCGGTCGAAATCCGGTACGTCCAGCGCCGAAGGGTCCGCCGGCTTCCAGCCATGAATGCCGGACGGCAGGCAAAGGATCGAGCCCTTGTGCGACATATCGGCAAAACGAAAGCCGCCGTTGCCATAGGCGTCGACCGGAGCGCGACCGGGAAAATGCGCGTCGTGGATGACGATCCCGGCCGCCATGTGCAGTCTACGACTTCGACGGCTGCGCCGAGGTCGGCACCGTCGCATCGGTGTTCTTGTCGAACATGTCCGGCCGAAGCTTGAACAGGATCAGCAGCGGCCCGGCCACGAATATCGACGAATAGGTACCGACGATCACGCCGAACAGCATGGCGAGCATGAACGAGCTGATGACTTCCCCGCCGAACAGATAGAGTGCAACGAGTGCAAACAGCGTCGTCAAGCCAGTCAGGAATGTCCGCGACAGCGTCTGGTTCAGCGAAAGATTGAGCAGATCGACGATCGACATCTTCTTGTATCGTCGCAAATTCTCACGCACGCGGTCGTAGATGACGACCGTGTCGTTGATTGAATAGCCGACCACCGTAAGAACCGCCGCGATGCTGGACAGGTTGAATTCGAGACCGACGATCACATAAAGCCCAACCATCATGATCACGTCGTGCAGCGTCGAAATAATCGCGCCAAGCGCGAACTGCCATTCGAAACGGAACCAGATGTAGATCAGCATGGCCAGCATTGAGGCGATGACGCCGAGCGTGCCGGACATCGCCAGTTCGGCCGACACGGTCGGGCCCACAACTTCCACGCGGCGGAATTCATAATCCGCGTCCAGCGCCCCGCGCACCTTCTCGATAACCGTCTGTTCGGCGTTGTCGCCGCCTTCGGCCTGCCCCTCGACGCGGATCATCAGTTCGCGGCCATCGCCGAACTCCTGAACCTGCACATCGCCGATATTGACCTCGCTCAATCGGGCGCGAACGTCGCCGGCGTCCGCCGGGCCGTTCTTGGCCTGCACCTCGATCATCGAGCCGCCCTTGAAGTCGATGCCGTAGTTCATGTCGACGGTGACGAAGAGCACCGCGATCAGCACCGAGGCAGCCCCCGAGAGCGCAAAGGCCAGCTTGCGCCAGCGCATGATGTTGAGCTTGGGGTCGAGCGGCAGATAGTGAACGAAACCAGCCGGCAGGTCTGTCGGGCGCGAGCGCTTCAGCCATATGGCAATCAGCCAGCGCGTCAGGGTAAAGGCGGTGAAAACCGTGGTGATGATACCGATGGCGAGCGTAACGGCAAAGCCCCTGATCGGCCCGGTACCCATATAGAACAGGATCACGGCGGCGATCAGCGTCGTCAGGTTGGCGTCGACGACGGTAGCCAATGCGCGCTGGAAGCCCGAATCGAGCGACTGCACCAGGGATCGTCCTTGCGCTCGCTCCTCGCGAACACGCTCAAAGATGATGACGTTGGAATCGACCGCCATGCCCATCGTCAGCACGATGCCGGCGATGCCTGGCAGCGTGAGCGTGGCGCCGAGCGCAGTGAGGATCGCGATGATCATCGACACGTTGGCGGCAAGCCCGATGCTCGCCAGCACGCCGAGCCGGCCATAGGCGAGCAGCATGAAGGCGAAAACCAGCGCGGCGGCAATCGCCGAGGCGAATGCACCGGCGGAAATCGAATCCGCGCCAAGGCTTGGGCCCACCGTGCGTTCTTCAATGATGGTCAGATCGGCCGGCAGCGCGCCGGCACGCAAAAGCACAGCCAGATCGTTGGCGCTCTCGGTGGTGAAATTGCCGGAAATCTGCCCGGTGCCGCCGATGATCGGCTCTCGGATCTGGGGCGCGGAAATCACCTGGTTGTCGAGAATGATGGCAAAGAGCCGCCCGACATTCTGCTGGGTAGCCTGGCCGAACCGGGCCGCCCCTTTGGCGTCGAAGCGGAATGAAACGACGGGTTCGCTGGTCTGCTGGTTGAAGGTCGCCTGGGCGTCGACCAGGTTCTCGCCGGCGACGATGACGCGGTCCTCGATCAGGTACGGCACAGGCGGGTCGTCCTGCGAATAAAGGACCGAAGTTCCGACCGGCGGCCTGCCCTCGATCGCCTCCTGCACCGGCACGCTCTGATCGACCATCTGGAAGGTCAGCTTCGCCGTCTGGCCGAGAATATCCTTCAGCCGCTGCGGGTCCTGGAGACCGGGCACCTGCACGAGAATGCGGTCGGCGCCCTGGCGCTGGATGATCGGTTCGGTCGTGCCGAGTTCGTTGACGCGCCGCCCCACCACTTCGATCGACTGGGTGACCGCGGTGCTGACGCGATAATCGATGCCCTCCTCGGTCAGCGTATAACGCAGCAATCCCGGTTCCGGCTCGGCCAAGGTCGTTTCGATCACCGAGCCTGCGCCGAACAGGCTGGAAGAGACCGGCGCCGTCAACGAGGCAAGCGCAGTCTTGGCCTTGTCGACTTCGTTTGCCTCGCGAATACGAACCTGAATGGTCTTGCCGCTGCCGGTCAGCCCGGTATAGCCGATCTTGGCGTCCCTCAGCAGCGTGCGGATATCGTCACGCGTGGTCGCCAGACGTTCGTTGATAAGGTCCTGCCGATCGATCGCCAGCAGGATGTGCGAGCCACCCTGCAGGTCGAGCCCGAGCGTCATGGCGCGGTTGGGAAGCCAATCGGGCAGCGCATCGCGCGTCGATTGCGAAAGCAGATTGGGGAACGAGAACAGTACCCCCAAAGCGACGATCGCCCAGATCGTTATGGTTTTCCAGCGCGAAAAATAAAGCATGGCGTCTCGTCGCTTCAGCGGAGCCCGCAGGCTCCGCGGAAAAAGTTCTATTTCTTTGTGTTCTGGTTGGCGACCGGCTCGCCCTTCACACGCACATCGGCGATCGTGGAACGCAACGCCGTCACCTTCAAGCCGTTGCCGAGATCGATCTCGAGTTCATTGTCGTCGATGACCTTGGTCACCTTGCCGACGAAGCCGCCGCCGGTGACCACCGTATCGCCACGACGCACTGCCGCCAGCATCTCGCCGCGCTTCTTCAGCTGCGTGCGTTGTGGCCGGATGATGAGAAAATACATTATCACGAAAATCAGTACGAACGGCAGAATGCTTATCAGCATGTCCGGACTGGTGCCCGTCGCTTGTGCGTATGCCGGTGTCACAAACATCAAAAACTCCTGAAATGGCGGAAGAGGTCTGCGTAGAGACCGTGAAGTTGGGCGGAATATAGTCGGTAAAGCCTCCTTTGCAACTGCGCAAGCGGCTTCCTTGGCTGCTTTTCCGCCCGGTTTGCGCGTGTTAGAGCGATCGCACGGATAATTGTGACGAATGCGGAATACCCGATGACCGAAAAGACGATCGAAACCCTTACCCGGAAACTCGATCTGCTGATCGATGCAATCAGCCGTTTGGCTCCTCCAATGCCGCCCCGCACCGACCTCAACCTGGCGGATTGCTTCGTGTGGGCTGCCGATCCGGGCATGCTTGAGCCGGTTCGCCACGTCAATCGCGTCGACATCGGGCTGATCCGTGGCGTCGATCGGGTGCGCGACATTCTGCGTGACAATACGGAGCGATTCGCGGCCGGCCTGCCCGCCAACAACGTGCTGTTGTGGGGCGCGCGGGGCATGGGCAAATCGTCATTGGTGAAAGCTGTTCATGCCTCGATCAATCACCAGCGGAAAGTCGAAGCGCCGCTGAAGCTCATCGAAATCCACCGCGAGGACATCAACACCCTGCCGAAGTTGATGGCTATCCTCAAGGCCGCCCCCTTTCGCTTCATTCTGTTTTGCGACGACCTTTCGTTCGACAATGACGATACCTCGTATAAATCCCTGAAGGCAGCGCTCGAAGGCGGCGTCGAAGGCCGGCCGGCAAATGTGATATTCTATGCCACGTCGAACCGCAGGCACCTTCTGCCCCGCGATATGATCGAGAACGAACGCTCAACCGCGATCAATCCATCCGAGGCGGTGGAGGAAAAAGTCTCACTTTCCGATCGTTTCGGCCTATGGCTAGGCTTTCACAAATGCTCGCAGGATGAATATCTGGACATGATCGACGGCTATGTGCGTTATCACCGACTGGCCATCGAGCCCGACACCTTGCGCGCTGAAGCGTTGGAATGGGCCACAACCCGCGGCAGCCGCTCTGGACGCGTCGCGTGGCAATTCATCCAGGACTTGGCGGGAAGGCTCGGCCAGCCGCTGAAAGAATAATGGTGAATGGTGAATGGTGAATGGTGAATGGTCGCACGACCATCACCATTCGCAAGAGGATGTTCTCTTCGCAGCTCGCCGTTCGCCACTACTCCAGATAGGTCGTGGGGTTTACCGGCGAGGAATTCTTGCGAACTTCGAAATGCAGCTTCGGAGAATCGGTGCTGCCGCTCATGCCCGAACGGGCGATCTCCTGCCCTCGCTTGACCTTCTCGCCGCGACTGACTTTCAACTCGCTGGCGTGGCCGTAGACTGTCACCAGACCGTTCTCGTGCCGCACCAGAACGGTATTGCCAAATTCCTTCAGTCCGTCACCGGCATAGATGACGACACCGTTTTCGGCCGCCTTGACCGGCGTGCCTTCCGGCACCTGGATGTCGATACCGTCATTCGACTTGCCGCCACCCTTGCCGTAAGCAGAAATGATGCGGCCACGAACCGGCCAGCGCATACGGTCGATCCCTGTCGAATTCGGGGTCGCGGCGGTGTTTTCCTGTTCGGCCTGTTCGATAACCTTGGTGGCCTTCCTCGGAGGCGTGTAGGCAGCGACCTTTTCGGCCTGCGGCGCCGGCTGTGTCTGCTGAGCCGGTTGCGCCGGCCCGGTCGCACCGGTCACGACAGGGTCTGACCCGGCGGCGGCGACAGTGGCAGCATTTCCTGAGGGGATTTGCAGTGTTTGCCCGATGCGAACCACGCCGTCCTGCAAACCATTTGCCGATTTGAGAGCCGCAACGGAAACTCCGGTGTTCCTGGCGATCCGCGTCAGCGTATCGCCGGCCTGAACCTTGTACGTGCCGGGAGCCGACGACCCTTGAACGCCCGGCTTTCCACCTTCCGTCTTCGGCGCCTGGGGCAGCACCGCTACATTGGCGTTCGGAGCTGTTGCAGGCACCGGCACCTTGTTGGCCGGCACATCGTAGCGTGTGCCGGTCGAGGATTTCGCATCGGCGACATTCGGGTTGCTGTCGGGCGCCGAAACCGGAGCCCTGCTGGAATAGACATAGGTCGGGATGATGACCTTCTGGCCGGCCTGCAAGCCGCTCTGCTCCGACAGACCGTTGACCTTCATCAGCACATTGGCCGGCACGCCGAAGCGCCGCGAAAGATTGTAGACCGTCTCGCCTTCCTTGGCGGTAATCTGCGTGCCTCCGGCGCGAGACCATCCTTCCGGATCGTTTTCGAGGCTTGCCATTGCCGGCTGCGGCGGGCGGGAAACCGTTCCGGTCACCGTCTGATCGAGACGATTTGCGGCAGCAACAGGTGCAAGTGCCGGTGCGGGTTCGGCGCTCCTGGAAGAGGCGGAAGAAACGGGCGCCAGTGCTGGCGCGGGCTCGTTGACCGGGGGCAGCGGCTGAGATGAAACGGGCGGAAGCGCGTTGCGGCTCACGGGAGTGGTTTGTGCCCTTTCCACCGGCGCGGCCGCAACCTGCGTATCACCCGGATAAGGTTGCTGCTGCTTGATGATCTGGCGTTGATTGGGCGTCGAGGCCGTGAAGAGGTCGTCGATGCCGCCACCGCCGAATCGCGTAGCCTGGGCACTGCACCCGGCCATCGTACCGGCGGCGATGAATATCATGGCGCTACGCGCCAGAGCACGTTTGTTCTTTGTCAAAATACTGAAACGCATCGCAATAACCCGCGTACACCCGCTACAAACTAGGGGTAATTAAAGCGCGTTAATGTTACTGGTCGGTTAAGGACGGGGATTTGCTTGCGCCTGATTGCAAGGCGTTTGAGCCGCGGCTTCGCGGAATTTTAGATGACGGCCGCCACGCCTCGCGCCATCGGCTGGAAGCGCACGGGACCGAGGTCCTCGCGCTCGAACCGGCTGCCGAGCTTGGTAAGCTTTGCCATCACCTGTTCGCCCTCGTCGGGACCGATCGGCGCGATCATGATGCCGCCGCTGGAGAGCTGATCGACGAAAACGCGCGGAAGGCCGTCGAATGACGCCCACACGACGATACGATCGAACGGCCCCTCGCCCGCAAGCCCGTTCGAACCGTCGGCCTGGCGAACGAACGCGTTGGTGATTCCGAGCGCCTCAAGACGCTGGCGCGCCAGTTCCGTCAATGTCTTGAAGCGCTCCACGGTGACGACGCGCGCGGCGAGCCTTGCCATTACCGCAGCCGTGTAACCGGAGCCCGTGCCGATTTCGAGCACGCGGCTTCCGGGTTCTATGGCGAGCGCGGCGATGACCGCAGCCTGCAGATCGGCGCCCTCTATCGTCTCGCCACATTCGATCGGCAGCATGCGCTCGGACCATGCCATCGCATTCCACTGAGCGGGAATGAAGGCGCGGCGCGGTGTCGCCTCGAATGCGGCGATCATGTCCTTGGGGATTATGCCGCGACCGCGCAGCCTCAGCAAAAATGCGGCAAAGCCTTCGCGGTCATCGACCGAAATATTCATGCAAGCGCCTTGGTCAGTTGGTCCCGAAGTTCATGAGCGGTCAGATCGAGCTTCAGCGGCGTGACAGAAATGAATTTGCTGCGGACCGCGTGAAGATCGCTGCCCTCTCTCAGTTCTTCCGTTTCGCGGCTGAAGCGCAGCCAGTAATATGGAAAGCCACGTCCGTCGGCCCGCTCGTCGATCCACAGGCCATGCGTCAGCCTGCCCTGACGGGTCACAAGAGTGTCCTCCACTTCTTCGGGCGGACAGTTCGGGAAATTGACGTTCAGGAACACGCCGTCAGGCAGATCTATCTTCAGCAGCCGCTCAAGCAACTCGGGCGCCAGCGTCTCGACAGTTTCCCACGAAACCAGCCGCGCGGCCCCCTTCACGTTGTAAGCCTGGCTGATCGCGATGGAGCGGATGCCGAGCAACGTGCCTTCCATGGCGCCGGCGATCGTGCCGGAATAGGTCACGTCGTCGGCGACGTTTGATCCGGAATTGACGCCGGAAAGGACAAGGTCCGGCGCGCCAGGAAGAACCTTCCGCACCCCCATGATAACGCAATCGGTCGGGGTGCCGCGCACGGCAAAGTGACGTTCATCGATCTGGCGAAGACGCAGCGGCTCCGACAATGACAGCGAATGCGAGAATCCCGACTGGTCGGTCTCGGGCGCGACCACCCAGACGTCGTCTGAAATGGTTCGGGCTATGCGTTCGAGAACAGCAAGACCTTCGGCATGGATACCATCGTCATTGGTCAACAGAATCCGCACATCGCCTCACTTGCGCTCGATCTTTTCCAGTCCGCCCATGTAAGGCCGCAACACTTCCGGAATGGTTACGCTGCCGTCCTCGTTCTGGTAGTTTTCCATAACGGCAATCAGCGCCCGACCCACCGCGACGCCCGAGCCGTTCAGCGTGTGGACGAAACGCGTTTGCTTGCCGGCATCGGGCCTATAACGGGCATCCATGCGCCGCGCCTGGAAATCGCCGCAGACCGAGCAGGACGAGATCTCGCGATAGGCATTCTGGCCTGGCAGCCAGACCTCGATGTCGTAGGTCTTGCGGGAGCCAAAACCCATATCCCCGGTGCACAGCGTGATGGTGCGGAACGGCAGGTCCAGACGTTTCAGCACCTCCTCGGCGCATTGGGTCATGCGCTCATGCTCGGCAAGCGAGCTCTCCGCATCGGTGATCGAAACCAGCTCGACCTTGTAGAACTGGTGCTGACGCAGCATTCCGCGCGTATCGCGTCCGGCCGATCCTGCCTCCGAGCGGAAGCAGGGCGTCAGCGCCGTCATGCGCAGCGGCAGGTCTTGTAGGGAGAGGATTTCTTCGCGCACCATATTGGTCAGCGAAACCTCCGCCGTCGGAATGAGCCCCAGCCGGCTCTCACCATGTGGGACGAAGAACAAATCCTCCTCGAACTTCGGCAGATTTCCCGTACCGAACAATGCTTCGTCGCGCACCAATAACGGCGGCTGCATTTCCGTGTAGCCGTGCTCGGTCGTGTGAAGGTCGAGCATGAACTGCCCGAGCGCACGTTCAAGCCTGGCCAACTGGCCCTTCAGTACGGTGAACCGGCTGCCGGACAGCTTCGCGGCCCGCTCGAAATCCATCAGGCCGAGCGCCTCGCCGATCTCGAAATGCTCCCTGGTCCAGTTCGAGCGCGGCGGAACGGTTCCGAACTTGCGCTTCTCGACATTGTCCTTTTCGTCGGCACCGACCGGGACATCGTCAAGCGGTATGTTGGGGATGACGGCAAGCGCGTCATCCAGCGCCTTGTCGAGCTCGCGCTCGCGCGCCTCGCCGTTCTGGATGAAGCTCTTGATCTCGGCCACTTCGCCCTTCAGCGTTTCGGCCAGCGCTGAATCTCCGGCGCGCATCGCGTTGCCGATTTCCCTGGAGGCGGCGTTGCGGCGCTCCTGCTTGACCTGAAGTTCGCCAAGATGAGCCCGACGTTCCTCATCTTTCAAAACGAGATCGTCTACGGTCGCCTGGGCCGATGCGGCCGAGTGCCCGCGCTTAACCAACGCTTCGACGAGTGAATTCGGATTCTCACGAATCCATTTGATATCAAGCATGAAAAAAGTCCGGTCGTGATGAGAGTACACTAACGGCCGCCGTGGCGGATCGAAAGGTGGTCAGCCGGCGGCATCTCCTTCGCCGGCACCCTGAGCGCGTTCGGCAGCCGCTACGGCGGCTTCCTTCCTTTCGCGTGCCAGGCGCTCCTTTTCGCGGTTCCGTTCGATCATCCGGGCGGTCCAGATTGAAATCTCGTAGAGAAGGATCGTGGGAAGGGCAAGACCGATCTGGCTGACCGGGTCGGGCGGAGTAAGCACCGCCGCGACCACGAAGGCAATGACGATCGCCCATTTGCGCTTGTCGACAAGCGCCTGCGACGACAGCAGCCCGACACGCGCCATCAAGGTCGTCACCACCGGCAATTGGAATACCAGGCCGAACGAGAAGATCAGCGTCATGATAAGGCTGAGATATTCCGAAACCTTGGGCAGCAGGGAAATCTGCACCTGGTCGCCGCCACCGGACTGCTGCATGGCGAGGAAGAACCACATCACCATGGGCGTGAAGAAGAAATAGACCAGCGAGGCGCCGAGCAGGAACAGGATCGGCGACGCGATCAGGAACGGCAAGAATGCGTTCCGCTCATTCTTGTAGAGACCCGGCGCGACGAATTTGTAGATCTGCGCGGCGATCAGCGGAAAGGCGATGACCAGGCCGCCAAACATCGCCAGCTTGATCTGCGTGAAGAAGAATTCCTGCGGTGCGGTGTAGATAAGCTCGACCTTTTGCGGATCGAGCCCTGCCCAGTTCGTCGCCCATTTGAACGGTATGACGAGCAGGTTGAACAATTGCTTGGCGAAGAAGAAGCAGACCAGAAAGGCGACGAAAAAGCCGCCGATTGCCCACATCAGGCGCGTACGCAGCTCGATCAGATGTTCGATCAGCGGCGCCGAGGATTTCTCGATTTCGTCGTCCTCTTGGCTCACTTCGGCGTTCCCGCTGCTTTCCGGGCCGCTGCCTTCTTAGGTTTCGCGGCGGCCGCCGGCTTTGCGGCAGACTTTGGCGCCGGCGCAGCCTTTGGCTTCGAGGCGGATGCCTGGGCTTTCGTGTCCACGGCCGCAACGTTGGTTGGCACGTCGGCAATCGCTGGTGTCGGTTCGGCCGCCGCCGGAAAGGTCGGGGCGGCGGGCATGGCTTCCGGCCCGGCAACGCCCGGCATCGCCGTGGCCCCATTTTTGAGCGGATCGGCCGCCACAGGCACCTTTGGCTGCGTCGCGGTTTCAAGTCCGGCGCGAACGTCGGCCGCCGCCTTTTCGAACGGGTTGAGCTGTTTCTTGATCTCGGCTGTCGGATTCAGGCTGCGCAACTCGTTTACCGACTTCTTGACGTCGTCGAGATCCGCTTCCTTAAGCGCCTCATTGAACTGCTTCTGGAAATCGCCGGCCATCACGCGCAGCTTCGCCGTCGTCTTGCCGAAGGTGCGCAACATGCGCGGCAAATCCTTCGGCCCCACGACCACGATCATGACGACCGCGATCACAAGCATTTCGGTCCAGCCGATATCGAACATGGCGATCCTTACTGACTAGCGGGGAAACAGCTCAGCTCTTGCTGGCCTTTTCCTTCGCCGCCTGCACGGTCTCGTCGGGCCGGTGCTCCACGGTCTTGCTGTCGACAGGCCTCGCCTCTTCGGCGTCCTCGTCCGACATGCCCTTCTTGAAGCTCTTGATGCCCTTGGCCATGTCGCCCATCAGTTCCGGGATTTTGCCGCGGCCGAACAGGAGCAGCACCACAACCAGAACGATGAGCCAGTGCCAAATCGAAAAGGAACCCATTGTAACTCTCTTTCGAATTATTTCCCGAGACTGATCTATGCGCTTTCGCGCGGCGTTTCAAACATAAGTACATCAGACTGTCGCAATGACAGCCAGATGTCACGCGCTTTGGCAGACAGGGCGCCTGCGCGCACGCGAGCGCGCACGGGCGTCTCGGCACCCGATACAGCAAGTTCCAGCAATTCCACAACGCCAAGATACCGGCGGGAGAGAATTCGCGCCTCGATTTGCCCTTCGCTTTCGCTGACTTCGAAGCCGGTCAGGCGCACAGCCACGGTCGCGCGGGCGCCCTCCTGCGATCCGCTCACCGGTATCTTTCCAACAGGTGTGTCGACCGCCTGAGCTTTCACCCGTCCGTGGAACACGTTCAACTCCGAGAAGAAAGCCGCCACGAACAGATTTGTTGGAGCCAGATAAAGGTCCTCGGCGCGCCCCACCTGCACCAGTTCGCCATCCTTGAGAAGCGCGATCCGGTCAGCCATGCGCATTGCCTCTTCCGCATCGTGCGTCACCACGATCGCGGTCGCCCGGCTTTCGCGCAGTATGGCCAGCGTTTCAGCCCGCACAGTGTCCTTCAGGCGCGAGTCGAGGCCGGAAAACGGCTCGTCCATCAGCAGCACCGCCGGACGCGGCGCCAGCGCACGCGCCAGAGCGACACGTTGCTGCTCGCCGCCTGAAAGCACATGCGGATAGGAAGCGGCATAGTGATCGAGCCCGACACGCGACAACGCGATCATCGCTTCACGGCTCGCCTCGTCGCCCGAAAGCGCGGTGAGGCCGAAGCGCACATTGTCGAGGATGGTCAGGTGCGGAAACAGCGCGAAATCCTGGAAAACCAGACCGATCGAGCGCTTCTCCGGCGGCAGGAATACCGAAGGCCCGGCAATCTCGCGGTCGTTCAGCAGCACGCGGCCGCTGGACTGGCTTTCAATACCGGCGGCGACCCTCAAAAGTGTCGTCTTGCCCGATCCCGAAGGCCCAAGCAGGCAAAGAACCTCGCCAGGCTCGGCGGCAAGCGTTATGCCGCGCAGCGTCTCGACACCCGCGCCGAATGCGTGGCGAATATCCTCGAACGCCAGACGCGCCGCAAAAGTGACGCCTGCGGTCACCCGGCTTGCCGTCTGCACATCTCCGTTCTTCACCTGGAAAGAGCCTCGCGGGTTCGAATTCCTGTCACGGTTGGGGCGCACCCTGCCCTCGTCAATCATCCGTGATGCGAGGTGTCAACAGTCCGAGTTCCTCAAGGTCGATATCGTTTAGCGGGTCCTCGTCGTCGCCGAGCAGATCGGGATCGGAAGGCGGTAGCGGAATCGAAAAATTCGAGGGCATCCGGACCGACAGCAGACCGGCCCCCTTCAATTCCTCGATGCCTGGCAAGTCGCGGATTTCCTCCAGCGAGAAATGGTCGAGGAAGATGTCGGTGGTGCCGTAGGTGACCGGCCGCCCCGGCGTGCGCCGTCTACCGCGCATGCGCACCCATTCGGTTTCCAGCAGCGTGTCGAGCGTTCCCTTGGACGTTTCCACTCCGCGGATTTCCTCGATTTCAGCGCGCGTTACCGGCTGATGATAGGCTATTATGGCAAGCACTTCGAGCGCGGCGCGCGACAGCTTCTTCGGCTGCACCGCATTGCGGCTCATCAGGAAGGCCAGATCACCGGCGGTGCGAAATGCCCAGGCATTGCCGATACGCACCAGATTGACGCCACGGCGCGCATAGTTTTGCCGAAGTTCAGCGAGTGCAGACGCAATGTCGGCGCCCTCCGGCAGGCGCGCGGCAAGCGCCTTTTCCGAAACCGGTTCGGCGCTGGCGAAGATGATCGCCTCGGCCATCCGGACGGTCTCGGAAAGATGCAGGCGCGCCGCCGGTTTTTTTTCGGCGAGGCTTTCGCCGGCGTTTCCGGCTGCGAACGGAACCACCGTTGCATTCGCGCTGTCATTCATGACGCACCTCGACGGTTTTCAAGGCCGCGGCCCGGCTGCGCAGGTAAAGCGGGGCGAAGGCTTCCTGCTGGCGCACGTCCATGCGGCCCTCACGCACCAGTTCCAGCGTCGCCGCGAAGGAACTGGCGATCGCCGTCGCACGCTCCTCCGGCGTGGACAGGTAGCTGATGAGGAACTGGTCCAGCGCGGTCCAATCGGCGAACTCGCCGACCATGCGGGTAAGTATCTCGCGCGCGTCCTTGAGCGACCAGACGCCGCGCTTGGCGATCTGCACATTGGTGACAGCCTGCCGCTGCCGCTGGATGGCGTAAGCCGTCAACAGGTCGTAGAGCGAGGCGGAATATTCGTTGCGCTTCTCCACGACCACGAGTTCGGGCATGCCGCGCGCAAACACATCGCGCCCCAGCCGGCTGCGATTGACGAGCCTGCTCGCCGCATCGCGCATTGCTTCCAGGCGCTTCAGGCGGAACTGCAGCACCGCGGCCAGCTCCTCGCCGCTCTCGCCTTCATCGCCAGGCTGCTTGGGGATCAGCAGCTTGGATTTCAGGAAAGCCAGCCACGCCGCCATGACGAGATAGTCGGCGGCGAGTTCCAGCCGCACGGCACGCGCGTTGTCGATGAACTCCAGATATTGCTCGGCAAGTGCCAGGATCGAGATGCGCGACAGGTCGACCTTCTGATTGCGCGCCAGGTGCAGCAGCAGATCAAGCGGTCCTTCGAAGCCGGCGACATCGATCAACAGCGACGGCTCGCTGAGCCCCCGCGAGTCATCGCCATCCGCCCAAAGGCGGTCCATCGGCGTGGCCTTCCCGGTCCGGCTCTCCAGTGCTTCCGCCAATCCGCTGCCTTCTCCTAGAGATCGACCTAAGCGGCCGCCTCGAAATAGTTTGCGAACTCCGCGCGGACTTCTGCCTCCTCGGCTTCATCGCGCTCCTTCACATAGATCAGCGCGAGTTCGGCGCGATCCAGCGCCTTGCCTTCGAGCACGGTGGTACGCGAGGCAATGCCCGCCATTTCCTCCATTACACCATTGCAGTGAAGAACCAGATCGCAGCCGGCCGCAAGAATCGAAGCCGCTTTCGACGGGAAATCCCCAGAAAGCGCCTTCATAGAGGTATCGTCGCTGACCAAAAGCCCATCGAAGCCGATCTCGCCGCGCACGATTTCCTCGATGACCTTCGCTGAAGTCGTGGCCGGATGGTCCGGATCGATAGCGGAATAGACGACATGCGCGGTCATCGCAATCGGCAGGTGATTGAGCGCCTTGAACGGGGCGAAGTCATGCGCTCGCAACTCTTCCATCGGTGTGTTGACGGTCGGCAGTTCGAAATGCGTGTCGGCAAGAGCCCGGCCATGGCCCGGAATATGCTTCATTACCGGCAGCACGCCCCCGGACAACAAGCCCTCCGCGGCCGCCTTGCCAAGCGCGGCAACGCTTTCGGGATCGGTGCCGTAGGCGCGCGAGCCGATGACGTCGCTGGCGCCTTCGACCGGTACATCGAGCATCGGCAGGCAGTCCGCAGTGATTCCAAGACGCAGAAGGTCGAAGGCGTGGAGCCGCGCGAGAAGCCATGCGGCGCGCAGCCCGGCATCGCGGTCGTTTCGGTAAAGCGCGCCCAGCTCGGCGCCAGCCGGATAATTGGGTGCGATCGGCGGCCGCAACCGCTGCACGCGCCCGCCCTCCTGATCGATGAACACGGGCGCTTGGGGTCGACCGACGCTGTCGCGCATGGAAGCGACCAGATCGCGTATCTGCTCTGGCTCGCCGATATTGCGTGCAAAGAGGATGAAGCCCCACGGCCGCTCATCAGCATAGAAGCGGATTTCGTCTGGAGTGAGCGTTTTCCCCGCACAGCCGAGGATCATGGATTTTGATTCGGTCATGACAGACAGATTAGAGCAAGGGAACGCTTGATGGAATCGGGTTCGCCGAGCCAAACGGCAAAGCCGGCGCGGTGGTGTGCGCCGGCTTTGTTCTACCCTGTTGCGAGTGCTATTTCGAGACGAAACAGTTGCCGCCAGCCGCCTTATAGCTTTCGCAAAGCTTGATCGCATCGTTGCGCGTTTCGGCCGGCACGCGAACCCGCCAGAACGTACCCTTGCCGGCGATCTCGGCCTTGACGATGTTTGCTGGATGCCCGTTCAGCACGCTGCCATAGCGACGCAGCAGGTCCTGATAGGATGACTGGGCGGCAGCTTCGCTGGGCTGCGAGGCAATCTGCATCGACCAGGCACCTCCAGCCGCGGCCGGAGCCAAAGCTGCGATCTTGTCGGCCTTTACTTCACCGACGATATCGACCGGCTGATCGGAAGGCCGGTTCGGCGCGACAGCTACGGACGACGGAGTCGTCGTCGACTGCGGATTCGCCGTCGCGGGAGCACCCGGTGCAGCGCCGGCCTCAGCCGGAACGGGCTCGCCGGCCGGCTGGGCTGCCGGTGTCGCCGAAGCGGCTTCGCCAGCTAGCGGAGGGACAGCGGCAGCGGCCGTGTCAACCACGCTTTCGGATGCGGTCGTTGCCGGGTCGATCTGGGAAGCCTGCTCGGTTGCGGCCGGAGCCGGATCCTCGCGCGGAACCAGCGTGCCATCGGACCTCACGACCATGGTACGGACCTTACGCGGCGCAACGGCCACGATCTCGGAGTTGGAATCGCCGGTTTCCCTCAGCACTTGCTCAATCCGATCTTCGGATTTGGCCGAAGGCGCCGGGGCATCCACTCCATCGTCGAACCCGGGCGCAGCCGCCAGATCGGCGGCCGGAGCCTCAGCATCTTCCTGCGCGGCCAAGTCGACCGGCTCCTCGGCCGTGGTCACCAATGTTTCCTGCTTCGGCTCGGAAGGCGAAGAGTTGCGCGACACCGTTTCATAGACCTTGTTGTCCTGGTTGGGGACGGTCGTGCCACCAGGATTTTCCGGCCTCACCTTGATCGGGTCGTCATCGGCCTTGACCAGCGCCGGTGCTCCGGAATCGGTTCCGCCGCCCAAGGCAAACACGCCGATACCACCCACGACGACCACCGCGCCGATAATACCGGCGATAAGCAGGTTGCGGCGCGAAGGCTGCCGCCGGGCTTCTGCGCGATCATAGGCTGGAACGTCCAGACCGTCATAGTCGTCGGGATCATAGCTGAAGTCGTCAACATGCTCTGCTTGCGAGCGGGCCGCGTAGCTTGCCGAAGAAGGCACATCGCCGCCGCCCTGGCCGCCGCGCATCTGCGACGCAAAACCGGTATGTGCCAATCCCGCGCCGGCCGTGCCCGCAGCGGCCGCGGCAACGGCGGCGGCGGCAACGTTAGGCACTTGGTAGGCTTCGCCCGCCGCCTGATAGGCGCCGTTTTCAGCGGCGAATTCCCGTTCGAACTGGGCCGCAAGTCGGTCATCTTCGTCGACCTGTTCCGTCGTAACAGGCGCCGGTGCAGGCGCAACCGGCTCGGGCGAGTTCATCTCATTCAGCAGGCTGGCGAACTCGGCATCGATGTCATCATAGGCAGGTGCGGCCGGCTCCTCCTCATAAGCCACCTCGGGAATGTCGAGGTCGTCAGCAAGCGCCACGGCCTGTTCCGGCACGTCGACGGTCTCGATGTCCGGGAAGTCCTCATAGGCCGCTGGCTGCTGCGCATTTTCCTGCGCGCCGAAAGCGCTTTCGTCCTGGTAGTTTTCGTCCTGATAGCCCTGCGAGCCATAGTCCGCGGCCGTATAGTCCTGGGCTCCATAATCTTGCGGCTGCGCTTCTTGAACTGCTTGCGCCTGCCAGGTTTCGGCGGGACGAGCAGGCTTGAATTCCGCTGTCAGCGCCGCGAGCTCCGCGTATGGGTCCTGCGGCTGCTCGTCAGGCAGTTCTTGGGGCTGCTCTGCCGGCACTGGCTGATCGGAATAGGCGGCGAGCTCGGGCTCCTGCGCCGCAGCCTCCTGGATCGAACCGGCAAATGCCGCATCGAAAGCGTCGTCGTCGAAATGGACGTCGGGCTCATCATGATGGGAGGCGACGTAGTTGTCGCCGGCATGCGAGGCGACTTCCTCGTGATTGTCAGGCGCAGCGTAGCTGGCGCTTTCCACGCGGTAGTTGCCGCGCGAATAGGAATGGTCCGACGGGATTTCAGCTACCGGCTCGACCTCGACCGCCGACAGCTCTTCAGACGGCTGCTCCTCATGAAAATTCTCGGCCGTAAGCTCCAGTTCGCCGTCGTCATGAGAAAAGTCTTCGACGGCCTGCGTCTCGGCGACAGGAGGTACCGGCGCCGCATGGATTGGCGCATTGCCGAGAAGAGCATTGAGCTCGTCCTCGAGATTTTCATCGATAGGCGCGGGCGAAGGTTCGCGCGTTTCTGCGACGTGCGCGGGCGAAAGTTCGTGAACCTCCGCCAAGCGGCTCTGAAGCTCATCTTCCAAGTCAGTTTCGATCAAGTCGGTTTCGATTGCCGGCTCGACATGGGCCGATCCCAACGGGATCGAGGTGAAATCGATATCCACTTCCGAAGGCGCGGATTCGAGATCGCCTGCGTAGCTGTCCTCGACCTCTACACGCGGGGCCTCGTCCTGATAGGAAGTCGACTCGTCCTGATCGGGTGTCGGCTCGATATTGGCGGCATCGAATTCCGCCACCGGAGCCGCCACCTCCTCCGCCGCCGGCACGGACTCGACCTCGTCCATAGCCGAGGGCTCGGTATCCTCGGCAGCCAGCCAGTCGCCGTCCAGATCGAAGTCCGTATCGAAAGGCGCGGCAGCCTCGCTCTCGGAAGCTTCAACCGGCCGATCCGAAACAATATCGTCGAGCCCGACTTCGGCATCCTGGGCGAAGATGGCTTCCGGCTCCTGCGCCGCAGCGAAAGCGAAATCATCCGAGTCGGACTCGGCGACCGGCTGCCCCTCGAAAGCGACGGCCTCTGTCTGAGCCGGCTCATCAGCAGGCCAGCTGGTCGCCGGAGCCTCAACGCCGGAAAGCTCATTTTCAAGAGACGCAGCGACGGCTTCGTCGAAAACGCCCGCAGCGGCTGCATCATCGAACACGGACGCGTCGTGCCGCGGCGAATCCACCTCTGATCCGGCAAAATCGCCCAGCAACTCCCTTTCGAGATCAATGCTGAAATCGTCCTCATCCGCGCCGACGGCTTGCTCCGCAGGAGCGGAATCGGCCTGCCGCTGCACCGGCTCGCGTGGATCGAATCCCATGATCCGGGTCAGCTCCGCGAACGGATCGTCCTCGGAAAAATGATCCTGATGGGCGGCTTTCAGCTGGGTTCTCTCTGCCATACTCGTTCCCGCTACTCGCACAATCGGACGCCACCTGGGGCGTCACGTAAGGGTTGGCCTTACCAGCGCAATGTGGGCAAAAGGTGACAGGTTCTCCCCGCTAAACTAGCGCATTTCCGTTGGAGCGTCGGCTCCGACAAGCGCCAGTCCGGATGTCAAAACATCGCTCACGGCCTGCACCAGCCCAAGTCTGGCATGCGTCAATTCTCGGTCGTTAACCTTAATAAAACGTAAGTCCGGATTTTCCGTGCCCCGGTTCCAGTGCGCATGGAAAGTCGAGGCGAGATCAAACAGGTAGAAAGCCAGGCGGTGCGGCTCCAGCGCGTGGGCGGCGGATTCGATGATGCGGGGATATTCCGCAAGCTTCTTGATAAGCCCGATCTCGCCCTCGTCCGTCAGCCGGCCAAGCGAATCCGCCAGCACTGTGCGATCGAACGAATCGCCACCCAGTTGCTCGGCAGCCTGCCGGAATACCGAATGGCACCGCGCCGAAGCATACTGCACGTAAAAGACCGGATTGTCCTTGGACTGTTCCGTGACCTTGGCGAAATCGAAATCCAGCGGCGCGTCGTTCTTGCGGTAGAGCATCATGAAGCGGATCGGATCGCGCCCCACCTCTTCCACCACTTCGCGCAGGGTGATGAACTCGCCGGAACGCTTGGACATGCGAACCGGCTGACCATCGCGGAAGAGCTTCACCAACTGGCAAAGCAGCACCGTCAGCTTCATCTTGCCGCCCGAAACAGCTCTTGCCAGCGCCTCCAGACGCTTCACATAGCCCCCGTGATCGGCACCCAGCACATAGATCGTGTCGTTAAAGCCCCGATCGAGCTTGTCCTTCAGATAGGCAACGTCGGCCGCGAAATAGGTGAAGGTTCCGTCGGATTTCACCAGCGGCCGGTCGATATCGTCGCCAACCTCCGTCGAGCGGAACAGGGTCTGTTCGCGATCTTCCCAGTCTTCCGGCTTTTGGCCTTTGGGCGGCGGCAGCTTGCCTTTGAAGACATGGCCCTTGAGCGTGAGGTCGGTGATGGCCGAGCGTATCGCGGCGGCATTGTCGGCATGCAACTGGCGTTCGGAAAAGAACACTTCATGGTGGACGTTCAGCAGCGCCAGATCCTCGCGGATCATCGCCATCATCGCGTCGATCGTGCGATTCTTGACGAGTTCGAGCGCTTCCTCCTCCGGCTTGAGCAGCAGACCGCGGCCGAACTCCTCGGCCAGCGCCTGGCCGACCGGCTCGAGATATTCGCCCGGATAAAGCCCCGGCGGAATCTCGCCGATGTCTTCGCCGAGCGCCTCGCGGTAGCGCAGCATGGCCGAGCGCGCCAGCACGTCGATCTGGGCCCCCGCGTCATTGATGTAGTATTCCTTGGTGACATCGTAGCCGGCAAAGTCGAGCAGATTGGCTAGCGCGTCGCCAACCACCGCGCCGCGGCAATGGCCGACATGCATTGGGCCGGTCGGATTGGCGGAAACATATTCGACATTGACTTTACGGCCCCGGCCGGTCGTCGAGCGGCCATAATCGCTGCCCTGGCTGAGCAATTGTTGCAGTCTGGTTTGCCAAAAATGGTCATTCAGCCGCAAGTTGACGAAGCCGGGGCCCGCCACCTCCGCACCAGAAACGTCAGGGTCAGCACGCAAGGCTTCGGCGATTTTTTCGGCCAGCGCGCGCGGATTCTGCCCGGTGGGCTTGGCCAGCACCATGGCCGCGTTGATGGCCAGATCGCCATGGCTGGCGTCGCGCGGCGGCTCCACCGCAATGCGCGACAGATCGACCTCTCCACCATCTTTGGCTTTCAATTCAAGCGCTTCAACGATCTTGATGATGCGCTCGTTGAAATCGGCGAAGACGTTCATGATGGCCACTCTGGATGTTCGAAACTTGTCGCCGATCCGGAACCGGCAAGCCGGTTGGCCTATCCCAAATCGGGCGTATGGTCAAACAGCCGCCGATGCTCCTTGAGCGCATAGGTATCCGTCATTCCGGCCAGGAAATCGGCGACATGCCGCGCCTTGATCCGTTCTTCGGCACGGTCCAGCCCCTCACGCCATCCGTCGGGCATTTCCCGCGGTTCGGCAAAATAGGCATCAAAGAGTTGCCTTACGATGAGTTCGGCGTCTGCGCGCACGCGCATTACCTCTTCATGCCGGTAAATGTTCTTGTAAAGAAAGGCCTTGAGCTCCTTCTCGGCCCTGGCCATGTTGTCCGAGAAGGTCACGATGACGGTGCCGGCCTCATGAATGTCGCGAACACTTTGCGGCTTCAGCGAGCCAAGTCTCGCAGATGCGGTCCTGATGACATCCTCGACCATTAGCGTGATCTGGCGGCGCATCAGCTCGTGCCCGCACCGGGCCGCATCGAGCGCCGGATAGCGTTCGCGCACCCCATGCAGGATGCCGGCCGGCAGCGAAACTTCCTCCAGCATGTCGAGCGTCAGCAGACCGGCCCGCAGACCGTCGTCTATGTCGTGGGTATTGTAGGCGATATCGTCGGCAATCGCCGCGCATTGCGCTTCGAGGCTGGCGAACTTGTCGAGTTCGAGGTCGTGCAGTTCGCAATAGTCGAGGATCGACTGCGGCACCCAGCCGTTTAGTCCCTCGCCCTTGGCGTCGGTCAAGGGACCATTGTGTTTGACCAGACCTTCAAGCGTCTCCCAGGTCAGGTTCAGCCCATCGAATTCGGCATAGCGGTTTTCCAGCCGCGTCACCACGCGCAACGACTGCGCATTGTGGTCGAAACCGCCCCATTCAGCCATCTTCTCGTTCAGCGCATCCTCGCCGGTATGACCGAAGGGGGTGTGGCCGAAATCATGGACCAGCGCGACGGCCTCGGCGAGATCTTCGTCGCAGCGAAGGGCGCGCGCCAGCGCGCGAGCAATCTGCGCCACTTCGATGGTGTGGGTCAGCCGCGTGCGGTAGTGATCCCCTTCATGCGCGATAAACACCTGCGTTTTGTGCTTCAAGCGCCGGAAGGCCGTGGAATGAATGATGCGGTCGCGATCGCGCTGGAACGGGGTGCGGGTCGGGCTCTCCGCCTCGGAAAACAGACGTCCGCGCGAAAGGGCGGGATCGCAGGCGTAGGCGGCACGTGGCCGGTAACCGAAGCCGATATCGCCGAGTTTTTCCGTCATGGCCGTGTAGATGCCGCCACAGTTGACTTGCCCCGTTGCGCTTCATACCTATGGTAACAACGCCAACGCAAGGTGACGCCCATGGGCGCGGATGCAAAGACTGCCATGAACGGTGTAGACCTTTCCGATGCCGCCGCAAAGCGGATCGCAAAGATCGTTGCCGGAGAACCCGGGAAGATAGCATTGCGCGTCTCGGTCGAAGGAGGCGGCTGTTCCGGCTTCTCATACAAATTCGACCTTGTCGACAAGCGCAATGACGACGACATCGCCATAGAAAAGGCCGGCGCGACCGTGCTGATCGACGATGTGTCGCTCGTCTATATGGGCGGCTCCGTAATCGACTTCGTCGACGATCTGATGGGCCAGTCATTTCAGGTCCGCAACCCGAACGCCGTGGCGTCCTGCGGCTGCGGTACGAGCTTCTCCATCTAACCAACTGCTACCGCGCCGGGTCCCTCAAGCAAGCTCCGGCTTTGCCGATCAAGCTTCCGCCGCCATCGCGGCCTCCTTGGCGCTGGTATTGTCGACCGTCGCGCCATTGAAGTAGGCATTGAGCAGCACGGCAGAAATCGAAGCCAGCAGGATGCCCGACTCGATCAGCGGGTGGATGGCATGTGGCAGCCACATCTTGAACTCGGGCGCTACCATCGGGATCATTCCGAAGCCAATCGACACCGCCACGATGAACAGATTGTTGCGGCTGGTCTTGAAATCCACCTTTGCCAGGATGCGGATGCCGGTAGCCGCCACCATCCCGAACATGACCAGCCCCGCGCCGCCAAGCACGAAGATAGGCAGCGCCTCAACGAGGGCGCCCATCTTCGGGACAAGGCCGAGCCCAATCATGATCAGGCCGCCCGCCACACACACGAACCGGCTCTTCACGCCCGTCACACCCACGAGTCCGACATTTTGCGAAAAGCTCGTATAGGGGAAGGTGTTGAAGATACCGCCGATCACGGTTCCCAGCCCATCAGTGCGAAGGCCGGCAGACAGCATCGGCTGGGTGATATGCTTATCCGTCATTTCGCCCAGCGCGAGGAACATGCCGGTCGATTCGATCATCACCACGATCATCACCAGCGTCATGGTGACGATCAGAACCGGATCAAAGATGGGCGCGCCGAAGCGGAAGGGCTCGATCACCGCAAACCATTCGGCAGACGCGACCTTGTCGAAATGCATCATTCCGAATGATGCGGCGACAATGCCGCCAACGACGATGCCGAGCAGCACCGCGATATTGGCGAAGAAACCATGCGACGTGCGCGCAATCAGCAGGATGACCACCAGCACCAGCGCCGAAATCGCGATATGTGACAGGGGCGCATAGGCGGCATTTTGCATTTTCGGCGCAAGCGCCAGCCCCTCAGGCAGCGGCGGCAAGGTCGAGCCGGCGGCGCCGGAGAGATCCTTCACGGCCGACAGCCATGCAGCATGCTCGGGATTGACGATCAAGGGCGCGGTCGGCCCGACCGGATTGCCGAAAATCCAGTTGATGCCGATCCGCATGAGCGTCACGCCGATCACCAGGATGATTGTGCCGGTCACGACCGGCGGAAAATAGCGAAGCATGCGGCTGACCAAGGGTGCCATGACCATGGCGATGACGCCGGCGCCGATGATCGCTCCGAAGATCATGCGCGCGCCGTCGACGCCTGGATTGGCATTAGCCATCGCAACCATCGGCCCGACGGCGGCAAACGTCACCCCCATCATGACCGGCAGCTTGATGCCGAACCATTGGGTTGCGCCGTAAGCCTGGATCAGCGTAACAAGACCACATACGAAGAGGTCGGCAGAGATCAGGAATGCCACCTGCTCGGCATCGAGCTGTAGCGCACGCCCGACGATCAGCGGCACGGCAATGGCGCCGGCATACATGACCAGCACATGCTGAATGCCGAGTGCCGCAAGCCTTCCGAATGGAAGGACCTGGTCGCAAGGATGTACGGTGGATGACATTGGCTGGCTCCTCCCTCTGTCATATTCCTGCGGCAGGTTCCCGGTGCGGCAGGGTGGTTGAGGATGGCGTTTCCGAGTTTGCGGCGCTATCAAGAATTGTTTGAAGGACTCAAGAGATTTTCGTGAAGATTGTTACCTGGAACATCAATGGCGTCAAAGCCCGCCTCGGCAACCTGCTGACCTGGTTGAAGGCCAGCGATCCCGATATCGTCTGCCTGCAGGAGATCAAGTCGGTCGACGACCAGTTCCCGCGCGCCGAGATCGAAGCGCTCGGCTATCATGTCGAAACGCACGGCCAGAAGGGTTTCAACGGCGTCGCCATCCTTTCGAAAATCCGCTTTGACGAAGTCAATCGGGGCCTTCCCGGCGATGATGGAGACGAACAGGCGCGTTTCATCGAGGGTGTATTCTCGACCGACCAAGGCGTGCTTCGCGTCGTCTCCCTCTACCTGCCCAACGGCAATCCGATCGACACCGAGAAATTTTCCTACAAGCTGTCCTGGATGACGCGGCTCGAAAAATGGGCGGAACAGCGACTGCTGCTGGAGGAGCCGCTGCTGCTGTGCGGCGACTATAACGTCATCCCCGAACCGATCGATGCCCGCAATCCGGAAGCCTGGCTCGACGACGCCCTGTTCCAGCCGGAGAGCCGCCAGGCATTCCGGCGCCTCCTGAACCTTGGCTTCACCGAGGCTATTCGCGCTGTCACCGATGCTCCCGATACCTACACTTTCTGGGACTACCAAGCAGGTGCCTGGCAGAAAAACAACGGCATCCGCATTGATTTCCTGCTGCTATCGCCGGAAGCCGCGAACCGATTTGCTTCCGCGTCGATCGAAAAACATGTGCGGGCATGGGAAAAGCCGTCCGATCACGTTCCCGTGGCGGCGGAACTCGGATTCGAGGCGGCTTAAGCGTTAATCGTGGCGCGATAATGGAGAACGCGCTAAAATTCAGCGATGCGGATGGCTTCATCCTGCCTGCTCGCCATCGCGATGCTCGCCTCGTCGCACATCGCCGCTGTCGCCGATTGCCAGTGTCTTGCCAACGGCCGCAAATATCATCACGGAGAGGTCGCTTGCCTGAAACTGCCGACGGGCGACCAGTTGGCGCGTTGCGATATGGTGCTCAACAACTCGGCCTGGAAAAAGGTCTCGGACGGCTGCCCGCAAGCGGAGGCGGTGCGATCCTCACAGGCGCCGCCCGGATATCGTAGCGGGTTAACCGCCCCAATCGCAGCGCCGCTGCAGGTGACTGTCAAGAAAGGCTAAAGCGCTCGCTGAATTGGGAAAGCTCCCCCTCGCGATCTCGCATAAAGCGGAAGCCCGCTCCTAGCCGCCCTCGCCCTTGGTCAGGATGTCCTGGGCCAATGCTATGGCGGTCCGGCGGTCCGCCTCGGCGGCGAGCGCAAAGGCCTCCTCCTGCATATTGCGGATCCAGGGCTGGTCAGCAGGTGCTGCACGTTCAAGTGCTGCCGTCATCATGGCCAGGCCGCGAACCACTTTGCCGGATTGGAACAGCATATTGCCAAGGGTGGCCTGCGCGCCGGCATGGCCTTTTTCGGCGGCGAGCTGGAACCATCGGCCTGCCTGGCGCACGCTTGCCTTCACGCCGCCTTCACCCTTCAGGAACATCTTGCCCATTTCGAACTGGGCGTTCGGATTGCGGTAAGTGGCCGCGGCGCGCATATAATATTCCTGCGCGGCCACGGTGTCGGCCCGCACCGGACTGTCCGGAATGCCTCTTTTCAGATAGCCACCGAGCGCCACCAGCGCGTCGGATACGTAGCTTTCCTCGGGACTGCCGACCTCGACATCCTGCTCTACGATCTCGTTGAAGAACTTGAACGCCTCGAAGTCGTTGCGGGGCACGCCATCGCCTTCGGCATACATGCGCGCAAGCTTCCACGTCGCGCCGATCTGGCCGTTTTCCGCAGCATAGCGATAGGCTTCGACAGCCTGGTCCTTGTGGCCGCTCTTGTAAGCGGTGAAACCGAACTGGAACACCGCCCAGGGATTGGACTCAGCTTTCACCTCGCCCTTGTCGTCGAACACCTTGTCGTCGAAAGCCGATGCGCCCCCGACAGTGCCGAGGGTCGCGGCCGCGACGAGGGCCGAAAGGATCGTTGTTCTCACGGCGTCAAATGTCCGCATAGCAGTGTGTTTCTTTCGCCCCGCCCGGATGCGTCACGGCACCATGGCGGGCAGGCCCGACCGATTGTCCATATTTCCAGATTGCGCCGGACTGATAATCAGTCTCACGCGGTTTCCATTTTTTCGCGCGGGCGGCCAGTTCCTTGTCGGAAAGCGCCACCTCCAGCGTGCCTTCCTCGGCATCTATGGTGATCACATCACCGTCTTCGAGAAGGCCGATCGGACCGCCCACCGCCGCTTCCGGGCCGACATGGCCGATACAGAAGCCGCGCGTGGCGCCCGAAAAACGCCCATCGGTGATCAGGGCCACCTTGGAGCCCATGCCTTGACCATAAAGCGCGGCAGTCGTCGACAGCATTTCGCGCATGCCGGGGCCGCCCCTGGGGCCCTCATAGCGGATGACGAGAACCTCGCCTTCCCTGTACTCACGCTTGGCCACTGCCTCGAAACATTCCTCTTCCGAATCGAAGCAACGCGCCGGACCCGAAAACTGCAACGCCGACATGCCTGCCACCTTCACGATCGCGCCATCCGGGGCCAGGTTGCCCCTGAGGCCGACAACGCCACCAGTCGCAGTGATCGGCTTATTGGCCGGGCGCACCACGTCCTGATGTTCGTTCCAGGTAACGTGCTCCATATTTTCGGCCAAAGTGCGGCCGGTTACAGTAAGACAATCGCCATGAAGATAGCCGTGGTCGAGCATCGTCTTCATCAAGAGCGGAATGCCGCCGACCTCGAACATGTCCTTGGCTACGTATTTCCCGCCAGGCTTCAGGTCGGCGATGTAGGGCGTGCGGGCAAAAATCTCGGCGACGTCGAACAGATCAAACTCAATGCCGCATTCATGCGCAATCGCCGGCAGATGCAGCGCCGCATTGGTCGAGCCGCCGGTGGCCGACACGACAGCCGCCGCATTTTCCAGCGCCTTGCGGGTGACAATGTCGCGCGGGCGGATGTTCTTGGCGATCAGTTCCATGACCTTTTCGCCGGAGGCGAAATTGAAACGATCGCGCATCTCGTAGGATGCTGGAGCGCCGCACGAATAAGGCAACGCCAACCCGATCGCCTCGGCGACCGTGGCCATCGTGTTCGCGGTGAACTGCGCCCCGCAGGAGCCGGCCGAGGGACAGGCCACCTGCTCGATCTCGAGCAGGTCCTCGTCCGATATCGATCCGACGGAATGCTGGCCGACGGCCTCGAACACGTCCTGAACGGTTATCTGGCGCCCGCGATAGCTGCCGGGCAGGATCGAGCCGCCATAGATGAAGATCGATGGCACGTTGAGCCGTACCATCGCCATCATCATGCCCGGCAGGGACTTGTCGCAACCGGCGAGCCCCACCAGAGCGTCATAGCAGTGACCGCGCATGGTCAGTTCGACGGAATCGGCGATCACCTCGCGCGAAACCAGCGAGGACTTCATGCCCTGATGGCCCATCGCGATGCCGTCGGTGACCGTTATGGTGCAGAATTCCCGCGGCGTGCCGTTGGCGGCGGCAACGCCCTTCTTGACCGCTTGGGCCTGCCGCATCAGCGAAATATTGCAGGGGGCCGCCTCGTTCCAGCAACTGGCCACGCCCACCAGAGGCTGCGCGATCTCGGCGGCCGACAGACCCATGGCATAGAGATAGGAACGGTGTGGCGCACGCGCCGGCCCTTCGGTCACATGACGGCTTGGAAGCTTCGCCTTTGAGATTACCTTGGAGTCCATTCTTTCCCCAACCGCGTCGAACGCGGCATCTGCACCGGCGCCGCCATAGCGCGCCTCGTACCCTTCGAGGTGCTCTGCGTTTATGGCGGCATCGGGGCGGATTGTGCCCGCCCTCTTGTAGCTCATTGCTTCCTAAAGGAGTGTTGCAGAATCGTCACAAATCAGCAGCAGACGTAAACCATCGCGAAATGCTCGGAACATTCTGCGAGATGTTACGGAGCCGAACAGAAAAAGCCGCCCCCGCAGGAACGGCTTCCTTAAGTTCATCTGACAAGGCGTGTTAGAATCTGACCTTGATAGCGCCTGAAACCGCGGTAACCAGGTCGTTTCCGAAGCTGTAACTCACTGCATTGGCCGGGTCGCCACCGGTAAAGCTGGACTCTCCGCTGGTCCAGAGTCCAAGCGATCCGCCAAGCCGAACCTCAACATGTTCGTTTGGCTTGTAGGAGCCGCCCACAGCGAAATTCCAGAGATCCGTTTGGTAACCGGACGACGTCGAGGTGCCCCGGTCCCACGTTACTGACACAGCGCCGGAAAGCGTATCGGTGAAGCTGTGGCCGATGCCGCCCGTAACCGTCCAGCCGTCGCGATAAAGCGGGTCGAAGCTGGTGGTCCTCGACACGGCGCCGGTCACCGGATTGATCACGCCGTTGATCGGGATGATCCCGAGCTTGCTCCACTCCTGCCACTTGACCGAACCGAAGGCGAGCCAGCCAGGCGCGATTCCGCTCTGCACCTTGAGTTCCAATGCCTGGGGAACTTCTGTCGAGGCCGATACGGGGAAGACGCCGAGAAACGCGCCATTCGATGGGCCCGTCGGCCCCACGGCAAAGCCGGTGGTGTTCACTGTTCCGCTGAGATTATCGTACTTGTATCGTGAACTGTAGACCAAACTGGCGCGGAATGCGATTTCGGGAATCTCGTACGCTACACCCGCACGCCAACTGACCGCCTCATCCGACAGGGCGAACACCCCAAGGCCCGGATTGTGCAAAACCAATGGCGGTAGTCCACCTGGCCGGGGAAGCGCGAAGGTCTGCAAGGTCTCGCGCGATTGGAACGCCTCGACTTCTTGGTATGAAACGCCACCGATCAGGCGAAAGCTGCCTTTCTCAAGCGGAATTTTGTACGAACAAGTGAGGCCCAGATCGCGGGTATCGACCTTGAACTCCACACTCGTCGGAGAATAGGCTTTGCCTCTCCCGTAGTCGGCATCGGCACCGTATGGCTCGGTGTAGGTCGCCAAGCAATCGACGGGTTCAAAAACATTGGCCTTTATGCCGAAACGCGGCACCGTATAGCTGTCGTCGACCTTGACGCGGGCCGTCGCCGCCCCGGAGCCATCTAGCCGCCGCACATTCTCCAACTCCCTGTGCGGGGCGACATGCGTTACGCCCGCCTCGGTCGCGAACCGGCTCTCGTCAAACAATAGGTCGATATTGACGCCGCCACGGTCGAAGCCGCCGGCATTCGCCAAGGATGTCATGGTCGTAGCCAGCGCCAGTGTGGCGCAGCCGGCCCCCAGCAGCGACTTCAGACACAAAGCATTCATGGAGTTCGTCTCCCCCGGAAAAACACTGAGGTACAAGCTAGAGCGATTTGAGGGACGTCGCGCAACTGCCATTTTGCGCCCCGCGCTTCCTGGAAGTCGGCGCACGATTCGGAGTTGTACCCTCGCTTCGCGGAGGCCCCAAAAATGCCCTGATTGAGAGCGCGAAAGATCGAAACTCCAGCCGAAAATAGACGGCAAAAGCCGCAAATCAGGCATTTCCGCGCCTGACCAGCCCGAATGTCACATTATGGCAACAATGGATCAAAAAATGGGCACGGCAGAAGTGTGACGCTACGTCAAGCTCACTTTTCGGCAGAAAACAGCCGGTGAAATGCCATTCAGAATCAGCCAAACGACGTAGCGGACGGAATGCGTACCGCTAAACAATCTCATCCAAAGCGCCGGAGCGCCCCGCCACCAATCAGCCGCGCGCCTCACCCTGCGTCGCGAAGCCGGGCCAGCGCGACGTTCAGCTTCTCTTGCGTCTCCTGATAGTCGGAGAGTTTTTCGCGTTCGGCAGCGACGATCTCGGCGGCCGCATTGGCGACGAACTTGTCGTTCGACAGTTTCTTGTGAATGCGCGCGACCTCTTCGGTGACCTTCGCCAGCTCCTTTTGCAAGCGGGCAGCCTCGGCTTCGAGATTGATCAGGCTGCCAAGCGGCAGGCATGCCGTCGCTTCACCGATGACGATCTGTGCCGATCCCTTCGGAGCAGTTTCTGCAAAACTGACCGCCTCGATGCGCGCCAGACGCCGGACCGCCGAATCGTGGCGCTGGAATCGCTCGCGCGTCAGCGCATTGGCATCCACCACCACCAGAGGCGCCATTGCAGCCGGTGGCACGTTCATTTCTGAACGCAGCGAGCGGATGCCGGACACAAGATCAACCAGCCAGTTGATCTCCGCGGCCGCTTCCGCATCCTCGAAGGACGGTTCCGGCCAGGCCGCGTGACACAGGAGCGTCGAGCGCTCCTGCCCTTCGCCCGCCGTGAGGGCCCACAGTTCCTCGGTCATGAACGGCATGAACGGATGCAGCAGCTTGTAAATTTCGTCCAGCACAAAGGCCGCGACGGCACGGCTCTCGACCTTGGCTTCTTCATCCTCGCCCATGAAAACGGGCTTCAGCAGTTCGAGGTACCAATCGCAGAACAGGTTCCAGACGAACCTGTACGCAGCCCCGGCCGCCTCGTTGAAGCGGTAGGTGGTGAGCCCTTCCGTCACCTCGCTTGTGGCGCGCGACAATTCCGTGAGAATCCAGCGGTTGACGGTGAGCTTGGCGTCCTGCAGCCAGAATTCGTCATTGCGCGCAACGCCGTTCATTTGTGCGAAGCGTGTGGCGTTCCACAGCTTGGTGCCGAAGTTGCGGTAGCCGGCGATGCGGGCGGGGTCGAGCTTCACGTCCCTGCCCTGCGCGGCCATGATCGAAAGCGTGAAGCGAAGCGCATCCGCCCCATATTCGTCGATCAGCTCCAGCGGGTCGATGACGTTGCCTTTCGACTTCGACATCTTCGCGCCGTGCTTGTCGCGCACCAGCGCATGCACATAGACGGTGTGAAACGGCTCCTCGTCCATGAAGTGCAGGCCCATCATCATCATGCGGGCAACCCAGAAGAAGATGATGTCGAAGCCGGTCACCAGGACATCGGTCTGGTAATAGGTCTTCAATTCCGGCGTCTTGTCCGGCCAGCCGAGCGTCGAGAACGGCCAGAGCGCGGACGAAAACCAGGTATCGAGCACGTCTTCGTCGCGGGTGAGGATTTCTCCCGGCTTGAAGTTCTCAAGCTTGTCCTCGACCCAGGCCTTCCAGGGACCGGGATTGGCAAGGTAGTGCTCGACCGCAGCGTCGAGCGCCGCCTCTTCCGTCTTGGCCACGAATATGTGCCCGTCGGGCCCGTACCATGCAGGAATCTGATGTCCCCACCAGAGCTGGCGTGAAATGCACCAGGGCTGGATGTTCTCCATCCAGTCGAAATAGGTCTTTTCCCAGTTCTTCGGCACGAAGTTCGTGCGGCCGTCACGCACCGACGCGATAGCGGGTCGGGCAAGTTCGGCGGCATTGACATACCACTGATCGGTGAGGAACGGCTCGATCGGCACGCCGCTGCGGTCGCCATGCGGAACAGCATGACGGTGAGGCTCGATCTTGTCGAGGAAACTGCCTTCCTCCATGATCTGGATGACCAGCTTGCGCGCATCGAAACGATCCAGCCCATGAAGCTGGTTCCACAGGTTTTCGAGCGCCGGCGTCTTCTCGATGCCTTCGGCAAACTCGTCATTGTCATTGATGTTGATGGCGCCTGAGGCGGTCAGCACATTGATTGCCGGCAGCTTGTGGCGCTTGCCGACTTCGAAATCGTTGAAATCATGGGCCGGAGTGATCTTGACCGCTCCGGTTCCTTTTTCCGGATCGGAATATTCATCGGCGACGACAGGAATGCGCCTGCCGACAATCGGCAGAACGACTTGCTTGCCGACGAGGTGTTTGTAGCGATCGTCGTCGGGATGAACCGCGACGCCCGTATCGCCGAGCATGGTTTCTGGCCGCGTCGTCGCAACGGTGATGAATGTCGCCGGATTTTCCGGGTCGTAGGCGACATCCGCGACGGGATAGCGGAAGTGCCACAAATTGCCGTTGATTTCGTGCTGCTCGACCTCAAGGTCGGAAATAGCCGTCAGCAGCTTGGGGTCCCAGTTCACAAGGCGCTTGTCCTTGTAGATCAGCCCATCATTGTAGAGCGTGACGAAGACTTCGAGGACAGCCTGGGACAGGCCCTCGTCCATGGTAAAGCGCTCGCGGCTCCAGTCGCAGGATGCACCGAGCCGCTTCAACTGGTTGAAAATCGCCCCACCGGACTCGGCCTTCCACTCCCAGATTTTTTCGACAAAATCTTCACGGGTGAGATCGCGGCGATGGACCTGCTTTTCCATGAGCCGGCGCTCGACAACCATCTGCGTGGCGATGCCGGCATGGTCCATGCCCGGTTGCCACAACACGTTCTTGCCGCGCATGCGCTCGAACCGCACAAGAATGTCTTGCAAAGTGTTGTTGAGCGCATGGCCCATATGCAACGAGCCGGTGACGTTGGGCGGCGGAATGACAATCGCGAAGGCATCGGCGCCCGGCTTCGAGCCCGCGCCGGCGCGAAAAGCTTCCGCTTCCTCCCAGCGCTTTGCGATTTTCGGCTCGACGGTCTGGGCGTCGTATGTCTTCTCAAGCATGGGAAATTCGATCCGTATGTCCGGAATTTGGTCGTTTGGGTGTAAATCGGAAGCATTAGGCCGAGTCAACCGCGCCAAGCTCTCCGGGGCGATCCTGCGACCGATATGCGGCTCATTTGAGAAGCGGCAACATAAAACAAAAGGCCCGCCGGAAGCGGCGAGCCTTTCGGGAAATCAGGCCGAACCGGCCCTCGATCAGTCGTCGCGATAGACCTTCTCGCGACGTTCATGCCGCTCCTGCGCTTCTATCGACAAGGTCGCGATCGGCCGCGCGTCCAAGCGCTTGATCGCGATCGGCTCGCCGGTTTCCTCGCAGAACCCGTAGGTGCCCTCGTCGATGCGCTGTAGCGCTGAGTCGATCTTAGAGATCAGCTTGCGCTGCCGGTCGCGTGCCCGCAGTTCGATTGAACGGTCCGTCTCGGAAGAGGCCCGATCGGCAAGATCGGGGTGATTGGCATTTTCTTGTTGGAGGATTTCGAGAGTTTCGCGCGCCTCGCGCAGAATGTCATTTTTCCAAGTGACCAGCTTGTGTCGGAAGTAGGCCTTTTGCCGATCGTTCATAAACGGCTCATCTTCCGTGGGAACGTAATCAGCGTCAACGAGCTCGTTCATTTCGACTCACCCCATTAACTCGTTTTTGGCGCCTATATATTCACCGGCCTTCGAGCGCACAAGCTCATTTGACACATCGCTCACGCAATTGTCAGTAGAAACACGAACACCGGTTCGCGCGACTGGCCGAGGAGCTCGCCGCCCCTGCAGCGGTTGCGCTCACCCGCCGCCATCGATAAATCCTTGCAGAGAGAACGGCCGGGTGGGAGCCGTTCCGAGGGGGCATTGGCGTATGAGCAGGCTCTTCCTTCTACGACACGCAAAGGCCGGATGGGCATCGCCGGGTATGCGCGACTTCGATCGTCCGCTTGACGAGTCGGGTGTCAGGGATGCGGAAGCGGTCGGCTTTGCGATGCGCGTCCATGGATACGTTCCCAGCCTCAGCCTCTGTTCCAACGCAATAAGGGCACGCCAGACGCTGGAGGGCATTGCCGCCATCGCCGACACGGGCCGGGTCGTCTATCTCGATAGTCTCTACAGCGAAGATGCGTCGGGCTACCTGAAGATCATTTGGGAATCGAGCTCGGCCGGCTCGCTTTTGGTCATCGGCCACAATCCAATGATGGAAGACCTCGCAATGGCGCTGGCAAGCGATGGTGATACTGCTGCTCGCGCAACGCTGAATGCCGGCTTTCCGACATCGGGCCTGGCGGTCATCAGCTTTCAGGGAGGGCTTGCGAACGCCGTTCCGGGCAACGGCTTCCTGGACGCATTCCTGACACCGGCTGGATAGGAGCGCCGCCATTTCAAATCCGGTCGGGATTGCCTATATCCGGAACTGTAATGGGCCAAGGGGAAGCGTTTGGCGTCTCTGACGACTTTCACCGACGAGGCGCGGATCGCGCTTGACACGATTTCGGAACGCGCAGCGGGGCTCTTTTCACCCTCGGTGCGCGTCGGTGTCACTGGCCTTTCTCGCGCAGGCAAGACGGTTTTCATCTCCGCTTTCGTGCACAACCTTATCCATGGCGGGCGCCTGCCGCTGTTCGACGCCCAGAAGTCCGGGCGCATCGCCCGCGCCTTTCTGGAAGAGCAGCCGGACGATGCGGTGCCGCGCTTTCAATACGAGGACCACATCGCCGCGCTGGTGAACGAGCGCACATGGCCGGATTCCACAAGAGCGATTTCTGAACTGCGCCTGACGATTGAGTATGAATCGGCCTCGGGCTGGAACCGGCTGCTTTCAAGCGGCAGGCTGTCTGTGGATATTGTCGATTATCCGGGCGAATGGCTGCTCGACCTGCCCCTGCTTGGCAAATCCTTTCAGGAGTTCTCACAGGCTTCCTTCGAAATGGCCGAATTGCCAGCGCGATACGATCTTTCGCGCGTATGGCGCGAGCTTGCACGCTCCGTCGATCCGAATGCCGACGCCGACGAGATGAAGGCGCGCAGCCTGTTTGAAAGTTTTGCCGCTTACCTGAAGGCCTGCAAGCTCGACGACCGAGCCTTGTCGACCCTGCCGCCGGGGCGCTTCCTGATGCCGGGCGATCTGGAAGGCTCGCCCGCACTGACCTTCGCACCATTGCCCGGACTTTCCCGCACTCCCCGGCCGGGCTCACTGCAGGCGATGATGGAGCGGCGCTACGAGGCCTATAAGACCCATGTGGTCAAGCCGTTCTTCCGCGAGCACATAGCACGGCTCGACCGCCAGATCGTGCTGATCGACGCCATGCAGGCGCTCAACGCCGGCGCAGGCGCCATCACTGACCTCGAACACGCCGTGACCGAGATACTCGGCTGCTTCCGCCCCGGTCGCGGAAGCCTGTTGACCGGCCTCTTCGCACGACGCATTGATCGCATACTGGTCGCCGCCACCAAGGCCGACCACCTGCATCACGAAAGCCACGACCGCCTTCAGGCGATCGTCAGGCGGCTGACGCAACGCGCCGCCGCGCGTGCTAATCTGTCGGGCGCCGAAGTCGACGTTCTGGCCATGGCAGCCGTCCGCGCAACGCGCGAGGGAACCGTCAAGCAAGGACGCGAGACGCTGCCGGTCATTATCGGCACACCGCTGCAGGGCGAGACCATAGGCACGCAAACATTCGACGGAAAAACCGAAACCGCTATATTCCCTGGTGACTTACCTGCGAAAGCCGATCTGGTTTTTGAAGGCGGAACCGGCAAGTTCCTCTCGGACAGGAGCGACCCCACCATACGTTTTGTGCGCTTCCGTCCGCCGAAACTCGAACGCACAGCGGAGGGAGTGACGCTTTCGCTGCCCCATATCCGCCTTGATCGGGCTTTGCAGTTCCTGATCGGAGATCATCTCGCATGAGTGGCCCCCGCAAGCCTGCTGCCTTCCGCATTGAGCCGGAAAGCGACAAGACGCCGCCCGATGCACCTCGCAAGCCGCGCGCGATCAACGCCGAGATCGCGATCGTGACACCAGCGGAAATCGACGTCTTCGAAGAAACAGACATCGTGGCGGATGAGCCGCCACCGGCGACGCCCTCAAGACGAGGCTCGAAGCTTGGCGCCATCTTCCTCGGTGCGGCCGGCATTCTCGTGTCCCTCGCCATCGGCCTTTGGACCGACCGGCTGGTGCGCGACCTGTTTCAGCGCGCCGATTGGCTGGGCTGGCTGGCGGTCGGCGTGGCAGTAATCGCAGCGGCGGCTCTTGCAATCATTCTGCTGCGGGAAATGCTGGCGCTTCGGCGGCTGGCCTCCGTCGAGGCCTTGAGGAACAAGGCCGCCGATGCCATGGCTCACGACGATCCGAAGGCAGCGCGTTCCGTCGCCGATGAGCTTTCCGCGCTGGTAGCACAACAGCCGGAAACCGCCGCTGGACGCCGGGCTCTGGCGGACCTGCGTGACGATATCATCGACGGGGCGGATCTCGTTCGCCTGGCCGAAACCGAGATCCTGGCCCCGCTCGACCAGCGCGCCAAGATACTCATTCTCGACGCGGCCAAGCGGGTTTCGCTGGTGACGGCTGTCAGCCCCCGCGCGCTCGTCGATATCGCCTACGTGCTTTTTGAAGCTGGCCGACTGATTCGTCGCCTGTCGGAACTCTATGGTGGGCGACCTGGCACCCTCGGTTTCTTCCGCCTCGCTCGCAGCGTGCTGGCCCATCTGGCGGTCACCGGATCGATTGCCGTCGGCGACAGCTTCGTGCATCAGATCGTCGGTCACGGCCTCGCCGCCCGCCTTTCGGCCAAGTTGGGGGAAGGCGTGGTCAACGGCATGATGACGGCGAGGATAGGCATCGCTGCCATGGAAACCGTGCGTCCCCTACCCTTTGCCGCGTTGAAGCGCCCGGGAATGGCGGATTTCCTGTCGGCGCTCACCTCGTTCGCGGCAAGGAAGGCGCCAAAAGCAACAGAGGCCAAGCGCCGGACCGATACGTGAAAGCAGTAGCACGTCTGGACGCCCAAAGTGACGAAGCATTAACCAATCTTGTTCATGGTTCGAAAAAATCGTAACCAGTCCCTCCTTGTTGTGCCGGGTGTCCATACATGAAACGCGCGTTCCTGCTTTCCGTGCTGCCGCTCCTGGCGCTTACCTCCACCGGAATGGCCGATACCGTCAACGGGCCGCAACGCGACAAGAAGTTCTTCGAGAGCGTGGAAGGCGATTGGGTCGGCCCCGGCGAGATCGTCGCCGGCAAGTACAAGGGCACCAAGTTCAACTGCACCTTCACTGGCGCGACGCCCTCGGGCAAGGTCGGCATGACACTGGACGGTGGCTGCCGCGTCGGCGTTTTCACGCAGAAAATGTCGGCAACCGTCACCCATAACGGCAGCAAAGGCTATCGCGGCACCTTCCTGGACGGCGCTGCCGGCAAGGGCCTCGATATCGTGTCCGGCAATGTCGTGGATGGCCAGAAAGTCGTACTGTCGCTCAACCGCAAGCAGTTGAAAGGCGTCATGCAGGCCCGCATTCCCGATGCGAACACGATGACGGTGACTGTTTCGGTTCGCGTTGACAAGCAGATGGTGCCGGTGATCGGCATGAATTTGAAGCGCGTCGATGGCGGCGCTGTCGGAACCGTAGCCCGCAAATAAAGGGCTCGAAACTGCGCAGCGACAACGGACTACGACAACCCCCGCTTCGGGGGTTTTCCTTGTTGGCTACAACACCTATTTTGCAGACTACCGCCGCTGAGTGCGAACTCGGCGCGACTATACGTGGCCCTGATCGGAATCGAACCGAAACAGGGCGGTGCGTCGATGAATAGTGCTATGGCGTCCGTTGCGCGGTCCAAAGAGGATCCGCGGCGCCATAAAGTCAGGATAACGCGCATGGCGGAAGCGGCTTCGGGCGGCGAACTGGTCCAGGTGGTGGCGCTGCTTGCAGCCGGTGTCATAGCGGTTCCAATATTCAGGCGCGTCGGCCTCGGCTCGATCCTCGGCTACCTGGCGGCGGGACTGGTGATCGGACCGTTCGGCCTCGCCATCTTCTCCGATCCTGCCGCGATCCTGCATGTCGCCGAACTTGGCGTGGTGATGTTCCTGTTCATTATCGGGCTCGAAATGCGCCCGTCGCGCCTGTGGGGTTTGCGGCGCCAGATATTCGGGCTCGGCATTCTACAGGTCGGTATATGCGCGCTGCTGTTGACCAGTATCGGCATCGCGACCGGCTTTCCCGTGGCCGCTTCCTTCGTAGCCGGAGCTGGCTTCGTACTCACCTCCACCGCAATTGTCATGCAACTGCTCGAGGAACGCGGCGAGGCCTCGGCTCCAAACGGCCAGCGCATCATTTCCATTCTGCTCCTGGAAGACCTGGCGATCGTGCCGCTTCTGGCGCTGGTGGCGTTCCTGGCGCCTGGCCACACCGAATCGAGCTGGAGCGAACGCCTGACGGATATCGGCATCGGTCTTGCCGCCATAGTTGGCCTGGTGATTGCCGGACGTTATCTGCTCAACCCGTTGTTTCGCATTCTGGCCGATTCACGTGCCCGCGAAGTGATGACGGCGGCCGCCCTTCTGGTCGTTCTGGGATCGGCGCTTGCCATGCAGCTTAGCGGGCTGTCCATGGCGATGGGTGCATTCCTTGCCGGCGTGCTCCTGTCGGAATCGACCTTTCGCCACCAGCTTGAGGCCGACATAGAGCCGTTTCGCGGCGTGCTGCTCGGGCTCTTCTTTCTCGCGGTCGGCATGTCACTCGACCTCAGCGTCGTGGCTGCCAATTGGCTGACCGTCGCGTTTTACGTGGTCGCCTATATGACAGTGAAAGCGCTTGGCATCTATTTCGTCGCGCGCTTCCTGAAATCGAACCATGCCGAGGCGCTGGAGCGCGCGGTGGTCATGGCGCAGGGCGGCGAATTCGCTTTCGTGCTTTACTCTTCTGCCCTCGCCGTCGGCATAATCGACGGAAACGAAAATGCGATACTGACGGCGATCGTCATCATGTCGATGATGCTCACCCCACTCACCATCATCGGCCTGCGCTATGTGATGCCGCGAGAGGAGCAGACGCTTGACGGCGTCGATGTTGCGGAAGACCTCAACGGCAGCGTACTCATGATCGGCTTTGGCCGCTTCGGCCAGATCGCCAGTCAGCCGCTGCTGTTGCGCGGCATCGACGTTTCCATCATCGACAACGACGTCGAGATGATCCAGGCCGCCGCCAATTTCGGCTTCAAGGTCTATTACGGCGACGGCACCCGCCTCGACATACTTCAAGCGGCAGGCGCCGGCCGCGCACGCGCCGTGCTGATCTGCGTCGACAAGGGCGACGTCGCCGTGCGGATCGCGCAACTGATGCGCGCCGAATATCCCCTGGTCCCGGTTCTCGCGCGTGCCTTTGACCGCGGCATCGCCATGGACCTCATCCAGTCAGAAGTATCGTACCAGATACGCGAAACCTTCGAATCAGCCCTTGTCATCGGCAAAACGACACTGGAAACACTGGGCGTGGATCAGGATGAGGCCGCCGAAGTCATTGAGGACGTGCGCCAGCGCGACGCCGCTCGGCTGGATGCTCAGCTCGCCGGGGGCCTGCAGGCCGGGCGCGGCTTCTTCAAGGGCAACATGCCGGTGCCGGCGCCCTTGACGCCGCCAAGACGCCCCGGCCGCGCCGCCAACGAGGAGACCGCGAGCGCGCTCGAACAATCGGCAAGCAGAGAAGGAGATCGGATTTGATTGAGAAATGCGACGCGCGCGCGGCGGAAATCGTTGCCTTCTGGCGCAATGCCGGCCCGGATCGTTGGTTCACCAAGGACGAGAAATTCGACGCGGAGTTCCGTTCCGGCTTCCTGGAATGGCACCTTTCGGCGGCGCGCCGCGAGCTCGATGAATGGCTCGGCCACCCGGAAAGTGCCCTCGCCCTCATCCTTTTGCTCGATCAGTTTCCCCGCAACTGCTTTCGCGGCACCGCTCACATGTTCGCCACCGACCCGCTGGCGCGCCACTTCGCGCGCCAGGCGATCGCGGCCGGGCACGACAAGGCGGTGGCCCCCGAATTGCGCGTCTTCTTCTACCTACCGCTGGAGCATTCGGAAAATATCAGCGACCAGTACGACTCCGTCGAACTGACCCGATCCTTGCCGGAAGAGTACATGAAGTACGCCATCGAACATCGCGATATCATTCAACGTTTCGGGCGCTTCCCGCATCGCAATCGCGCACTCGGTCGTGAAACGACGGCGGAGGAACAGGCGTTCCTCGATGCGGGCGGCTTCGCCGGCTAGGCCTTCCACCAATCTCGGCCGGAGGGAAGCTTCTCGATTCCGGCGTGATCGATCTCGGCCAGGCGTTCCGATACCGCCTGGCCTCTGACGAAAAGGTCCGGTGCAACCTCATTCAGCGGCACCAGAACGAAAGCGCGATCCAGCATCCGCGGATGCGGCACCTCAAGCCCGCGCTCGTTTACCACGCGGTCTCCGAACACCAGCACATCGATATCGATCAGGCGTGGCCCCCACCGCTCCTGGCGCACACGCTTGAGCGTACGTTCTGCGTGCAGGCATTTATCGAGCAGATCGTGCGGCGACAGGCTGGTCGAAAGCACGGCGACGGCGTTCAGAAAGTCCGGCTGATCGAGTTTGCCCCAGGGTGGAGTGCGATAAAGCGAGGAGACTTTGATAACCGCAATCTGCGCATCCGCATCGAGCATGCGCAGCGCCGCTGCCATTGAGCTTGCCGGATCGCCGAGATTCCCGCCGAGGCTCAAATAGACGCGCTCACCATTGTCTGGGGTCGGATTCACGGTCACGTCGCCGAATTTCCTGCTTCACGCGCCAGGATGGCATCGGCAACCGCGAGCGCATCGGCATTCATCGCGACGTTGTGGACACGAAACAGCTCCGCCCCCTTTAACCGCAAGGCAACACTGGTGGCGGCAGTTGCGGCGTCGCGCGCCTCCGATTCCTTGCCCGACACATAGCCGACGAAACGCTTGCGCGAGGTGCCGATCAGCCACGGGAAACCCAACGCATGAAGCTCGCGGAAACGCGCCATGAGCTGGAGATTTTCCTCTGAATCCTTGGCGAAACCGAAACCTGGATCAAGGACGATCTGTGCCTCTGCAACGCCTGCCTCGCGGGCCAGCAACAGTGATTTTTCGAGGAACCGAAATTGATCGACGATGACGTCCGGGTCTTTCTCGCGCTCACGACCGGTATGCATGATGACCAGTCCCGCGCCGGTCTCGGCGGCTATCTTTCCGATGCCCGGCTCCCGCTGCAGGCCCCAGACGTCGTTGACGATATGGGCGCCGGCGGCAACGGCCAGCCTCGCCGTCTCCTCGCGGTAAGTATCGACGGAAATCAACGTATCGCCAGCCTCGGCCAGCGTCTTGATGATCGGCAGTACGCGTGCCTGCTCTTCTTCCGCGGAAACCGGCGTCGCACCCGGTCGGGTCGACTCGCCGCCGATATCGATGATCGAAGCGCCCTCGGCGATCATTCGCCGCGCCTGCTCGATGGCGCGCTCGGGCGCGTCGAACAGACCGCCATCCGAAAAACTGTCGGGCGTTACGTTGAGAATACCCATGACCAGCGCCTTCGCGCCAAGGTCGAGAAAGCGCCCGTGCGCCAATTGCCATCGTCTGGTCATGGTAGATTGCTCTTGTGATTGCGACTCGGCGCCACCAAAAATCAACACATCCCGCCCAAGATTGTCCAGCCGGAGATTGTCGGTTGCGCTACCTCCTCCAGTAAGGCAAGGCATGGCAAGAGGCTATATGATGAAATCTACCCTGCTTGCCGTCATTTTCATAGGCTGCGCTACCCTGCCCGCCGGTGCTGCCGAGCTGTCGAAGACCTACAGTTATTTTTCCATCGGCGGCAACACACTGGATGAAATCGAAGCCGAGTTGGCCAGGCGTGGCCCGAATGTCAAAAACTCCGGCAAACGCCACCCCGGCGCGACCCAGATGGAGTTTGTGGCGCGGCTTGGCTACAGCGAGGGTGCGGGTTCTTGCCAGATCGTCCAGGCCAATGTGACCGTCAAGGCCAAGATGATCCTGCCGCGGTGGCGACGGCCGGGCAAGGCGAAGCAGGACGTTCGGCTGATCTGGGACACGCTTTCCGCCGACATCAAGCGGCATGAAGAGAGCCATGTCGTCATTGCCAAGAACTATGCCCGGGAGATCGAGCAGACCTTGAAGAAGACGGGACGACAGGCAGACTGCCAGGTGGCCGCCGCCAAGGCGAAGCAGACGACGGCAACGATCCTTGCCAAGCATGACCGCGCGCAACAGCAATTTGACCGCGTGGAAGGCATCAACTTCGAGAGCCGCATCATGCGGCTTCTGAAATATCGGCTGGAACAGATCGATGCTGGGCGGCTGACAAGCCGCTAGCACGCGAGCAGCTATCCTTGACGTTCGGGAACCTGGACGACCAGGCCGTCAAGTTCGTCACGCACCTTTATCTGGCAGGAAAGCCGCGAATTGGGGCGAACGTCGTAGGCGAAATCAAGCATATCCTCTTCCATCGGGGCCGGTTCGCCGACCACGCCGGTCCAGTCCTCGTCGACATAGACATGGCAGGTCGCGCAGGCACAGGCGCCGCCGCATTCCGCTTCGATGCCCGGCACGGCGTTGCGAATGGCATTCTCCATTACGGTCGAACCATTCTCGGCTTCGACGTCGAAACGGTTGCCGTCGAAGGCGACGAAGGTAAGCTTGGTCATCACAGCCCCTGAACGATACACACCGCCGAGATAATCACTCCGCCGTGCAAGTCAACTGCGGCGCAATCGCGCCTCCTTGTGACGCAATCGAGAGAGTTTTTGAAACAGTTCAACGGCTGACGGCTGCGACAAAGTCCCTGACGTCGTCGATGAGAGCAACCATGCGCCTCAGCACGGTTTCGTCCTGGGGCTGCGCCTCGATTTCATCGGCGCAAGCGGCAATCGCGAAAGCGCCCACGCCGCGAGCGGATCCCTTGAGGCTGTGCGCAAGCCGCAGCCGCTCATTCGTGCTCATGCCGAATATCTGATCTCGGGCCTGGAGGACCTGCTGAACGAAAAGGCCAAGCACTTCCAGCTCGAGCGCGCGATCGCCCATCGTCTGCCGTGACAGGTGAGCCAGGTCGATCGGTCGTGCCTGCGCAGCGCCGCAACTCTCGCCGCCGGGCATTGCGAATGCGACCGCGTTTGTGTTTTGGGAAACCATCTCGACCTTCTTCCGGGACACCTGCACGAAATTGTCAGACTGATACAATCATGTGGACAACGCGTTAATGGAGGTGGCGCCTGATCGTCCGCAAAAGCGCCAAATTCGTGGACTTGTTAACCTTATGTTTAAAGTTTTACGCATCGCCCTGGATTCAAGTTTCCTTTACCCGGCTGTGCCACTACGATACGCAAAGTCCATAATCAGCCTCACGTGCGGGCATTTTTTTGCCAGTTTTCTGGCGGCCCGCAATGCTAGTACAGGGTAACGGCGACCATGGCGAAAAAAAGCTCGACGACACGCAATCTCGACAGCGAAGTCGCGCGGGAGCTTGAGGAAGCTCTCGATTTCGACCTCTCGGCGGAAGCCGGCGACCTCGACATCGCCGCCTCCATGGAAGATCTGGAAGCGCAGATTTCGCAGGCTGCCGACGAACTCGCACGCGAAGGTCGCGGCGAAAAGCCCGCAGAGGCGAGCGCTGCCGATACCGTCGCCGAGGCCAAGCCCGCCACTGAGCCCAAACCCGCTACCCCTGCCCCGGCGAACAAGCCTGAGACGAAGTCGGAACTACGGCCGCTTGAGCCGCAACCGGCAAAACCTGGCGGCTTTTCCCCGGCTGCCAGCGGCTTTTCCCCGGCCAATGACGACCAGCAGAAAGACTATCGGGCGCTGCTGAGCGGCATAAACCGCCGCTCGTCCAACGGCATCTACTGGGCTGTCGCCGCTCTTTCCGTTCTGTGGCTGGCAGGCGGTATCCTGCTTGCCAATATGCTGTTTGGGCCGGCGATCGCACAAATCGGCTCGGCCGATCAGATCCTGGCTCACCCCTATCTGATCCTGCTTGGCGTCGCCACCCTCACGCCGATCATCCTTTTCTGGGCTTTCGCGGTGATGATCCGCCGTGCGCAGGACATGCGTCTTGCCGCGCAGTCGATGACCGAGGTCGCGTTCCGTCTGGCAGAGCCTGAAAGTCTCGCCCAGGAGCGCGTCATGCTGGTCGGCCAGGCCGTTCGCCGCGAAGTCGCGGCGATGGGCGAAGGCATTGAGAGGACGCTCGCGCGCGCCGTCGAATTGGAAACGCTGGTTCACACCGAGGTCAACCAGATCGAGCGTTCCTATTCCGAGAACGAGGCTCGCATCCGCTCCCTGGTGGATGGTCTCGGCAGCGAACGCGAAGCGGTGGTCACCCACGCCGAGCGCGTGCGCGCCTCCATCACCGGCGCACATGAAACACTGCGCGACGAGCTGGGCTCGGCCGGCGAGATAATCCGCGAGAACATCCTCAATGCGTCGACCAAGCTGTCGATGACGATCACCAATTCGGGCGACGCGCTGATCGACCGCATCCATGAAAGCGGCTCCTCGATTTTCGATTCGATCGACCAGCGACTGGATACGATCGGCGACCGCATCACCACTTCCGGCGAGGCTTTCGCCAGCCTTCTCGATACGCGCATCGCCAAGCTGACGCAGACCACGGACGACATGACGCGTTCGCTCTCCGACCTTCTGGAGGATCGCACCTCCGGCATGGTTTCGCTGCTCGGCGGTGCGACCCACAAGCTCAATGAGGAGTTCGACGCAAGCCTGAAGGGCATCGAACGGACATTGGCGGAGCGGGGCCAGAGCCTGATCAGCGAGTTCCAGACCCGAGCCGAGGCGCTCGACACGGGCACGCAGAAGCTCAACGCCGCCCTGGAGGCGCGTGCGCGCCAGATCAACGAAACGCTGGTCGAGCGCACCCGCGAAATCGCCACGACATTCACTGACGGCCACAACAGCCTCTCGACCATGATCGAGGATGGTCGCGCCAAGATCGGCGCGGAGATGGACAACATCATCCTGTCCACCTCAACCATGCTCGAGGGACGCGCCAGCGATTTTGCCGGTAGGCTTGAATCCGCCCGCGATGCAGTCTCCCGCGCCTTCGAGGAGGATATCCAGAAACTCACCGATGCACGTCAGGGCATCGACGAAGCCGTCGGCGCACATGCGCAGAAATTTGCCGAAACCGGCGAGCGGATAGCCGCAACGCTGCAGGCCGACCTCGCCAAGTTCGAGGAAAGCCGCGCGGGAATCGACGAGGCCGTCAGCCTGCAGGTGCTGAAGCTCGCCGAAGGCCGGACGCTGATTTCGCAGGCACTCGACGAGGATCTGCGCAAGATCAATGAATCGCGCGCGACGATCGACGCCTCCCTCGGAGACCATCTGGAGCGGCTGGCCGAGGGCCGCGCGGGGCTGGCCCGCGCGCTTGACGAAGACTCCCAGAAGCTCATCCAGACTCGTGTTCATATTGATGAAATGGTCGCGAGCCATGTCGGCAAACTCGCTGAAGGACGCAACATCCTCAGCCGCGCCTTGGAAGCCGATCTCGGCAAGCTTGCCGAGAGCCGCAGCGCCGTGGATGATCTGGTGGCAAGTCAGGTCGAGAAACTGGCGGAAGGCCGCGATGTGCTTTCGCGCGCTTTGGCAGCCGATTTGAGCAAGATCGACGCGCGCCGCGCGGATATCGACGGGCTCATCGACGGGCAGATCGAGAAGCTCGATCAGGGCCGCGACCGGCTGACGCGCGCGCTGGAGGACGATCTCGCCAAGCTTGCTGAAAGCCGCAGCAATATCGACAATCTGGTGGCAAGCCAGGTCGAGAAGCTCGCCGAAGGCCGTGATCTGCTTTCACGCGCCTTGGCGGAGGACCTGAACAAGATCGAGGACAGCCGTTCCAGCATCGACACACTGGTCGATGGCCAGATCGAAAAGCTCGATCAGGGCCGCGAGCGCCTGACGCGCGCCTTGGAAGACGATCTTGCCAAACTGGCGCAGAGCCGTGCGAGCATCGACGGTCTCGTCGCCGGCCAGGTCGAAAAGCTGGCCGAAGGGCGCGACATCCTCAAGCGGGCCTTGGAAGCCGATCTCACCAAGCTTGCCGAAGCCCGCGCTGGCATCGACGGCGTCGTTGTCGATCATGTCGAGAAGCTGGCGCAGGGCCGCGATGTGCTGTCGCGCGCGCTCGAAGCCGACATGGCGAACATCGAAAACCTCATCGCCGCGCAGGCCGAGAAGCTCGTCGAAGGCCGCAAAGCGCTGTCAAATGCCTTGGAAGCGGATGTCTCCAGCCTCGAAGGCCTCGTGGCCGGCCAGGCGCAGAAGCTCGGCGAAGGCCGCAATGTGCTCACCCAGGCGCTGGAAGCCGACATCGCCAACATCGAGAATCTGATCGCCAGCCAGAACGAGCGATTGGCCGAAGGTCGCGCCATGCTGGCGCGGACGCTCGAGGAAGATTTGCAGAAACTGGCCGAAAGCCGCTCCGGTATCGACGGTCTCGTCGCTGGTCAGGTCGAAAAGCTGGCCGAGGGCCGCGATATCCTCCGGCGGGCGCTCGAAGCCGACCTGCAGAAGCTTTCCGACACCCGTGCCGGCATCGACGACCTCGTCGCAGCGCAGGTCGACAAGATTGCCGAAGGTCGCAACGTGCTTTCGCAGGCTCTCGCCGCCGATCTGCAGAAGGTCACCGACAGTCGCTCCGAGGTCGACAAGATCGTTGCCGCTCATATCGGCAAAATTGCCGAGGGCCGCGATATGCTGTCGCGCGCGCTCGACGAGGACCTGGGCAAACTCGCCGAAACCCGCCGCGAGATCGACGAAGCCGTTTCCGGCCACATCGAAGCGATTGCCGGCAAGCGTTCCGACATTACCGAGGCGCTTGCAGCCGACGTTGCCAAGATCGAAGAGACTTTCCGTCACCAGACCGGCGTCATCGAAGAGCGCACCGGCACGATGGAACGAGCACTGTCGACCGGCGTCGACAATGTCCGCCTCGTGCTCGAAAAGAGCGCGGTGTTCGTGGCCGGCGCATTGCGCGAGAAGGTGCTGGAAGTCACCGCCGCCCTCAACGAGGAAGCAGGCCGCGCCTTCACCGATGCCGACCGCCGGATCGCCGAGCGTGCCGAACAGACCTCGGCGGCGCTTCTTGCGCGCGCCGGCGACATCACTCGTGCCTTCGAGGAAGCCGACAGCCGACTGGCAGGCCGTGCTGAGGAGACCTCAGGTGCGCTGATTGCCCGCGCCGAGGAGACGGCCGAGACGCTCGCCGCGCGCGCCGGCGAGATCGCCCGCACCTTCGACGACGCCGATCAGAAACTCGTTGCAAGGGCAGTGGAAACAGCCAATTCGCTGGCAGAGCGTGCCGGCGACATCTTGCGCAACTTCGACACCGCAGACGAACGCCTCAGCTTGCGGATCAGCGAATCTGCTGATGCGCTCGCCGCGCGTGCTGCCGAGCTTGGCCGCATCTTCGATGCCGCCGACCAGCAATTCGTCTCGCGCATTGCCGATGGCGCAACCACGCTGGGCTCGCGCGCCGTCGAGATCGTGCGCAATTTCGAGGCAGCCGATGAACGGCTCGCCGCCCGTGTCGGCGAAACGGCTGATGCACTGGCCGGACGCGCCGCGGAGATCGTGCGTCATTTCGAAGTGGCTGACGAACGGCTCGCCGCCCGTGTCGACGAAACGGCTGGTGCGCTGGCTGGACGCGCCGCAGAGATCGTGCGTCATTTCGAGGTGGCCGACGAACGGCTCACCGCACGCGTTAGCGAAACGGCCGATACGCTCAGCGGGCGCGCCGCCGAAATCGGCCGTGTCTTCGAAAGCGTGGACGAGCGTGTCGCCGCACGCGCTCAACAGACCGCAAGCGAACTGGAACAGCGCGCCCGCACCATCGAGGAGACGCTTGCCGGCGCCGACCAGCGTTTGGCGGCGGGTGTCGACGCTGTCGCCACGCGCGTCGACGAGCATGTCACCAACGCTGAAAATCGACTCGCGGCAAGCGCCGACACCGTCGGTCAGAAGCTGCAGGAGCAGATTTCGCAGGCCGAGGCGCAGCTTGTGTCGCGGGCCAACGTCATTTCCGAAACCTTCACCGCTGTTGGCCAGCATATCGGCCAAAGCACCAACGAGGCTGCCCGCACCATTGGCGCGAATACGCGCGAACTCAATGCGATGCTGGCGGAACGTTCGAGCGAGATCACCAGAATTCTCGACGAGACGGCGCGCCCGTTGGTGGAGCGCTTCTCCGAAAGCGGAAACGAGCTGCAGAAAAACCTCGAACAGGCGACCGAACGGGCAGCCGAACGACTGCGCTCGGAAAATGCCGCTCTGGTCAACGCGCTGGCGACACGCACGGCAGAAACATTGTCGGCGGTCGAGGGCGCGCGCAATACCCTTGCCGAGAGTGTCAGCGAACTCATCGGCGGCCTTGGCGCCTCCAGTTCGAAGCTCAACGAGCTTATCGAGAAGGCGGCGGCAAACCTGGCCAATGTCGATGATCGCCTGACCGGCAGCACCCAGAGCTTTGCGGCGACCACCGAAAAGGCCGCCCAGACCTTCGCAAGCTCGGCGCGGCTCGTCGATTCCAACACGACACGTCTGACCGAACTGTCGTCGAACACGCTGAAGGAAGTGGCTTCCATCGCCAGCCGTTTCGACGAGCACAGCCGGCTGCTTTCGAGCGCATCCGAACTGCTCGGCTCGGCGCAGAGCAATCTGGAACATACGCTCGAACGCCAGTCCTCGCTGGAGGACCTTGCTGTCGGACTGGTCAAGAAGTCCGAGGATCTGGAACGCATCATGCGTTCGTTTGAAGACCTCGTCGGCAAGGCTCTCGACAAGGCCGAAGACCGTACCATGGCTTCGACGGACAAGATCCGCACGGCTATTGCCGAGGTCGTGGAAGCCGCCACCAAGCGGTTTGCCGATGCGACGGAAGACATGCGGCGTACCGCCAGTTCCATCAAGACCGAGCTCGACGACACGCGCGCCGAGTTGAAGAAGGGCGTGCTGGACATGCCCGAGGAAGCCAAGCAGTCGACCAAGGCCATGCGCCGGGCGGTTACCGAGCAAATCAATGCGCTGAAGGAACTGTCGGATATTGTTGCCAAATCCGGCCGCACGATCGATGTGTCGGAACGTTCGGCGCAGCCGCAGTCCCGTTCGGCCGCACCGCAGCCGCAACCGGCGGAACGCCGTGGACCGGCGACAGGCGCCGCACTGCGCGGCACGCTGGGTACGGAACCGGCATCTCGCCCCGCAGCCCAGGCGGGCGGCTGGGTGCGCGACCTGCTCACCGGAGCGTCGCGGGATGAAAGCGCGCAGCAGGCCGCCGTTGCCGAGACCCCTCGTCGGCCCGCCTCGAACACACGGTCGCCCGCTCACGTGGTCGAGTCGCTGAACTCACTGTCGGTCGACATTGCCCGCGCCATCGATCACGAAGCCTCGATCGAGCTGTGGGATCGCTATCGCCGCGGCGAGCGCGATGTGTTCACCCGCCGCTTGTACACCCTCAAGGGCCAGCAGACTTTCGACGAAATCCGCCGCAAATATCAGTCGGATGGCGAATTCCATGCCGCCGTCGACCGCTACTGCGATGATTTCGAGACGCTGCTGAAAGATATCTCGCGCACCGACCACGACAATGTCATGTCCCGGACCTATCTGGCGTCCGATACCGGCAAGGTCTACACGATGCTCGCCCATGCAAGCGGGCGCCTGAGGTAAGCGCAGCCAGGAGAAATAAGAAAGGCGGGGGCTTCCCCGCCTTTTTTGTGCGCTCAACCCGCAAGGGCAGAATGAAGCCTGCCCACAGGCGGTAGGCTACTGCTGCAACCCGCTCCCCTCAAGCGGAGCCGGCCAGCGCCTTCCGGAACTATCCAGAGTTTCCCTGCCCAGGCTGGAACCACTTGTGCGCGACTGGAATCGTGTTGCTTCCGACATTCCGTACTTCCCGGCCTGCGAACGGCTTAACTGAAGAACGATCCCGCCGCGCCTGGATTCATCAAACAAAAAGGGCGCCGCAGGCGCCCTTCTCGTGTCGAACTTCGTGAGAGCTCGTCAAACTTACTGCGGGAGCTTGTCGTCGACGCCCTTCACGTAGAAATTCATGCTAAGCACCGTGGCGTTGTCGGCAACCTCGCCCGGCTTCAGCCATTCCGTTCCATCCTGCTTGGTGATCGGCCCGGTGAACGGGTTGAAATCGCCGGACTTGATCTTGGCCTCCGTTTCCTCGGCCAGCTTTTTCACATCGTCAGGCATGTTGGTGTAAGGCGCCATTACGACGTGGCCTTCCTTCATGCCACCCCAGACGTCCTGTTGCTTCCAGCTACCGTCGATCACCGCCTGAATGCGGCTGATGTAGTACGGGCCCCAATCGTCGACGATGGAGGTCAATTGCGTCTCGGGACCGAACTTGATCATGTCCGACGCCTGGCCGAATGCCTTGATGCCTCGTTCTGTGGCAACCTGCATCGGAGCGGTGGAGTCAGTATGCTGGGTGATGATATCCACGCCCTGGTCCACCAGTGCCTTGGCCGCGTCTGCCTCCTTGCCGGCGTCGAACCAGGTATTGGCCCACACCACCTTGACCTTGAAATCCGGATTGACCGTCTGCGCGCCCAGCACGAAGGCATTGATGCCCATCACCACTTCCGGGATCGGGAAGGAGGCGATATAGCCGGCAACGCCTGCCTTGGACATCTTGGCCGCAATCACACCCTGCACGTAGCGGCCCTCGTGGAACTTGGAGTTATAGGTCGAGACGTTCGGATGATCGCGCTTGTAGCCGGTGGCGTGCTCGAACTTGACGTCCGGGAACTTGCCCGCGACCTTGTTGATGGCATCCATGAAGCCGAAGGACGTACCGAAGATGATGTTGCAGCCCGAGCGAGCGAAGCGCTCGACGGCGCGCTCGGCATCGGCGCCTTCCGGCACGCTTTCCAGATAAGCCGTCTCGACTTCGTCGCCGAACTTCTTCTGAACGTCGAGAACCCCCTGGTGATGCTGGTAGGAGTAGCCGAAGTCACCAATCGGGCCGACATAGATCCAACAGGCCTTGACCTTTGCCTCGGCGCCCATGGTGCCGAACGACAGCGCGGCAGCAGCCGCTGCAATCGACAAAATGGTCTTCTTCATTTCGTGGTGTCCTTTTCCCAAGTTATGGGGGCTTATCCAGTGTTCTTACTGTCAGCGATCAGGCACAAACGGCTGCCCCAGAGATGCCGGTGTGTTCATCATTGTCAGTCGCCTGTTCCGCGAGATTAGAACAAGAACCACGATAGTTGCCAGATAGGGAAGCGAAGAAAGTAGCTGCGAAGGTATGCCGAAGCCGAACGCCTGTGCGTGGAGCTGACCGATCGTCACGCCACCGAACAGATAGGCGCCGGCAAGCACCCGCCACGGCCGCCAGGAAGCGAAGACGACGAGCGCGAGCGCGATCCAGCCGCGCCCGGCGGTCATGTTCTCCACCCATTGCGGCGTATAGACCAGCGACAGATAGGCGCCGGCAAGCCCGGCGCAGGCACCGCCGAAGACGACTGCCGCATAGCGGATGAGGATGACGCGGATGCCGAGCGCGTGCGCCGAGCCGTGGCTGTCGCCGACCGAACGCAGCGTCAGGCCGGCTCGCGTGCGGAAAAGGAACCAGGCAACGCCCGCGGTAAGCAGAATCGAGACATAGAAGAGCGGATCCTGCCCGAAGATCAGACGGCCAATCAATGGCAGGTCGGTCAGGTATGGAATGTCGAGGTTGCCGAGCTTCACGCCAGGAAGTCCGACGAAGCTCTCGCCCAGCATCCCGGACGTGCCGAGCCCGAGAAGGGTCAGCGCCAGGCCCGTCGCCACCTGGTTGGTGACCAGCGTCAGCGTCAGGAAGGCAAACAGCAGCGAAAACACGGCGCCGACCGCAATGGCGGCGAATACGCCGAGCCATGGCGACCCGGTGGTCAGCGCGACACCGAACCCGGTCACCGCGCCCATGACCATCATGCCCTCGACGCCGAGATTGAGCACGCCCGAGCGCTCGGCCACAAGTTCGCCGATCGAGGCGATCAAAAGCGGCGTGGCCGCCGTCGCGATGGTGAGGAGGATAGATTCAAGCATTCCCATGGGACGTCTCCCCTATTACTGCGGGACGCCCCGCTACGAGACGAATGCGATAGTGGATGAGTGTGTCGCAGGCGAGCACGAAGAACAGGATCATGCCCTGGAACGCCCGCACGACCTTGTCCGACACGCCGACGGAAATCTGCGCCGCCTCGCCGCCGAGATAGGTCAGCGCCAGTATCATGCCGGCGGCAATGATGCCGAGCGGATTAAGCCGTCCCAGAAAGGCAACGATGATCGCGGTAAAGCCGTATCCGGGCGAGATTGCGGGGCGAAGCTGCCCTATTGCTCCCGAAACTTCGGAGATGCCGGCGAGCCCGGCAAGCCCGCCCGATACCAGGAAGGCGAACATGATCATGTTTCCGCGAAAGAACCCGGCAAAGCGGCCAGCGCGCGGGCTCTGGCCCATGATCTTGACTTCGAAGCCCTTCAAGGTGCGCGACAGAAGGAACCACAGGCCGAGCGCCGCCAAGATGGCGAAGACGAATCCCCAATGGGCGCGCCCGGAGCTCGACCAGATTTCCGGCAGGATGGCGTATTCATGAAAGCTGCGCGTTTCCGGGAAATTCATGCCTTGCGGGTTACGCCAGGGCCCGCGCACCAGCCAGTCGAGGAATAGCTGCGCCACGTAGACCAGCATCAGGCTGGTCAGGATTTCGTTGGTGTTGAATTTGACCTTGAGATAGCCGGGAATTGCCGCATAAGCGGCGCCGCCGGCAATACCCATCATGATCATCAGCGGCAGCACATACCAGGTCTGGAAGCCGGGCAGCATCACCGGCAGTACCGACCCGGCGATCGCTCCCATGATGAACTGGCCTTCGGCGCCGATATTCCAGTTGTTGGACAGAAAACAGACGGAGAGCCCCACCGCGATCAGGATCAGCGGAGCAGCCTTGATGGCGAGTTCGTGCAGGGACCAGACCTCGCGTAGCGGGTCGATGAAATAATAGTAGAGCGTGGATACCGGATTCTTTCCGATGACGGCAAACAGCACCGCACCGGCAAGGACCGTGAGGATCAGTGCCAGGAATGGTGAGATCGCACTGAACAGCGCCGAGCGCTGCGGCCGTTTGATAAGTTCGACACGCATCACGCTCTCCCCCCGGCCACGGACGCCAATGCCGGTTGCTCGGCTGCCGGCGCCGAGGTGTCGGCTCCGCCCATCAGCAAGCCGATCTGTTCGCGGGTGGCTTCGGCGGCCGGTATCGGGGCGGAGAGTTCGCCATTGTGCATGACGGCGATGGCATCGGAAATTTCGAACAATTCGTCCAGATCCTGGCTGATAACGAGAACCGCCGAGCCGCTGCGCGCCAGTTCGATCAGCGCCTGCCGGATATGCGCGGCGGCGCCTGCGTCCACACCCCATGTCGGCTGGTTGACCACCATAACCGAAGGCCGGCGGTCGAGCTCGCGGCCGATGATGAACTTCTGCAGATTGCCGCCCGAAAGCGAAGCCGCCTCCGGATCGGGTGCGCTCTTGCGGACGTCCATGATCTTGATGATCCGTTGCGCCGCGGCTGCGATCACCGAGGTGCGCACCACGCCGCCCGAGCCCAGATAAGCCTTGCGGTCGGTCGCGTGACGCGACAGGAGCAGGTTCTCCGAAAGCGTCATGTTCGGCGCAGCCCCATGGCCAAGGCGCTCCTCGGGCACGAAGGCGGCACCGAGCAGCCGCCTGCCGGTTATGGACAGGCGCCCGGCGTTCTGACCGCGGATTCGCACCACATCAGCACTGGCCTGCTGGGCCTCGCCGGACAGGGCCTCGAACAACTCGCCCTGGCCGTTGCCGGCGACCCCCGCGATACCGAGTATTTCACCGCCCTTGACGTTCAGCCAGATGTTCTTGAGTGGCGTGGAGAACGGCCCGGCCGGCTTGCGGCTCAGCCCGCACACGCTGAGCAATTCCGCCGCGCCCTCGAGCGAAACCGGAGTGCGCGTCGCGGTTTTCACCTCGCTGCCGACCATCATGCGCGCAAGCGACGAGGCGGTTTCTTCACGCGGATCGCAATGCCCGACCACCTTGCCGTGACGCAGCACGGTGGCGCGGCTGCACATGCGCTTGACCTCTTCCAGCCGGTGCGAAATGTAAAGGATCGATTTGCCTTCCGAACGCAGACGCTCCAGGGTCTCGAAAAGCTTGTCCGCCTCCTGAGGCGTGAGCACCGACGTCGGCTCATCGAGAATGATGAGCTCGGGCGTCTGAAGCAGGCAGCGGATGATCTCGATGCGTTGGCGCTCGCCGACCGAAAGGTCTCCCACCAGGGAATAGGGGTCGAGCGGCAGGCCGTAGCTGTAGGCCAGCGCCTTGGCCTTGGCCGCGATCGTGGCGATGGGCGTGTCGTCATCCAGCGAGAGCGCGATGTTTTCGGCGGCTGTCAGCGCGTCGAACAGCGAGAAATGCTGGAACACCATGCCGATGCCGAGCTTTCGCGCGACATGCGGATTTGCAATCCGCACCGGCTGACCGTCCCATCTTATCTCGCCCGAGTTCGGCTGCAGCGAACCGAACAGCATCTTGACGAGGGTGGACTTGCCCGCGCCGTTCTCGCCCAGAAGCGCGTGTATCTCGCCCTTGCCGACGGTGAGATCAACGCCATCGCAGGCCTTGAGCGTGCCAAAGATTTTCGTGAGGCCGCGCACCTCTAACAAGCATGCGGACTCGCCACTGTGATTTTCGCTCACAGCTCCTCCCGTACCGATCTGGTCGTGTCAAATGTTCCCGTAAATATCGTAGGCGCGTCCGGGTCGTAAGGCAAAGCAGTAGTAGCCTTGAAAGAGCTTCAAGAATTCGGCGAAAAGCTTACGGTATCAGAATACTCGTTCCGGTCGTGCGACGACCCTCGAGATCAGCGTGGGCGGCTGCCGCTTCAGCCAACGCGTAACGCTGGTTGATCCTGATGTCGACGACACCTTTCGACACCACGTCGAACAGCGCGTCGGCCGACGATTCAAGATCCTCGCGCTTGGCAATATAGACGTAGAGCGACGGACGTGTGGCGAACAGCGATCCCTTTTGCGACAACAAGGCCATGTTGAAAGGCGGAATTGGCCCTGATGACTGGCCGAAGCTGACGAACATTCCGCGCGGACGCAGGCAGTCGAGCGAGCCGGGAAACGTGTCCTTCCCGACCGAGTCATAGACGACGTCGCAAAGCCTGCCGCCAGTGATTTCCTTCACTTCGGACACGAAGTCCTTGTCGCGGTAGTTGATGAGGTGGTCGAAGCCGTGGGCTCTGGCCAACGCGATCTTGTCGGCGGAACCAGCGGTGCCGATCACGGTTGCACCGAGATGTTTCGCCCACTGGCCGAGAATGAGCCCCACGCCGCCGGCCGCCGCATGGCAGAGGATCGTATCGCCCGGTTTGACCTTGAAGGTACGCCCAAGCAGATATTCAGCGGTCATTCCTTTCAGCATCATGGCGGCGGCCTGTTCGTCGCTGACGCCTTGCGGGATTTTCACAAGCCGGTCGGCAGCAATCAGGCGCTCCTCGCAATAGGCGCCGAGCGGCGTGGTATAGGCGACCCGTTCGCCCGGCTTCAGCCAGTCGACGCCGGCGCCGGTTTCCACCACCAGGCCAGCCGCTTCGCCACCCGGCGTCAGCGGCAGGCCCGCCGGCGCCGGATAAAGGCCGCTGCGATAGTAGGTATCGAGGAAGTTGAGGCCTATTGCCGTGTGGCGGATCAACACTTGCCCCGCCTCAGGGCGGCCGGTAGCGACCTCCTCATATGTCAGCACTTCCGGCCCGCCATGGGCATGGACACGAACCGCTTTCGACATGATCAGACTTTCTTCGCGCCGAGATTGGGAAACAGCTGCATGACGCCGCCGATAAAGAACAGATAGGTTCCGGTCACTGCGATGCCGATCTTGACGATGTCGCTCGCCTCCATGGTCTGGATGAGCGCGATCACGCCGAACAGGCACCAGGCAAGAAAGACTGCCAGGTTGAGTTCGCGCAATCGCACCACGCGCACTGGATGAAGAAAGCTCATCGGCACGAATGTCATGATCGCGGCAATGACCACCACTGCGAACGACACCCATTCGCCCGGCTGGGTCACGAAAAGCGTGAAGACGATCATGTTCCAGACGACAGGGAAGCCTTTGAAGAAGTTCTCCTTCGTCTTCATGCCGGTGTCGGCATAGTAGATTGCGCTGGAGACGACGATCAGCGCGGCCGACAGGAACGACAGCCCCTCGCCCATGAATCCGCGCTGATAGAGCGCAAACGCCGGGATGAGCACATAGGTGACATAGTCGATTATGTTGTCGAGCAGTTCACCCGACCATGTCGGCAGGACGTCCTTCACCTCAAGCTTGCGGGCGATCGGCCCGTCGATGCCGTCGACGAACAATGCCAGACCGAGCCACCAGAACATCGCCGTCCAGCGCTGTTCGCTCGCCGCGACAAGCGACAGAAACGCAAGGAACGATCCCGATGCGGTGAGAAGATGGACCGAAAAGGCCTTCGCTTGAGGCCATGTAACTTTCTTGCGTTTCACGCGCTGCGCCAGTCCAGCTTGCCGATATCGGCCGCAACCGGCGAACGCGCCGGAGCAGACGATTTCCGCTTCCATAGCCCGGCCCCGAATTCGGCCATCGAACGCCCCCTCTGCGGTCAGGTGGACCCAAAAAGGGCCAAATCCCGAATGGGGAGAGTATGGCACTCCCGCAGCGCGTTGGACAACGCTTTGTCCCTTGTTTTTCAACAGCGTTTGTCGCCATGCCGGTCGAATGGGATGAAACGCCACGTTGCCCGAGGGCGTCGGCCCGCCCTATAGGTAGGAAGGCCCGCCGCATGCGTGCAGGGCCGGAAAAGTCGCAACGGATCGTCACCTTGGACCGAACTGAAGCAGCCAAAATCATCGTCGCGGGAACCGGTCCGGCCGGCCTGCTTGCAGCGCTTTCCCTGGCCCAGCATGGTTTTGAGATCAGCTTGGCGGGTCCGGCCGCCAACCAGGACGACCGACGCACGACCGCCCTGATGGCACCGGCATTGAAATTCCTCCACGGTCTTGGCCTGTTGGCTGAACTCGAACCGCACTGTGCGCCGCTTCGCGCCATGCGCATCATCGACGCGACTAAGCGCCTCATCCGAAGCCCAACCGTGACCTTCCATGCATCCGAAATCGGCGAAGCGCATTTCGGTCTCAACATTCCCAACCGCCTGCTGAACGGAACGCTTGAACGGGCCGTCCTGGAGCATCCGGGCATCACCTGGCATCACGCACTGGTGGAGCGTTGGCAGATAGACACGAGCAATGTAACCGCCGTCTTGCCGGAGGGACTGGAAATTCCCGCCCGCCTGGCGGTTGCGGCGGATGGGAGGATGTCGCCGGCGCGGGCGGCAGCGGGCGTGTCCATCTCAACGCGCTCCTTCCCGCAGGCGGCGCTGATCCTGAGTTTCGGCCACAGCCGACCGCACGGCTTCATCTCGACGGAGTTCCACACCGAGACAGGTCCCTTTACCCAGGTTCCCCTGCCCGGCAGTCGGTCGAGCCTGGTCTGGGTCGTTGCACCGGATACCGCCGAAAAGCTGGCCGCGCTCGATGACGAAGCGCTGTCGCTGCGTGTCGAAGAACGTATGCAGTCGATGTTGGGGCGCGTTTCGGTCGAACCTGGTCGGCAAATCTACCCGCTTTCCGCCTCGCTCCCGACACGCTTCGCGCAAAACCGGATCGCGCTGGTCGGCGAGGCCGCCCACGTATTTCCACCGATTGGCGCGCAAGGCCTGAATCTCGGCATCAGGGATGTTCAGCAACTGATTGAAATTGCTACGCTTAACCGCGATGATCCGGGCTCGCGGCCGGCTCTTTCGGCCTATGATCTCAGGCGCCGCCCGGATATCCTCGCCCGCGCCGAGTCCGTCAGCCTGCTCAACCGTTCGCTATTGTCGAACCTGCTGCCGGCACAGATGCTGCGCAGCGCGGGGCTGGGCGCCCTGGGAAGCTTTGCACCCTTGCGAGCCTTTTTCATGCGCGAAGGCTTGCGGCCGGGCAGCGGCTTTTCTTCGCTGGCTTCTTCGTTACGGGAACAGATCCGGCGGTAATATTCCCGTCTTGATCATGTAGAGCAATCCCGACACCGTTGCGACGGAAATGCAGGTCGTCAAAAGCACGCTTGCCGAGGCGCGCTCCGTCCAGACGCCATATTGCTGCGCGATGACGAAAACGTTGGTGGCCGTCGGCAACGAGGCGAGCAACACCGCCGAAAAGAGCCAGATTTCGGAAAAGTTGCCGATCCAACTCAGCACGACATAACAGAGCAGCGGATGCAGCACCAGTTTGAGTACGGCAATCGGCGCAAGTTCCACCGGAACCCGCTTGAGCGGTCTCAGCGCCAGCGTCACGCCCATCGCAAATAGCGCGCATGGTGCGGCCGCACTCGAAAGATATTCCAGCAGCCTCTCTACCGGCAGCGGCGGCCGAAATTCGACATAGGCGGCGGCCACGCCCACCGCCGTGGCGATGATGAAGGGATGAAGCAGGATTTTCTCGGCAACCCTGAGCGCCAGTTGCGCCGGCGGCGTCTTCTCGCTGCCCGAAATTGCCATCATCATGGGCGCCACGGTGAAATGCAGGATGTTCTCGAAACAGAAGATCAGCGCTACCGGCACCGCCGCCTCCTGGCCGAACGCCAGCAAGGCGATGCCCGGCCCCATATAGCCGGTATTGCCATAGGCGGCAGCCAGTCCCTTGATCGTCGATTGCGCAATCTCGCCCCGCGACAGGGCGACGGAGCCGACAAACATCAGCGAGAAAATGACATAAGTCGCAAGCGCTGATCCAACGATGTAACGCCATTCCGTCAGTTTCTCGATCGGTGTCCTCGCCAGCAGTTGGAAGAACAGCGCTGGCAGCGCGACATAAATGATGAACGTGTTCATCCAGCCGAGTGCTTCGAGTGGCTGGCGCGTTATGCGAGCGACAAAAAACCCCAGAAAAATCAGTCCAAAGAAGGGGAGGACCAAACCGACGATTTCTGACATGATGTATGGGTATCCGGGGGTGTGGCTGCGATGACGCTAAGCGAGGTGAGACGTCGATAGGCTTGGGATTGAATTCTTCGCGTTGCTGCGTCAGATAGCGCCTCATGTTGAAGAGCGTGATTGAAATGAAAACAGCAAAATTCGCGATTGGCCAGGTCGTCCGCCATCGTCTGTTCCCGTTCCGGGGCGTCATTTTCGACGTCGATCCGCAATTCAGCAACACCGACGAATGGTATGAGGCAATCCCTGCCGAGGTCAGGCCGCAGAAGGATCAGCCCTTCTATCACCTGCTCGCCGAAAACGACGAGACCGAATATATCGCCTACGTCTCGGAGCAGAACCTTCTTGCCGATCAATCGGGCGAGCCGGTCAGGCATCCGCAACTGCGCGAGTTCTTCAACAAGACCGCCGATGGCCGCTATGAGCCCAAGGATCGGGCCCGGCATTAAATTGCCGCAAACGCACATCCGAAAACAAAACGGCGGGGAAAAACCCCGCCGTTTTGTTTGAAAACTGATCGCTATCAGTTCGCGGCCTTGGCCTTTTCCTGCTCTTCCTTGAGCTTCTTGGCGAAGTCCTCGTTGTTCTTGGTAACGAATTCCTGCAGTTTCTTCTGTCGATCCTCGAGGTCCGACTGCTGCAGCGGCTCGCCGTCGAAAGCTCCCGTGAAGCCCTGAAGCGAAACCTTGATCGGGTTGGGCTGGTTCTGGAAATTCACGGAAGTCAGCGTCAGCTCCGATCCCTTCTTGAAGGAGCCGACGAGCTGGTCGGTAAGTGGCGCCTCGGCGACGCAGCGATCCGGGAAGCAGATGACGTAATCCAGCTTCTGCGCCTTGCCGCCGTCAATCTGCAGGCCGATGCCGGGAGGCACGAGACGGCCGGTCGGAACGGTGACCTGGAACACCTTTCGGTTCACCTTGCCCTTCAGCTCGATCAGGCTGATGCCCGTGACGAGTTGGCCGGACGCAGCGGTCGATATGTTCTGCACATTGCAGATATCGACGTCTTCCTGCTTGGTGCAGGCCTTGAACCAGCCTTGCGGAAGCTGCGCTTGCTGCTGTTGCTGCGCGGCGGCCGGCAAATGACCAGCAGCGAGCACGCCGACCACGCCAGCGGCCATGACCGAAAGACGGGCGACGTCGGTTTTCAGGCTCGTCATCTTATCTCAATTCCTCTCGATTGATCCGGGACCAGGCCATTCAGCGCCATTTGTCGTCGTTTACCTGTTGGCAAATTACGGCGACAGAATGACTTTGACTGGGCTGTTACACCGCGCCGCCTCGCGAATCCAGTCCTCAATCCCGCGATTGTCGGCCAAGAACGCCTCAGGCTCACAATAGTGCCGTCGTGCTAGATTCAAATTCGAATCATCAAAGCCCGTTCTAATTGGAAATATGCCAGTCATGCGTCGCCTGTTTCTTTCGCTCTTTACCGCGGCCATGCTGCCGGCGAGCGGCCTGGCGGCCTTCGCCGAGCCCTCCCATGCAATTGCCATGCAGGGCGAACCGGCGCTGAAGCAGGGATTCACGCATTTTCCCTACGCGAATCCGGATGCGCCGAAGGGCGGCGAAGTCACCTACTGCGTGGTTGGCAGCTTCGACAATCTGAACCCGTTCATCATCAAAAGCCTGCGCACGACCGCGCGGGGCATGATCGACACCATCTACGGCAATCTGGTGTTCGAGCCTCTGATGCAGCGCAGTGCCGACGAAGCCTTTTCGCTCTACGGCCTGCTTGCCGAATCGCTCGACATCACGCCCGACCGCAAATCCGTCGAGTTCACGCTTGACCCCAAGGCGAAGTGGTCCGACGGGAAGCCGGTGACGGCGGATGATGTGCTGTTCACCTACGAGGTCTACGCTGAAAAGGGCCGCCCACCCTACAGCGACCGCATGAAGAAGGTTGCCAAGCTGGAAAAGACTGGCGAGCGCAGCGTCCGCTTCACCTTCAACGAGCATGCCGATCGCGAGTTTCCGCTGATCATCGCCATGACGCCGATCATCCCGAAACATGCGTTCGACAAGGAGACCTTCGACCAGACCACGCTGAAACCGCTGATCGGCAGCGGCCCCTACAAGGTGGCACAGGTGGTTCCCGGCCAGCGCATCGTCTTTCAGCGCAATCCTGACTATTGGGCCAAGGACATTCCCTCCAAGCGCGGCTTCGACAATTTCGACCGCATTACCATCGAATATTTCCTCAATGCCAATGCGCAGTTCGAAGCGTTCAAGAAAGGGCTCTGTGCCACCTACGCGGAAGCCGATCCGGTGAAGCGCGAGCGCAGCTTCGATTTCCCTGCCATGAAGAACGGCCAGGTGATTGCTGAGAGGTTCGAGACCGGCCTGCCCCCGGTCGTCAGCGGCTTCCTGTTCAATACCCGCCTGGCGAAATTCGGCGATCCTCGGGTGCGCCGCGCGCTTGCCATGCTCTATGACTTCGAGTGGGCCAACAAGAACATGTTCGGCGGGCAGTTCCAGCGAACGGCAAGCTACTGGCAGAACTCGGAGCTTTCGGCACTTGGCCGCCCGGCCAGCGAGGCCGAGCGCGCGCTGCTTGCGCCCTTCCCCGAAGCGGTGCTGCCGGAGGTGATGGACGGCACCTATCGTCCGCCCGAAACCGATGGATCGGGTCGTGACCGCAAAGTGCTCAAGACCGCGTTCGACCTGCTGAAAAGCGCCGGCTATACGCTGCGCGACGGCAAGCTCGTTGACCCTGAAGGCCAGCCGTTCGGCTTCGAAATTCTCACCGCCTCGCAAAGCGAAGAGCGGCTTGCCGCGATCTACCAGCGAACCCTTGCAAAAATCGGCATCACCGTGGTTATCCGTACGCTGGAGGCCGACCAGATCCAGATGCGCAAGCAGCGTTTCGATTTCGACGTGCTTATCGGCACGACCGGCTTCCAGGGAACATTGTCACCCGGCATCGAGCTGACATTCCGCTGGGGCTCTGAATCGGCAAATGTCGAAGGCTCCTTCAACCTCGCGGGCGTCGCCGATCCGGCCATCGACGCCATGATCGAGGCGATGCTGAACGCTCGCGACGAGGAGGCTTATGTAGCGGCGGTGCGTGCGCTGGACCGCCTCTTGATATCTCGCGCTTATATGGTGCCCACGCAGCACAATACCCAGCAACACCTCGCTTATTGGAGTTATCTGGCACATCCGGCAAAGACACCTATATTCGGATATCAACTTCCCACCTGGTGGCGAAAGCCAGACTGACCACCACAGAAGGATCTTCCGATGACCGACGAACGGCAAGCAATAACCATCGACGTCGTCTCGGACGTTGTTTGTCCTTGGTGCTTCATCGGCCAGAAGCGGTTGGACAAGGCAATTGACGCCGTGCCCGAGGTGGATGTGGCGGTTCGCTGGCGACCGTTTCAACTTGATCCGACCATCCCGGCGGGTGGCATGGATCGCAAGCAGTACATGTTGTCAAAGTTCGGCAGCGAGGAGCGTCTGCGCGAAATTCACTCCAGGATCGAACCACTCGGCGCCGCCGAGGGCATCTCCTTCGATTTCGGCGCGATCAAGGTATCGCCGAACACACTCGATGCACATCGGGTCGTTCGCTGGGCTGCAACCGCTGGAGAAGAAGTCCAGAACAAGCTGGCAAGACGACTGTTCAGCCTCTACTTCGAACAAGGCAAGAATGTCGGCGACCACGCCGTGCTAATCGAGGCTGCGCGTGAGGCAGGCATGGATGCGCCCGTGGTCGAAGCTCTGTTGCCCACAGACACTGACCGCGATGCCGTCGCGACTGAAGCCGCGACTGCATCGCGCATGGGCATAAGTGGCGTTCCCTGCTTCCTGCTGGAGGGCAAATACGCCGTCATGGGCGCGCAGGAAAGCGACACGCTGGCCGACGCGATCCGTCAGGTCGCGGCAGCCAAGGCACGCGGCGAATCGGAAACAACTGACTAGAGCCTTTCAAGGCCATACGGAAGCAGTTCTGTTTGTCCGATGGCGTGGCGATCCGTCAGGAGGGCGGTGCCGGCCGATGTGAGCCATCGGCCAAGTCCGACCGACGCCGCGGGCGCCCGCCAGCAGCAAACCCTGCTGGCCGGGAGAATTCGGGCCAAATCCATCGGTCTTCGGACTGGGCCGTACCGTCGGTACGACCGGCGCCGAAGCCCTCGAGCTTGCTCCCAATCCCCGCCGGCAGAACGCTTCCGGATAAACCCTGAAAGGCTCTAAGAAGGCGAGATTCTGGCCCGCATCCGCCGGAAGCTCTGAGTTCGAGGAACCCAACCGAAAAGCGTCGTTGCAGGCTGCTGGCCCGAACGTCAGCGTAGTCTAACGCACCTGATCGAGCAGCCGCTTGCACTCCAGAAGATCGAACAGCGCTTCCTGCAGCAGCGCCCGGTTATCTCTCGAAAGCTTGCTGTTGTCGGCTGCGACCGGCCCGTCGTCATCTGAGCGGCCGAGCCCGAAGAAGCGCCGGTTGGGCTTGGCTTTTGGTTCGCCGACCAGCATTTCGTCATCGACGCGTGGCTGCGCGGCTGAGGTCATCGGTGCCGCATCGGCCTGCTTGCGTTGTGCAATCGCCTCGACCGCCGACAGATCGCCATTGCCGATGGCTACCAGAAACTGGTTGCCGTTCTCGCGCAACAGCTTCTGCACGCCCTTTATCGTGTAGCCCTGATCATAGAGCATGTAGCGGATGCCTTTGATGAGTTCGACATCCTGCGGCCGGTAGTAACGCCTGCCGCCGCCTCGCTTCATCGGCTTGATCTGGGTGAAACGCGTTTCCCAGAAACGCAGGACATGCTGGGGCAGATCGAGTTCTTCGGCAACCTCGCTGATGGTTCGGAACGCGTCAGGGCTCTTGTCCATGGACATAACTCCCGTTTCGACAGCTCATTCGTCGCGAACAAATCGCAATGCTGCTCCCCGCCCCGCCATTGCCGCAATTCACACCATCAGTCCGCCCCTTTCCTTCGGAGAAGGAAACGACTGACCGGCAGCCCGGAACTGGTTCATTCGCTTGCTCAGCCGTCCGAGCGGAACCAAATGCACCGCGCCCAAGGCTTGAGCACGCCTGAACTGGTCGCCGATTCGTTTCTCATTTCAGCGGTTTACGTGTCGAAGTTCAAGACCGAAACGTGGATTGTGAAGGTCTTATCAAACGATCGCAACAGGCAATCTTGCCGAAGGAACAAAGAACCGGGAGAACGTTATTTTTCGGTCTTCGCCTTGCCGCTCTGATGCGCGCGCAGGATGCGGCTTTTCAGGACGTTGGATGCCTTGAACGTCATCACGCGGCGCGGCAGGATCGGCACTTCCTCGCCAGTCTTCGGATTGCGGCCGATGCGCTCGTTCTTGTCACGTACGTGGAACGTCGCGAAAGAGGAAAGTTTCACGGTCTCGCCACGAACGATCGCGTCGCAGATTTCGCTTAGTACGGATTCAACGAGTTCGGCGGATTCGGTGCGGGACAGGCCGACCTTTCGGTAAACAGCCTCGGCGAGGTCGGCGCGTGTAAGTGTCTTCCCTCCCATGCGTCGGCCAACTGTCCCCGAAAATCGAATTCAACAAGAGTAGTCCGACGTTAGAAAATTGGTCAGGCAAGGTCAAGGGCCTGAATCGTTTGCGCTTTCCGATCGGCCAAGGTTCGGGCAACACCGCCTGGACGGCTATTCACCAGCGCAGGATGACGGCGCCCCAGGTGAAACCACCTCCCATGGCTTCGAGCAGTACCAGATCGCCCTTCTTGATGCGACCGTCCGCCACCGCGACCGACAACGCCAGTGGCACGGAGGCGGCTGACGTGTTGCCATGCAGATCGACGGTTACCACGACCTTTTCCTCGGCAATTCCCAGCTTCTTTGCCGAAGCGTCGATGATGCGCTTATTGGCCTGATGGGGTACGAACCAGTCGATATCATCCGCACTGATGCCGGCTTGCGAGAACGTTGCCACGATCACGTCGGTGATCATGCCGACGGCATGTTTGAAGACCTCGCGGCCCTCCATGCGAAGCACGCCGACCTTTCCGGTGGTCGACGGCCCGCCATCGACGAAGAGTTTTTCCTTGTGCGTTCCGTCCGACCTCAGGCTCGAGGCCAGTATGCCGCGATCGGCGGTGGTGCCGTCGCCCTCGCCCGCCTCGATAACCAGTGCGCCGGCGCCGTCGCCAAACAGCACGCAGGTCGAACGGTCGTTCCAGTCGAGAATGCGCGAGAAGGTTTCCGAGCCGATCACCAGCACGCGCTTGGCAAGCCCGCCGCGAATATAAAGGTCGGCGGTGGTGACCGCATAGACGAAGCCGCTGCACACCGCCTGCATGTCAAAGGCGAAGCCGTGACGCATGCCGAGGCGCTGCTGTATCTCGACGGCAGTCGCCGGAAACGTGTTGTTGGGCGTGGAAGTGGCGAGCACGATCAGGTCGATGTCGTCGGGCGTCAGGCCGGCATCGGCAAGTGCGGCGCGCGCCGCGGCTTCTCCGAGCGATGCAGTGGTCTCGTCATCGGCGGCGATATGGCGCTGGCGAATGCCGGTTCGCTGGACGATCCACTCGTCCGACGTTTCCACCATGCCTTCGAAATCGGCATTCTTCATGATGCGGCGCGGCAGCGCGGAACCGATGCCACGCACAATCGATCTGATCATTGATTGTCCTATTCCTTGCCGTCGCCCGCAATCTCGGCCGACTGTGCGATCGGTTTCGGATGTCGGGCATGGAAAAGATCGAGATCCGCCTCGATCCGGTCCAGCAGCCGATTCCTGACCATGTCGTAACCCAATTCGATCGCGGCGGCGACTCCCTCCGCATCGGCGCCGCCGTGACTTTTCACCACAATGCCGTTCAGCCCGAGAAAAACACCGCCATTGGCGCGACGTACGTCCATCTTCTCGCGCAGCGTGGCGAAAGCCGCCTTGGCAAACAGGTAGCCGATCCTGGCCATCAATGTCCGGCTCATCGCGGCGCGCAGATAGCCGGCGATCTGGCGGACCGTGCCCTCGGCCGTCTTGAGCGCGATGTTGCCGGCAAATCCCTCGGTCACCACCACATCCACCACGCCCTTGCCGATGTCGTCACCCTCCACAAAGCCCTGGTAGTCCATCGCCATCCTGCCTGCTTCCCGCAGCAGTTGGCCGGCTTCCTTGACCTCCTCCTGGCCCTTGATTTCCTCGACGCCGACATTGAGGAGGCCGACCGTCGGCCGCTCGATGCCGAAAAGCGCGCGGGCCATGCCCGAACCCAGGATTGCGAAGTCGATCAATTGATGAGCGTCCGCGCCGATGGTGGCGCCGACGTCCAGCACTACGCTTTCCCCGCGCATCGTCGGCCAGATCGCTGCAATTGCCGGCCGGTCGATGGTCGCCATGGTGCGCAGGCAGAATTTCGACATCGCCATCAGCGCGCCGGTGTTGCCCGCCGAAATACAGGCATCGGCGTCACCGGCCTTCACCGCCTCGATAGCCTTCCACATGGACGACTTCCAGCGCCCGTGGCGCAGCGCCTGGCTCGGCTTGTCGTCCATCCGCACCGCTATCTCGCAATGAAAAAATTCCGAAACGGCGGCGAGCTTGGGATGTTTTGCGAGTTCCGGACGGACCGCGTCCTCGTGGCCGTAGATAAGAAAGCGAACGTCACTGCGACGGGTCGCCACCGCGACAAGTGCCGGAATGATCACCGATGGCCCGAAATCGCCACCCATGGCATCGATGGAGATTTTGATCACTCGGTACTTATCTCACGTTTTTCGAAAGGACCCCGACCTTCATCAAGGCTTGGCGAAAATAACGGTTTTGGGCCGACACACAACCGGATTTCACGCGCGCAGCCACAGTTTTCAGGATTTTCGCATCAGCTCGCGCAGCTTTTTTTGCAGGTCCCCATCGACCATTTGATCCGCCGGCTCGCCGGTCGTGGTGTCCAGCGAAACCCCCGGCTTGCGGGGGTAAGGGTCGATCGCCAAACCGAAAAACTCTTCGGCCAGAGCGCCGACATCGACGGTGTCGCCCTCAAACGTCTCCGGCGCATCCGGCCCTTCCGCGTCGAGTAAAATCTCGCCGCCACCCTCGAAGTCCGCACGGGCAAGTTTTGAGTTCTCGGGCACGAGCAAAACCGAAACATCTTCGCTGATGCGAACCTCGATCGGCTCTAGCGTGACCACGCAAGCCTGCACGATATCGGCCTCGACCTTGCCGGTCACCTTCACACCGTCCCGCCTCCAGGCGGTGACCAGCAGCTCCGCCCGATAGTTAGCAACCGCCTCCAATCCATGCTCCGCAGCAAGCGCGGCGCACTGGGCTTCATCCGCCTCCACGAGCACCGGCAAGCCTTTGGCCGGCAGACGGGCGACATTCACCACAAAGGAAACCGGGCTCGTTTCGGCGTGATGTGACATATCGGCCTCCTTTTCCGTCAGTCCGTGCTTATCTGCGGAAACTGCATCACGCCGCGCCGTATTGCTTCCGACGGCTGCTGGCGCAGCGCATTGTCCGCCTCCATGACATAAAGTGCCAGCGATTCGGCCTGCGGCCATGTCGGGCTGTCAGGTCGGATGTTGCGCGAAAGGGCCTCGGCAAGCGCGGGTCTGTCACTGCGCTCGAGCGCATCGGCATAGGCTGCCGTGCGGCCATAGAACATGCGCGCCAGCTTCTTCATGCGTTTGGGCACGCCCATGTCGCCGATGCCGAGATCACGCAGCGAATGCTCGACTTCGGCGAAGAAATCATCCGTCAGGATCTGGGCGATCTCGCGCAAGGCGCCGGCTTCGCCGCGAACGCGGTGCTGGAACAGAAACATGTGCAAGGACAGCATTTCGAAGCGTCCAAGCGGCGTGTCGGGCACTTCCCACTCGGAATAAAGCACCGGCTGCCGCGCCGCTGCCACTATTTCGGCATAGAGGGCCTCGGTTATCGCGCGATTGCCACTGCGGTCGCGGCCGAACAGACGCTGGAACATGAAAGGCGATCTCCTTCGGGACCGTTTGGCTGCGTGGCGTTGTTGCATCGGCGCGCAAGCTGGTTTACCGGTTTTGCGGCCCCGTGCAAGGTGGGAGCGCCATGGCTGACTTGAAGGAGTTGTTGTTGTATCCGCTGAATTTCAAGACCATTTTCTCGCCTTTGGTTATCGGGGCGGCCTCGGTGCTTGCGGCAACGGCGCTCTCGGGCTGCAATGCATCGAAGACGCTTGACGGGTTGACGCCCGGTGAAACCCTGACGCAAGGCTATGTCATCGACCAGGAGCAGATCGATCTCGTGCCCGTGGGGTCCAGCCGTGAACAGGTGCTCCTGGCACTCGGCACCCCGTCGACCACGGCCACCTTCGACAACGAGGTCTTCTATTATATATCGCAAACGCGCAAGCGGCCGGTGGCATTCGCCAATCCTCGTCTTGTCGATCAGCGCGTTCTCGCCGTCTATTTCGGCGAAGACGGTCGGGTGACCCAGATCGCCAATTACGGCAAGCAGGACGGCAAGGTGTTCGACTTCATCTCGCGCACCACGCCGACCGGCGGCAAGGACCAGACTTTCATCGGCCAGTTGATAGCCGGCGCCGGCGGCAGGCCGACCAGCCTTCCCGGCCTGCCAAGGCAATAGCTAGGCCTTTGCGTCGATCAAACGGTCATAGTCGGAGACGAGCAAGCGCAACGGCGCCTCGTCTTCGTCTACTTGCGAAAACCGCCCGATCGGATCGGCAAAGATGTTGTCGGTCAAATCGTCGTTGACGGTCGAAACCTCGCCGATCAGCACATCGCCGCCCTCCGCCCAGAATGCATGCCAGACGCCGGGCAGCAGCGTCACGCTCTCGCCCGGATCGAGTTTCAACAGCCCGCCCGCCGGCAGCTTGCGCACCACGCCGTCGGTCGGCACCTCCACCTCACGATGGCGATCGATACCGCCGTCTTCGGCCGGCATGAACAGCTCAAGGACAAGCCTGCCGCCGCCGCGATTGATAATGTCCTCGGCCTTCACGATGTGCCGGTGCATCGGCGAGAGCTGATTCCGGCGCGAGATCATGATTTTCTCGGCATAGAGCATGCCGCGCCCGCGCGTCAGGTCCTCGGCGCGGCCGTTGCGAACGGTGAACAGGAACAGGCCGAGTTCGTCATACTTGCCCTGCCCATAGTCGGTGACATCCCAGCCAAGCCGCGAAGCGATGATCCCGGCGGGGCGGCGCGCCTTCAATTCCTCAGGCGACCAGTAGGCAAAGGGCGGCATGACATAGCCGAACGAGCGAATGAAGGCGTCTCCCTCGCGAATGATCTCATTGATGCGGGAACGTTTCATGCTGCTTTTCCTTTGTCCTGCCCGCCACCGAAGCGGGACGCCGAGATTCTGTAGCGCGTGCTCCACCGTTCCCCGGACATAAACCGCCGGCCGAAAGACAATCCGGCCGGCGCATGGCTGGAAAGGTTTGCATCATCGAAATATCCGTCCACCGGCTCGACACCGATGCCTCGAAAGCGTTTCGACCACGGCGCCGCCTCGCGGCCGCAGTCGGAAAGCCAAAGGATCAGCGATGGGAAATCAACCGGATTCCAGTCAAGCCGCACCGAATGTCCTTCGTCGGTATAAGAAAGCACGACGCTGCCGGCCACCGCCTCCAACTGAACGATCTCTTCGCGAAGTTCGTCAGGCAGTTCCGAAAAGTCGGCCGCACCTCCGCGCGCGAGCGGCACTGCATCGAGGGAACGAAACTCGGCGCCAGGCTTGAGGCGCGAAACACCCACTTCGAACACCTTCGGAAATGTGAGGCCTCGTGAAAAAGCTCCCGGATCGAGCTGCAGACGGCCTTTGGCAGGGAGTTGGAATATGGGATGCAGGCCGAGCGGCAATTTGCATGCACGGCGCGCCTCTACGGCAAGTTCCATCTCGATCGCCGCCCTGCCCGGCACACCCGAAATGCGACGTTCCAGCCGCGCGATCGGATGCGTGGCAGGATAGTCGATCGCCAGGCTGATAATGCCGACGCCTTGGCTCGTGACGCGCCATTCATTGTCGGTGCAATAGCCGTGGTGATGCGGATCGATGGTGGTCGTGCCGAACGGCACGCAAGGCCACTCGCCGCCGAGCTGGCGCAGATGCGCCGGAACCTTTTTGTCCGCCGTCACCGCAGGGTCGCCGACCCACGGCGCCTCGGCAAGTGGGCGTATCGTGGAGCCGTCATCGAGCTCAAGCACAAGGTTGTGGAGGGCCGCGCCAGTTGGAAGGATATCAGCCTGGCCGCGATCCCAGCAGAGAGTCCAATGCAATGGCTGCCCGACCAAAAGGTCGCCGACAGCATATTGGGCATCGAGGCTTTGCACGCTCATCGTCTCAGACGATCCGCCGGCCGCTTTCGGGGTCGAAGAACACCGCCTTGTCGAGGTTGAAGGCAAGCCGGGCCTTGCTGCCTGCCACGACATTGGCATCGGCGCGCAGCCGCGCCGTGACCGGCTTCTTGCCAAGGCGTGTCACCGCGAAGGTGTCCGAGCCGGCAGGCTCGACCACTTCGATCAGGCATTCGGTTTCAAATATGTGCCTGGCATTGCGGTCGGCTCCCTCATGATCGGTCAGCGCCTCCGGACGGATACCAAAAATCACCTCGCGTCCGCCATGCGATGACAGCCTATCCGGCGCATTTGGAATTTTGACGATCAGCGGCTCCATCTCGTGCCGATCCGTCGAGACCAGAACGCCCGCACCGTTGTGCGTGACACTGACGGGAATAAGGTTCATCGCCGGCGAGCCCATGAAATCGGCAACGAACAGATTGGCCGGGTTGTTGTAGATTTCGGCCGGCGTGCCCGACTGCTGCAGTTCGCCATCCTTCAACACGGCAATTTTGGTCGCCAGCGTCATCGCTTCGATCTGGTCGTGCGTGACATAGACGATTGTCGTGCCCATGCGCTGGTGCAGCCGCTTGATCTCGGTACGCATGTCGACGCGAAGCTTGGCGTCGAGATTGGAAAGCGGCTCGTCGAACAGGAACACTTGCGGATCGCGCACCAGTGCCCGCCCGATCGCCACACGTTGGCGCTGCCCGCCGGAAAGCTGGCTTGGCTTGCGGTCGAGCAGGTGGCCGATCTGCAGCATGTCGGCCACCGAGGCGATCGCCTTGTCGCGCTCCGGCTTCGGCACGCCCCGTATTTCCATGCCGAAGGCGATGTTCCCGGCAACTGTCATGTTGGGATAGAGCGCGTAGGACTGGAACACCATCGCGATGTCGCGCTGCGAGGGATGCAAGCGGTCAATCGCCTTGCCGGCTATGCTGATGGAACCGCTGGTTATCTTCTCCAGCCCGGCAATGGAGTTGAGCAGGGTCGATTTTCCGCAACCGGAAGGCCCGACGAGCACCAGAAACCCGCCTTCCTCCACGTCAAGATCGATACCCTTCAGCACCCTCACATTGCCGAAGGTCTTTTCGAGATTGCGGATTTCGAGAAACGACATGCCTATCCTTTCACGGCGCCGGCCATCAACCCGCGAACGAAGTATCTGCCCGAAACGATGTAGACGACGAGGGTGGGCAGCGCCGCCAGGATCGCGCCGGCGAAATGAACATTGTATTCCTTCACGCCACTCGACGAAGACACCAGATTGTTGAGCGCCACCGTCATCGGCTGCGATTTGAAGTCGCCGAACGACACACCGAACAGGAAGTCATTCCAGATATTGGTGAACTGCCAGATCACGGTGACGACGATGATCGGCCCGGATGACGGCATGAGGATGCGCCAGAAAATCTGGAAGAAGCTTGCGCCATCGATCTGCGCTGCCTTCACCAGTTCGGTCGGAAAGGCTGCGTAATAGTTGCGGAAGAACAGGGTGGTGAAGCCCAACCCGTAGGCGACATGGACCAGCACCAGCCCCTGCGTGGTGCCCGCAATGCCAAGCAGGCCAAGGATACGCGCCGCCGGAATGAGTGCGATCTGGAACGGTATGAAGCAGGCAAGCAGCATCAGGCCGAACACGAGATTGTCGCCGCGAAAGCGCCATTTGGTCAGCACGAAACCGTTCAGCGCGCCAAGCAGTGTCGAGATCGCCACCGCCGGCACGGCCATCAGGATTGAATTGATGAAATAGGGCCGGAGCCCGGTTGCCTGGACGCCTACCCGAGCGGTCGACCACGCCGTGAGCCACGGCTCGAGCGTGAAGACCTTGGGCAAGGCCAGCATATTGCCTTCGCGGATTTCGGCGAGCGGCTTCACCGAATTGACGATCATCACATAGAGCGGCAGCAGGTAGTAGATCGCAAACAGGATCAGCACGAGATAGATCAGCCCGCGCGAAAGCCGGTTCACCTGCGTCACGTTTTCCGGTGACGGACGGCCCATCAGCGCGGCCCTCCCCTGAGCTCGGAATAGAGATAGGGGATGATGATCGAGAAGATCATGATCAGCATGATGACGGCGGACGACGCGCCGATGCCCATCGAATTGCGGGTGAAGGTGTAGGAATACATGAAGGTCGCCGGCAGTTCGGTTGCCTGTCCCGGCCCGCCTCCGGTCAAGGCGATGACGAGGTCATACGATTTGATGGCGAGGTGCGCCAGCACCACGAAAGCCGACAGGAATACCGGCCGCATCAGCGGTATGATGATGCGGCGATAGATGGTGAGCGTCGATGCGCCGTCGATCTGGGCAGCCTTGATGATCTCGTTGTCGACGCCGCGCAGGCCGGCCAGAAACATCGCCATGACAAAGCCGGACGACTGCCAGACGGCGGCCATCACCACAGTGTAAATCGCCAGGTTGCGATCCTTGATCCAGGTGAAGGAAAAACTCTCCCAACCCCACAGATGCATGGTGTTCTCAAGCCCGATTCCGGGATCGAGGAACCACTTCCAGGCAGTGCCTGTGACGATGAAGGACAGCGCCATCGGATAGAGATAGATCGGCCGCAGGAAGCCTTCGGCGCGGATTTTCTGGTCCAGCAGGATCGCCAGGAACAGCCCGAGCACCGAACAGATCGCGATGTAGAGCGTCCCGAAGATCGCAAGATTCGACAACGCCCGCCACCAATGCGGCAGCTTCCACAGCTTCGAATAGTTCTCGAGGCCAACGAAGCCGTAGGACGGCAGCATCTTGGAATCCGTCAGCGACAGATAGCCCGTATAGAGGATGAACGCGTAGACGAAGAGCAGCACCATGGCGAAGCTTGGCGCCAGCACCAGCTTCGGCACGATCGTCTGCAATCGATTGCGCGTCGGCATCGTGCGTCTCTCCGCAAGCCGTTTACCGCGAGAATTCGTGCGGAAAGCGGAGATATGCGAACGGGCTTCGCCATATCTCCGCGCCGGAAATGAGGGCGGCGCCGGGCCGCGCCGCACCCGGTTTACTGCGCGGCCGCGACCGCCGCCGCCAGCTCGCCCGGCGCGTCTTCGGTCGAAAGATCGCCGTTGAAGTGACGCGTGATGACGTCATACATCGCGTTCTTGATCGCCGCCGGCACCGAATGGCCGTGGGCCATCGAGCCGAACAATGTGCCTTTTTCATTGGCCTCGGCGAGGTCCGCGATGCCCTTCTTGCCGCAATCATCGAAGTCTGTGTCCGGCACGTCGGTGCGGGCCGGAACCGATCCCTTGACCACGTTGAAAGCCGACTGGAATTTCGGGTCCTCGATGGCCGAAGCCATCAGCAATTGCGCCTTCTTCTTGTCGTCCCCGACCTTGAACATCATGAACTGGTCGGAGTTGAAGGTCACCGAGCCTTGCGTGCCCGGAAAGCGGATGCAGACGAAGTCGGTGCCTGGCTTCTGGCCGGCCTTGAGGAATTCGCCCTTCGCCCAATCGCCCATGAATTGCAGGCCGGCCTTGCCCTCGATCACCATGGCCGACGCAAGGTTCCAGTCACGACCGGAGAAGTTGTCGTCCACATAGCTGCGCAGCTTCTCCATGCGGGTGAAGGCTTCCTTCATCTTGTCCCCACTCAGCGCCTCGGGATCGAGGTCGATCATCGAAGCCTTGTAGAAGTCGTTGCCAAGATGCAGCACCACCGCATCGAAGATGGTGGCATCCTGCCAGGCTTGCCCGCCATGGGCCACGGGCGTGATGCCGTTTTCCTTGAACTTGTCGAGCAGCGCGATCAGTTCGTCCCAGTTCTGAGGCTCCTTGCCTCCCGCCGCATCGAGCGCCTTCTTCGAAATCCAGACCCAGTTGGTGGAGTGGACGTTCACGGGTGCGGCGATCCACTTGCCGTCATGTTTCGCGAAATTCTGCAAGGCGGTCGGGATCACCTTGTCCCAGCCCTCGGCATCGGCGACTTCACCCAGATCGCCGACGACGCCCTGCTTGGCCCAGTCGGTGATGTCGAAGCCCAGCGCCTGCACGGCCGTGGGCGGATTGCCGGCGGTGACGCGCGCCCGCAGCGCCGTCATCGCCTGTTCGCCGCCGCCGCCTGCGACCGGCATGTCGGACCAGGTCACACCCTTCGATTCAAGATCCTTCTTCAGCACGTCAAGGGCGGCTGCTTCGCCACCGGAGGTCCACCAGTGCAAGACCTCGACATTGTCGGCAGCCCTGGCTGTCCCCAAGGTAAGCGCGACGAGTGCCACGCCTGCGGCAAGCTTCGTAATCGTACCAAAAGACATGAAATCCTCCCAAATTGCATGGCCACCGATGGCGCCAGCTTCAAATTTATAACGATATAAATCGGATGCGTGTCAAGGCCCTCCTCCAGTCTCCACGTTCATCAAATCCGGTTTATTACGCGGAATGAAAGCCGCTTTTCAGTCCTGCCTTCCCAATTTATAACGATGCAAATCGGGGCGGAATTAGACGCCGGCGCGAAAGGGATCATAGGCCGATGGACGGCATGGAACGAAACAGCAAGCGCGAGCCGGCCAGTGAAAACGCGAGCAAGCCTACATTGCGCACCATCGCCGACCTCACCGGCCTGGCTGTGACGACGGTTTCACGGGCACTTGGCGGCGCGCCGCAGATCGCACTGGAGACACGCCAGAAGGTCCAGCGCGTGGCGCAGGAGATCGGCTACCTGCCCGACCGCGCCGCCCAGCGCTTGCGCACCGGTCGCACCAATGTGATTACCCTGATCCTCGATCCGCATGACGAAATTCTCGGCTTCGGCACTTCCCTGGTGAACGGATTGACGGCCGCTCTGAGGAACACGCCGTATCACCTTGTCATCACGCCGCATTTCGCCAATGTGCCGAGCATCGACCCGGTGCGCTACATCATGCGCAACCGGATGGCGGATGGTATCGTCTTCTCTCGCACCGAGCCGTTCGACGAACGGGTGAAACTGCTGATCGAGCATGATTTTCCGTTCGTCTGCCATGGCCGCACCGAACTCGGCTCACCGCACGCTTACGTCGATTTCGACAATTTCCGCTTCGCCTACGAAGCAACGACGCGCCTGATCGCCGGCGGGCGGCAGCGTCTGGGCATCATCCTGCCGCCACGCCGCTTCACCTTCTTCCAGCACATCCAGTATGGCTTCATGAGCGCGGTGCGTGAGAACGGCATCGCTTTCGAGATCGCGGAAGATATCGACCTTGACAGTCCTGCCGCCGACATCAAGGCGCATATATATCAGCGAATGGGCGAGCCCAATCCTCCGGACGGCTTCGTCTGCAGCGGCGAAGTCTCGGCGCTTGCGGTAATGGCGGCGCTCAGCGACCGAGGCCTGACACCCGGCTTCGACGTCGGCATCGTCGCCAAGCAGACGTCCGGCCTGTTTAGCCTGGTGCGCCCGCAGGTCGACACGATCTACGAGGACATAGCCGATGCCGGACACCAGATGGGGCAGCTTCTGCTTGCCGCGATCGGGGGTCGCGCACCGGCCGGACTGCAAGTACTTCAACAGCCGGAACTCAACTTCATCGACAGGGCTTAGTTATGCCGATGCTTCTTGTGGAAAATCGTCACATGCTGCCAATAGCGGATGTCCGCGGAACGGCAGCGGGTTAGCATCGCGCCATGCGGCCATCCAGGGATATTTCGCGGCTCATTGAGATCATGGCAGCGCTTCGCGCGCCGGAAACCGGCTGTCCATGGGACATCGAGCAGAATTTCAAAACCATCGCTCCGTACACGATCGAGGAAGCCTATGAGGTTGCCGATGCGATCGGCCGCGACGACCTCGACGACCTGCGCCAGGAACTGGGCGACCTCCTGCTTCAGGTCGTCTATCATGCCCGCATGGCCGAGGAAGAAGGCGAGTTTTCATTCGGCGACGTGGTCGAGGCGATCACGACCAAGATGATCCGCCGCCATCCCCATGTGTTCGGTGATGACGAAGCGCGCGGCGCCGGCATGGCAAAGGGCATGTGGGAGGCGATCAAGTCCGAAGAAAAGGCCGAAAAGCGCAATGCGCGGCTGGCGCGAGGGCTGACGGCGGAAGACCATGGCAGCGGCTTCCTCGATGGTGTCCCTGTCGCGTTCCCGGCGCTTACCCGGGCGCTGAAATTGCAGGAAAAGGCGGCGCGGGTCGGCTTCGATTGGGGCGCGGCCGGGCCCATCCTCGACAAGATCGAGGAAGAGATCGCCGAGCTTCGCGAGGCTATGGCCAAGTCCGACGAGGCCTCGATCAAGGACGAGTTCGGCGACGTGCTTTTCGCTCTGGTGAATTTCGGCAGGCACCTGAAGATCGATGCGGAAGCAGCACTTTCCGGCACCAACGAAAAGTTCCGAGCCCGTTTCCACCACGTCGAAAGCGCGCTCACGGCTTCGGGGAGAAGCCTGGACGAAGCCAGCCTCGAGGAGATGGAAGCACTCTGGCAGCAGGCAAAGAGCGCGAAGTAGGCTGCCCTACCCCTTGTTGTTGCTCCGCAATCTGCTTTCGATCTCTTCGCGTGCCGCAGCCGTGGCCCTCATCGAGATGGAAACACTGCCGTCGTCATTATCGACACGTGCGGTGACGTCGCCATTGCGATAGAGCCAATCGGTCAGGCCAAGCTGGTTGGGCGCCAGCGTCACCGTTATCGGTTTCAGTTCGCCTGCAACACGCTCCTCGATCTTGGCCACGAGCGTGCCGATGCCGTCGCCCGTAAGTGCGGAGATCGCTACCGGCGCGCCGTTCTCACGAGCGACACTTTTTTCAACCAGGTGTTCGCGGTTGCCGTCGTCCAGCCGGTCGATTTTGTTCCAGACCTCGATGATGCGCTTCGTGTCGGCGGTATCGACGCCGAGATCGGCCAGAATGCGTTCCACATCTTCAGCCTGAGCGGCCGTATCGGGATCGGAAATATCGCGCACGTGAACGATCAGGTCGGCCTCTACCAGCTCTTCAAGCGTGGCGCGGAATGCGGCAATGAGATGCGTGGGCAGGTCCGAGATGAAACCCACCGTATCGGACAGGATCACCGAGGTTCCATGCGGCAGGCGCACACGCCGGAGCGTCGGATCGAGCGTGGCAAACAGCATGTCCTCGGCCAGCACTCCTGCCCCGGTCAGGCGGTTGAACAGCGTCGACTTTCCCGCATTGGTGTAGCCCACGATGGCGACCACCGGAAACGGCACCTTCTTGCGCTTTGCGCGATGCAGATCGCGTGTACGTCGTACCGTCTCCAGTTCACGCTTGAGCCTGGTGATCTTCTCCTGCAGCGCTCGGCGGTCGGATTCGATCTGGGTTTCGCCCGGACCACCGAGAAAGCCCGCGCCGCCACGCTGGCGCTCCAGGTGGGTCCAGCTTCGAACCAGCCGGCCCTTCTGATAATTGAGGTGGGCGAGATCGACCTGCAGCGTGCCTTCCTTGGTGCGGGCGCGCCGGCCAAAAATCTCCAGAATCAGCCCGGTGCGGTCCAGCACCTTGGCGTTGGTCGCCTTCTCCAGGTTGCGCTGCTGAACCGGCGTCAACGGATGATCGACGATCACCAGTTCAGCTTTGGAGTCGCGCACGATCTCGGCCAATTCCTCGACTTTGCCAGTGCCAAGCAGCGTTGCCGGGCGCGGATCGTTGACTGTTACGATCGATGTATCGACCGGATCGAGGTCGATTGCGCGGGTCAGGCCCACGGCTTCGTCAAGCCGCGCCTGAGGTGAGCGAATCATGCGTGCTCGATTCGGTTCACCGTCATTTTGCGGTGAACGCGCCAAGACCGGCACGATCACGACCGCGCTGGTTTGGACGGCATCGACCGGGCGCTCGGCGCTCGCCTCGCCCGGTTTGTCGCTGGAGCGGTTTTGCTCGGCCAATCAGGCGCCCTGGTTGGTGGTGGTTTCCTCACCATCGAACATCTGAACCGGCTGGCTCGGCATGATGGTGGAAATCGCGTGCTTGTAGACGAGCTGCGAATGTCCATCGCGCCGCAGCAGCACGCAAAAGTTGTCGAACGACGTCACGACGCCGGTGAGTTTCACGCCATTGATAAGGAAGATTGTAAGAGGGTTTTTGTTCTTTCGAACTGAATTCAGAAACAGATCTTGGAGGTTTTGCGTTCGTTCCGCCATTTTTCTTATCTTTCGTCGACCTCGATTTGCGGCCAATGCGCCAAAATTGCCGGCCCAAGTCAAGCCCGCAAACCACTTGCCACAAGCCACGGCAAGCGAAGGAGATGTATTGAAGCTGGTCCAACCAAAGCGGTATCAGGCCGGCGCTTGTTTCGCAACGCCAAAAAACTTACAACCAAAGTACGAAAGCGCACACCGCAGGGCTCGTATGCCGCGAAGGCGCCATTTCGATCAAAAGAACTCCAGACTGACGCGAAACATCTGTTCGACATGCTTCACCGCGTCGGCCAATGCGAAGATGACGACGCGATCCTTCGGACGCACCTTCAGCCCACCGCTTGGCATGATCACTTTCCCGTCCCGGTAGATGGCGCCGATGCGCATCCCTTCGGGCAGGTCCAGTTCACGAAGCTCGACGCCGACCAGAGGCGAAGTCTCGAGTGCCTCGGCTTCGATGATTTCGGCCGCTCCCCGCTCGATGGTGTGAACGGCGCGGATGCGTCCGCGCCGAACGTGCTGAAGCACGCGCGAAATCGTCACCGCGCCGGGATTCACATAGGCATCGAGGCCGAGGGACTTGGTCAGATCCTGATAGGCGGGATTGTTGATAAGCACCAAATTGGCTTTGCAGCCCAGCCGTTTAGCCATGACGCTGGACAGAATGTTGACCTGGTCATTGTTTGTCAGCGCTACCATCAGGTCGGCGTCCTGGATATCTGCCTCCTGCAGACGTTTCTGGTCCAGCGCGCTGCCGTTCAACACGACCGTCCGACGCAACTGGTCCGCAATGGCCACCGCTCGCTCCCGCGACGCCTCGACGATCTTCATCTTGATGCGATTTTGCCGCTGTTCGATGGTCTTGGCGACATAAAGGCCGATGTTGCCGCCGCCGGCGACGACTATACGGGTCGCTTCAGGTTCGTCATGACCGAAGAGCCCGAGCGTACGGCGAACCTGCTCCTTGGTGGTGACGACATAGGCTAGATCACCGGGTGCAAGCTGGTCGGCGGAACGCGGAATGAAGAGCTTGCCATCACGCACGATGCCCACCACCGTCGAAGGCAGGTCAGGAAAGAGCTCGCTCAGTTGCGATAGCCCCGTGTGGACGACCGGGCACTCTTCGAGACATTCGATCGCCACCATGGCGATCTTGTCATTGGCAAAGCGCACGACATCCGTCGCCCCAGGCAACGCGATTCGTCGCAGCACCATCTCCCCGACCTCCATCTCCGGCGAGATGATGACGTCGATCGGCAGATGTTCGCGGGAAAAAAGGTCCTGATAGTGTGGTTGCAGATAGGATTGCGCACGAATGCGGGCAATCTTCATCGGCACATTGAACAGCGCATGCGCGACCTCGCAAGCGACGATATTGACCTCGTCGTGGAGCGTCGCCGCAATGATCATGTCGGCGTTTTCAGCGCCTGCAGCCTCAAGAACGTCCGGATGGGAGCCGTGGCCGACAAAACCTCGCACGTCCAGAGCATCGCGGACCGAGTGGATGAGTTCGGGCGAGGTGTCGATGACTGAGACGTCGTTTTTCTCGACGGATAGGCGCTCGGCAATGCCGTAGCCGACTTGCCCGGCGCCGCAAATGATGACGCGCATTTAAATGCATGCCCGCAAAGTTGAATGAAACAAACTCAGACTCCGAGCGACTTGAGTTTCCGGTGAAGGGCCGAGCGCTCCATACCGATGAACTCGGCGGTGCGCGAGATATTCCCACCGAAGCGATTGATCTGCGCGATCAGATATTCCTTTTCGAACATTTCGCGGGCTTCGCGCAGCGGCAACGCCATGATGTGCTGGTCCGACTGGTTCGGTGCGCGCGGCATGACGTCGCCGATCTCGGCCGGCAAAAGATCGGCGGTTATCGGCGCGTCCACATCCTCGCCGCGCGCCAGGATCATCAGCCGTTCGATGTTGTTGCGCAACTGGCGCACGTTGCCCGGCCAATTGTGAGCCTGAAGCACAGCCATCGCATCGTCGCCGATGCGCCGCGGCTTGATGCCGGCCTGGCGCGCCACCTGCTTCATAAACCCGTCGACCAGATAAGGAATGTCCTCGCGCCGCTCAGCGAGGCCCGGCACAATCACCGGCACCACGGCAAGCCTGTGATAGAGGTCCTCGCGGAAGCGCCCTTCGGCGATCATCGCCTCCAGATTCTGCGCCGTGGACGAGATGATGCGAACATCGACTTTCACGCGCTTGGTGCCGCCGACGCGCTCGAACTGCTGCTCGACCAGAACGCGCAGGATCTTCGACTGCGTGTCGCGCGGCATGTCCGCAACTTCGTCCAGATAAAGGATGCCCCGATGGGCTTCTTCCAACGCCCCGACCTTGCGCTCGCCCCCGTTGGACTCGGTGCCGAAAAGCTCGATTTCCATCCGCTCCGGCGTGATCGTCGCTGCGTTTAGCGAGACGAACGGCCCAGCCTTTCGCGCCGAATGCGCATGGATGGCGCGGGCAACCTGTTCCTTGCCGGAGCCTGACGGGCCGATGATCATGATGCGGCTGTTTGTCGGTGCCACGCGCTCGATTGTCTGGCGCAGCTGGCTCATGGCCGACGACATGCCGATCAGGTCGAACGTCTCGCCGGAACGCATCTTCAGGTCGGAAACCTCGCGCCTGAGCTTGGATGTCTCAAGCGCGCGTTCGGCAATGAGGATCAGGCGATCGGCCTTGAACGGCTTTTCGATGAAATCATAGGCACCCCGCCGGATCGCCGACACCGCGGTCTCGATGTTGCCGTGGCCTGAAATCATGACGACCGGCAAGTTCGGGTGCATGACCTTGATCTCGTCGAGCACGGCCAGCCCATCGAGCCGCGAGCCTTGAAGCCAGATGTCCAAAAACACCAGGCGCGGTACGCGGTCCGCAATCGATGCCAGCGCGCTGTCCGCATCATGCGCCGTCCGGGTTTCGTGGCCCTCGTCGCTCAGAATTCCGGCGACAAGCTCGCGGATATCTTCTTCGTCATCGACGATGAGAATGTCAGACGCCATTATCGACCTTTTCAGTTTCACTTTCGTCAGTCGCCCTGCCCGGCTGCGCCGGATCGTCGGCGGCAGGCAGAACAAACGTAATCATGGCACCGCGCCCCTCGTGGAAGCCCGGCGGCGCATCATGGAGTTCCAGGCGCCCGCCGTGGTCTTCCACGATCTTTTTGACAATCGCGAGGCCGAGCCCGGTGCCTTTCTCGCGCGTGGTCATGTAGGGTTCGAGGAGCCGCTGGCGGTTGTCGCGCGGCAAGCCCCTGCCATTGTCCATTATGTCTATGCGGATCGCGCCATCCTCACGCTCCGCCCTTATGCGAATGACGCCCGCCGGCGGGCTCTGCCGATCGGCGCCCTCGATTGCCTCCGCCGCATTCTTGATGACGTTGCCGAAGGCTTGCGACATGAGCCGGCTGTCGACCGTGCCTTTCAGCGGTTCACTGCTGATGATGCGCTCGAACTTGATCTCCGGATGGCTGACTTCAACCAGAAAGGAGGCTTCCCGCAACGGTTCGCGAAGATCGACGGCCTTCATCTCCGGCTTCGGCATGCGCGCGAATGAAGAGAATTCATCGACCATTCGCCCGATATCCCCGACCTGCCGGATGATCGTGTTCGTGCACTGGTCGAAGACCTCGCGATCCTCGGTGATCACCTTGCCGTAGCGCCGCTTGATGCGTTCAGCCGAGAGCTGGATCGGCGTCAACGGGTTCTTGATTTCGTGGGCGATACGCCGGGCGACATCCGCCCATGCGGACATGCGCTGCGCCTGCATCAGGTCGGTGATGTCATCGACCGTAACGACATAGGATTTTTCGTCGTCCGTCTGGCCGCCGCCCTCGATCGTAACCTGCACGTTGAAGGTACGCTCGGTGCCTGCCCGGAAGAACGTCACCTGCTCGCGGTGCGCCGTCCGCTCGGAACTGCGGCAAATCTCGAATGCACGGCCGATATGCGGCAGCACGACAGACAGATTCTGCCCGACCGAAGCCTCTGCCGAAATGGCGAGCATCGTCTCGGCCGAGCGATTGACGATGGTGACGACGCCATAAGGGTCAACCCCGATGACGCCCGCTGTCACGCCCTCCAGAACCGCCTCGGAGAAACGCCGCCGTTCATCCGCAAGGTCCTTCGCCCTGAGGATTTCATTTCGCTGTGATTTCAGTTGCAGCAACATCTTGTTGAAGGTGTCGCCCAGCGAAGCGACATCGCCATCGGATGTGCGGACCGGCACGGACACGTCGAGATTGCCGGTAGCGACTTCGTCGGCTGCGCCGATCAATTGGCGAATCGGCCGCACCAGGCGGTCCGCCACGGCGATGCCGGTCCAGATGGCCGACAGCACGACGATCAGCGTCAGCGACAGGTAAGGCAGTGCGATGGCCACTTGCGATGCCCGCCGGTTGGCCTCCAGCCCGCGATATTCGTCCGTGTTGGCGCGCACGATCTCGCGCGCCTTGATCACTTCAGGATCGACGAGACGGATCGTGTAGAGATAAAGCCCTTCAATCTCGCGCAGCTTGATGATCGCACCGACGATGTTGCGCGTTCGCGGTTCGATCAACACCGGCTTGCCATCGGCGGCCGCCTCGACCGCGCCCGTCGGCGGTTCCGGCATGGCAAAGTCGGCAGGCGTTTGCGCCGTCATCACAAAGGAGCCATCAGCTCTGATCAAGGCCGCGTGGGCAAGCGCCCGACCGACCGCCTGTTGGCTGAGGAAATTCCTGAAACCGGTGCGATCGAGCCCGTAAAGAGTGCGGGCGTTGTCCAAATCGTAAGCCATGGAGAGGGTTGTGCCCTGCAGATTGCGGGCATTTTCCTGAACATAGGCGTCCGCTATGGACAGCGACGAGTTGACGATCGTCTTGGTTCTGATCTCGAACCATCGATCCAACCCGATATCGAGCGTGATCGACGCGATGACCGCGACCATGATCGCAGGAATGGCGGCCACCAGCGCAAACATGGTGACGATGCGCACATGAAGTCGCGATGCCGCTTTGCCGACGCGTCGCGCGCTGATGATGCGATGAACCTCGCGGCCAATCAGCGCAATAAGAAACAGGATGAATGCCGCATTGAGCCCGATCAGCACCAGGGTGGTCGTCTGGTTCGGGGTAAGCGGCGTGGCTCCGACGAGGATGGCGAACGAGACGGCGGCTGTGAGCAAAGCGCCGACAACGGCAATTACGCCAGGCAACGCCAGAAGCCGCCGCCCGTCATTCCTGCGCCGATCAGGAAAGATCGGACTTCTGGTTGTCGATGCTTGAGTCGCCATGCCGCCGCTGCGAGTCCATATGATGCGTTGAATCTATGCAACACATTGTGGCGATTATGCAACAAAGTGGCCGATAGGGAAGATATCCAGACCCAGATACCCTCAGCCCGATTTCGATGTTCGATAGATTGTGACGCCCAGTTCTCGAATCTTCTTGCGAAGCGTGTTCCTATTGAGCCCGAGAAGTTCGGCAGCCTTGATCTGGTTGCCGCGTGTGGCCGTCATTGCCGCCAGCACCAGCGGAAATTCCACCTCGTTCAGGATGCGCTGATAAAGGCCCGCAGGGGGCAGTTCCTCGCCAAACGACGCAAAATAGCCTTGCAGGAAATGCTCGACGGACTGACCTATGGAAAGATTATCCGGGATCGGACGATCACCTGGCGTCGCAGGCATTTCGGCGGCCTTCAACTCCGTCTCGATGACTTCGGCCGAAATTTCATCCTGCGCATAGAGTGCCGCCAATCGACGGACCAGGTTTTCCAGTTCGCGCACATTGCCGGGCCAGGGATAGCGCTTCATCAGCGCGAGGCCACCACTGGAAATCCGCTTGGGTTGTAAACCTTCCCTCTCAGCGCGCTTAAAGAAGTGCCGAACGAGATCAGGCACATCCTCCGAGCGCTCGCGAAGTGCTGGAAGCCGCAGGGGCACGACGTTCAATCGGTAGAAAAGGTCCTCCCGGAAGAGCCCCTGATTGATGAGCGCGCGCAGATCCTTGTTGGTGGCGGCGACGATCCGCACATCCGTCCGGATCGGAGTCCTGCCGCCGACGGTCGTGTATTCGCCCTGCTGGAGCACCCGCAGCAACCGGGTCTGCGCCTCCATCGGCATGTCGCCGATCTCGTCCAGGAACAAGGTGCCGCCCTCGGCCTGCTCGAAGCGGCCGCTGGAGCGGTTCTGGGCGCCGGTGAAAGCGCCCTTTTCATGCCCAAAAAGCTCCGACTCGATCAGATCGCGCGGGATCGCGGCCATGTTGATCGCCACGAAAGGCCCATTACGGCGGCGTCCATATTCATGCAGCGCCCGCGCCACCAGTTCCTTGCCGGTGCCGGATTCTCCCGAAATCATCACCGTCAGATCGGTCTGCATCATGCGGGCAAGCATACGGTAGATGTCCTGCATGGCGGGCGAGCGGCCGACGAGCGGCATGGATTCGGGCTGCTCGTCCGCCTGTCGCTCGATCTTCGGCTGTTTGGGCTCGGAAAGCGCGCGATTGACGATGCTCGACAGTTCGCCGAGATCGAAGGGCTTGGGCAGATATTCGTAGGCACCGGTTTCAGAGGCGCGGATGGCGGTCATGAAGGTGTTCTGCGCGCTCATGACGACTACGGGCAGTTCCGGTCGCGCCTTCTTGATGCGCGGCAGCATGTCGAATGCGTTCCCGTCAGGCATGACCACATCGGTGATGACCAGGTCGCCCTCGCCCGCCGCTACCCAGCGCCACAGCGTCGCAGCACTCGACGTGACCCTTACCTCATGACCAAACCGCGACAGAGCCTGATTGAGCACCGTGCGGATGGAAGCATCGTCATCGGCTACCAGAATGCGGCCCTGAGCGGTCATGCACGGTTTCCTTCGCTGATCGCATGAGCTTCGTCGCCCTCCTTCCACGCCGGCATGAGCACGCGAAAGGTGGTGCCGCGCGGCGTCGATTCACATTCGACGATGCCGCCATGTTCGCCGATGATCTTGGCGACCAAAGCAAGGCCGAGCCCCGAGCCGTTTTGCTTCGTCGTGATGAAAGGGTCGAACAGGATCGGCAGAATGTCTTCGGGAACGCCGGGGCCGTTGTCATGGACGCAGAATTCGAGCGGCAGGGAAATGCGGGCCTGCGAGCCTGGCACCGACACGCGCATGCCCGGGCGAAAGGCGGTGGAAAGCGTTATCTCGCCGGACGGGTCATTGCCGAGGGATTCGGCCGCGTTCTTCACCAGGTTCAGGAACACCTGGATGAGTTGATCCCGGTTGGCAAACACCGGAGGAAGCGATGGATCATAATCCTCCAGGATGCTGATCTTGCTTGCGAATCCGCGCCTGGATATCTCCTTCACGCGGTCGAGGACGACATGGATATTGACCGGATAGCGATCGATCGGACGCTCGTCGGAAAACACTTCCATTCTGTCGACCAGCGAGACGATGCGATCGGTCTCGTCGGTAATCAGACGTGTGAGCGCGCGATCCTCATCGGAAACTGCGGTTTCAAGAAGCTGGGCCGCGCCACGAATGCCGGACAGCGGGTTCTTGATTTCATGCGCCAGCATTGCCGCCAGACCTGTGACGGAACGGGCTGCGCCGCGGTGCGTCATCTGCCGGTCGATCTTGTCCGCCACCGACCGCTCCTGCAGCATGATAACCACCGAGCCCGGAAGTTCCGGCACTGGCGCCACGTAGATATCCACGATCTTCTCGATGCCGAGGCGCGGCGAGGAGATATCGACGCGGTACTCGTTGACTGGCGAAAGGCGTTCGCGCACCTGCTCGACCAAGGTAAGGATCGGGCTGCCGAAAGGCACGAAGCGCGCCAGCGTGTCGCGTGCCAGCGTTGCAGCACTGGTGCGAAAGAAATCCTCCGCATCGGCATTGGCATAGGTAATGAAATCGTCCGGCCCGACCATGATGACCGGCCGATGGATGGTGTTAAGCACAATCTGCGCGGCGTTGCCTGCCGTGGCCATCGTGGTCATGCGGCATCCCGCTCCGGCACTTCGTTGGCCGCAAACGCCTGCCGCAATGCGCTTGTGACTGCGGAGGGATCGAAAGAGGTCAATATGCAAGCGCGCAGTTGCGGAGAAACTCCGGCAAGGCGGTCGAGATACCAGCCAAGGTGCTTTCTTGCCTGCCGCAGCCCGCTTTCGCTGCCGTAAAGCGCCAGCATGTCCTCATAATGCGCAACCACATAGTCGGCGGTTTCCTGCGCCGTTCCGGGAGAATTGAAAGCCGAACGGCCGGCGGCCCACGCAGCGATTGCGCCGCTCGCCCATGGCGCGCCGTAGCTTGCGCGGCCAATCATCACCGCGTCCGCACCCGATTGCGCGAGTATGGAAGCCGCATCCTGCGGCGTTTCGATGTCGCCATTGGCCACGACAGGTATGGAAACCGCCTCCTTGACGCGGGCTATGGCACGCCAATCCGCCTTGCCCTTGTAGAACTGGCAGCGGGTACGACCGTGAACCGTCACCATCTTCACGCCTGCCTGTTCGGCGCGGCGCGCAAGCACCGGTGCATTAAGCGCGTTTTCATCCCAGCCAAGGCGCATCTTCACCGTTACCGGCACATCGACGGCACCGACGACGGCATCGATCAGCGACAGGGCATGGTCGAGATCGCGCATGAGCGCCGAACCGGCATATCCGCCGGTCACCTTCTTGGCCGGGCATCCCATATTGATGTCGATGATGTCGGCGCCCTCGCCCGCGGCGATGCGGGCGCCTTCGGCCATATGCGTTGCTTCGCGCCCGGCGAGCTGGACCATGTGAACCGGCAGGCCGGAATGACGGATGCGCAGCCCCGAAGCCACATGACCCTTCGCAAGCTCCCCACTCGCGACCATTTCCGACACGACCAGCCCTGCCCCATGTTCATAGGCCCGCTTACGAAACGGCTCATCGGTAACGCCCGACATTGGAGCCAGAAAGACGCGATTGCGGATGCTGACGCCGCCGACTTCCAGCGGTGTCGCCAAATCGCTGAATTGTATCATGCATCAAATCCAGGCAGGATTTTCACCTGCTCATTTTGTAGCCAGTTTATGTTTGTTGCGCAACGCACAAATCCGAAAGGGCTGGTTTTCATGCCCGGCTGCGACTATGCGTCTGCCATGGAAAAACAGGCATCGCAATTCGGCAAAGCGCCAGGACAATCGGTCGCCGTGGTGATCGTCGCAGCCGGTCGCGGCGAACGCGCCGGACAGGCCGACGGGCCAAAACAATACCGGCGCATCGGTAGCCGGGCGGTAATCGCCTGGACGCTTCAGGCGTTCCTCGATCATCCCCGGATCGGCGAGATCGTGGTCGCGATCCATCCGGACGATCATGAACTCTTTCGCGCGGCGGCTGGAGCACTTGCCGAGCGCGTCACCGTCGTTAATGGCGGCACGACAAGGCAGGAATCGACCCGACTGGCGTTGCTTGCGCTGCGCGACCATGCACCGATGTCGGTGCTGATCCACGACGCCGTGCGTCCCTTTATCGAAGCGTCAATGATCGACCGTGTGATCGATGGCATCGGCGCCGACCATGGCTCCCTGCCCGCACTGCCGGTATCCGACACGCTGAAACGCGAGGCCGACGACGGCACCATATTGGAAACCGTCACCCGCTCCGGCCTGCATGCGGCACAAACCCCGCAGGGCTTTGCCTATAATCCGATCCTGGCGGCTCACCAGCGCGCGCACGAGGAAGGCCGCGGCGACTTCACCGATGACGCAGCGATCGCCGAATGGGCGGATATTCCTGTGCGGATCGTGCTCGGCTCCCCCGACAACGTCAAACTTACCTGGGCAAGGGATATTGAAATGGCCGATCAGCGCCTTACGCCACGCGGCGCCGGCTTTCCCGATGTGCGCACCGGCAACGGCTATGACGTTCACTCGTTCGGGCCGGGCGACCATGTCACGCTTTGCGGCGTCGAAATCCCTCATGACAAACAACTCACCGGCCATTCCGACGCCGATGTCGGCCTGCATGCGCTGACCGACGCACTGCTTGCCACTTGCGGCGCAGGTGACATCGGCACACATTTCCCGCCTTCCGATCCGCAATGGAAAGGTGCCGCCTCGCGCATTTTCCTGGAACACGCAGCAAGCATCGTGCGTTCGCATGGCGGCAGGATCGCCAATGCCGACGTTACGCTGATCTGCGAGGCTCCCCGTATCGGGCCGCATCGCGCTGCGATGACGGACGCGTTGGCGAACATGCTGGGGATCGCCAGCGAACGGATTTCGGTCAAGGCGACGACCAATGAGCGGCTCGGCTTTGTCGGCCGGGAAGAAGGAATCGCGGCGATTGCGACCGCAAGCGTGGTCTATCCGGGGGAGTTGCCCGAATGAGCGAGATTGTGGAACTGGCCGACGGCTTCCTGAAAGCCTGCGCGCAACGTGAAATTCTGGCAGCGACCGCGGAGTCGTGCACCGGCGGCATGATCATCTCGGTCCTGACCGACATTCCCGGCTCCTCATCAGCCGTCGACCGCGGCTTCGTCACCTATTCGAACGAGTCGAAGATGGAGATGCTCGGGGTCTCCGCCGCCACACTTGAGACTCACGGCGCGGTCTCGCGCGAGACTGCGCTGGAGATGGCCACGGGCGCACTGGCGCATTCGCATGCCGGGATTGCCCTGGCAGTGACCGGAATTGCCGGGCCGGACGGCGGCTCGGAGGAAAAGCCGGTTGGCCTCGTCTGGTTCGGACTGGCAAAACGTGGCGAGGTGCCCGTTGCCGAACAGCACATCTTTCCCGACAACGGGCGCGACTTCATCCGTCGCGAGACGGTTCGCACCGCCTTGGCGATGGGAATCCGAGCGCTCGTTTAGCCTGGCGCCTTTCCAGGGCCGAATTTCTCGGTCGCGCGTTTTTCGAACGCCTCCACGAACATGCGGAAAGCGCGATCGAACATCGCACCCATCAGTGCGCCCAGAATCCGGCTCTTGAATTCGTAATCGATGAAGAAATGGATATCGCAGGTGCCGTCTTCAGTCGCGTCGAACCGCCATATGTTGCTGAGATAGCGGAAGGGGCCATCCAGATATTTCACGTCGATCGCGTGCTCGTCCGGCTTCAGATGAACCTGGCTGGTAAAGGTTTCCCGGATCGCCTTGTAGCCGACCGTCATGTCGGCGACGAGCACGGTACGACCTTCGCGCTCCTTGCGCGAACGAACGGTAAGTGCCTCACAAAGCGGTAGGAATTGCGGATATTCCTCCACGTCCGCCACCAGCGAAAACATCTGTTCCGGCGTATGGGAAACGTGGCGGATGGTCTCGAATTTCGGCATCAAACCAGCGCTTTGGCGGACTTCTTCAATAGTTGTTCGCGCGCGGCCCGCAAGCGGGCGAAATCCTCGCCGGCATGATGAGAAGAGCGGGTCAGCGGGCTTGAGGATACCATGAGGAAGCCCTTGCTGTAGGCGATCGTCTCGTAGGATTTGAACTCCTCGGGCGTCACGAAAGCCTTTACCGGGTGATGTTTCCTGGTCGGCTGCAGATATTGGCCAATGGTCATGAAGTCGACATCGGCGCTACGCAGATCGTCCATCAGCTGCAGGATTTCGTTACGCTCCTCACCGAGCCCGACCATGATTCCGGACTTGGTGAACATCGACGGATCGAGTTCCTTCACCCGCTGCAAGAGCCGCACCGAATGGAAATAGCGGGCGCCCGGCCGCACCGTAAGATAGTTCGAGGGCACGGTTTCCAGATTGTGGTTGAAGACATCGGGCTTTGCCGCGACCACTATCTCCAACGCGCCCTCCTTACGCAGGAAATCCGGCGTGAGAATCTCGATGGTGGTTTCGGGGGTCGCGGCACGAATGGCGCGGATCACTTCGGCGAAATGTTGCGCGCCGCCATCGTCCAGATCGTCGCGATCAACAGAGGTGATGACGACATGCGAAAGTCCCATCTGCTTGACCGCCTTGGCCACGCTTTCCGGCTCTTCAGGGTCAAGCGCATTCGGGCGGCCTGTCGCCACGTTGCAGAAAGCGCAGGCCCGGGTGCAGATCTCACCCATGATCATGAAGGTGGCGTGCTTCTTTTCCCAGCATTCGCCGATATTGGGGCAACCCGCCTCCTCGCACACGGTCACCAGCTTGTGCGAACGCACGATGTCGCGCGTTTCGGCATAGCCTTTTGAAACCGGCGCCTTGACGCGGATCCAGTCCGGCTTGCGCAGCACCTCGTGGTCAGGCCTGTGGGCCTTTTCTGGATGGCGTGGGCGCGGCTTGGTCGAAACGAGGTCGAGCACAGTGACCATATCGTAACCTATGGCTGACGGGCGGCCTGCGACCGGCCGAATATCCAGAGAATGAGAAGCGCTCCGGCAATCGCGACGACCAGATTGCCGAGGAAACCGTAATAATTGAAACCAATCAGGCCGGCGAGCGTCCCGCCGACGAAGGAGCCGGCGATGCCAACCAATATGTTGGTGAAGAAGCCATGATCCCGATTCATGGTCGTCTCGGCAACGTAGCCCGCCAGGAAACCGATCAGCAGCATGCCGAAGAAGCCGGTTCCCGGCATGCTCAGAATTCCATATTGAGGGTCCAAGGAAGCTCTCCTCGCTACCGTTTCACCAACACCCCATATAGGCCGCCATTCGGCACAGCAACAGGCTTCGCCGTTTCCCGCCTGCTTACGCGTTCAGCGCGCGTCCATAGGCATCGAGCACGCTTTCCTTCATCATTTCCGACAGCGTCGGATGTGGGAAGATCGTGTGCATCAGCTCTTCCTCCGTGGTTTCGAGGTTCATGGCGACGACGAAGCCCTGGATGAGTTCGGTCACCTCCGCGCCCACCATGTGAGCGCCGAGCAACTGGCCGGTCTTCTTGTCGAAAATCGTCTTGATGAAGCCCTGATCCTCGCCAAGTGCGATCGCCTTGCCGTTCGCCCCGAACTGGAATCGCCCGACCCGGATCTCCTTGCCTTCAGCCTTGGCCTTCGCTTCGGTCAGCCCGACCGATGCCACCTGCGGATTGCAATAGGTACAGCCGGGTATCTTCAGCTTGTCCAGGGCATGGACGCCCGGAACATTGGCGATCTTTTCGACGCAGATGACGCCCTCATGCTCTGCCTTGTGCGCCAGCATCGGCGGGCCGGCGACATCGCCGATGGCATAGATGCCGGGCACATTGGTCCGGCCATAACCATCCACCACGACGCAGCCGCGCTCGGTCTTCACGCCAAGCTGCTCAAGTCCGAGATTTTCGATATTGCCCTGTACGCCCACCGCCGAGATCATGCGGTCGGCGGTAATCTTCTCCACCTTGCCGTCCTTGAGCTCGACATGGGCGGTGATGGAGTTGGCGGCCTTCTCGACCTTGGTTACCTTCGCTTCGAGCAGGATCTTCATGCCCTGCTTTTCAAACTGCTTCTTGGCGAAGGCCGAAACTTCGGCATCCTCGACCGGCATGACCGCAGGCATGACCTCGACCACGGTCACATCGACGCCCATGGTGCGGTAGAAACTCGCGAACTCGATGCCGATCGCCCCCGATCCCACCACCAGGAGCGACTTCGGCAGCTCCTTCGGCACCATGGCCTCGAAATAGGTCCAGATCAGCTTGCCGTCGGGTTCGATGCCGGGCAGCGCGCGCGGTCGCGCTCCGGTGGCGAGAATGATGTGCTTGGCCGTGTAGGTACCCTCGCCCTTGGTGTTCTTTGGTGCCGGATGCTGTGGCTCCATCGGCTTCTTCGATGATTTGGAAACGACGATCTCGCCAGGTTTGGTGAGCTTTGCCTCGCCCCAGATCACGTCGACCTTGTTCTTTTTCATCAGGAAGCCGACGCCGCTGTTGAGCCGCCCCGAGACGCCGCGGGAACGCTCGACCACGGCCTTAACATCCGCCGTAACGGTGCCCTCGATCTTCAGGCCATAGTTTTTCGCATGCTCGGCATAGTGCATGATCTCGGCCGAACGCAGCAGCGCCTTGGTCGGGATGCAGCCCCAGTTGAGGCAGATGCCGCCCAGATGTTCGCGCTCGACAATCGCGGTCTTGAAGCCGAGTTGGGCTGCGCGCACGGCGGTAACGTAGCCGCCGGGACCGGACCCGATGATGATGATGTCGTAAGAGTCAGCCATCAGACCAGCATTCCCAACGGATTCTCGATATGGCGCTTGAAGGCGGCGAGGAGCTCGGCGCCGAGCGCACCATCTACCGCGCGGTGATCAGTGGACAGCGTCACCGACATGATGGTGGCAATCTTGATCTCGCCGCCCTTCACCACCGCCCGTTCCTCACCCGCTCCGACGGCAAGAATGGTGGCGTGCGGCGGATTGATGACCGCGGAAAAATCCTTGATGCCGAACATGCCGAGATTGGAGACCGCTGTCGTGCCGCCCTGATATTCCTCGGGCTTCAGCTTGCGGCTCCTGGCGCGCGCCGCCATGTCCTTCATCTCGTTGGAGATAACCGACAGGGGTTTTTCGTCAGCCTTGCGCACCACCGGCGTGATCAATCCGCCGGGGATGGATACGGCAACGCCGACATCCGCGTGCTTGTGGTGGACCATATTCGCCTCGGTCCACGAGACATTTGCGTCCGGGACGTCACGCAGCGCCAACGCCATCGCCTTGATGACCAGATCGTTGACCGACAGCTTGTAGGCCGGAACGTCACCCTTGTCGATCTTCCTCACCGGCGCGGCATCATTGAGCTGTTTGCGCAACGCAAGCAGCGCATCAATTTCGCAATCGAGCGTGAGATAGAAATGCGGAATGGTGCTCTTGGCCTCGACCAGACGCCGCGCAATCGTCTTGCGCATATTGTCGTGCGGCACCAATTCGTAGGAGCCCTCGGCAAACAGCTTCAGCACCTGATCGTCCGCCATCGGCTTCGGCGCGGGAGCCACGGCTTCGGACGCCTGTTTCGCCACAGGCGCCGCCGCCTTGGCACCGCCTCCAGCAATCGCCGCCTCAACATCGGCCTTGACGACGCGCCCACGCGGGCCGCTGCCGGCAACCGACGTAAAGTCGATGCCGGCATTCTTGGCGATACGGCGAGCCAGCGGCGAGGCAAAGATGCGATTTGCCCCCTCACCCGGTTCGCTGCGCGAACCACCCTCTCCCCGCTGGGGCGAGGAGGTCCCGGCACCGTTGGCGCCTGAAGCGGCTTGCGTGGAGGCAGGCGCGCTCTTCTCCCCATGGCCCGAAGGACCAGATGAGGGGGCGGGTTCGGGCTTTGCCGTCTCCGCCTTTGCGGCGGCACCGTCACCGCCCTTGGCAGCGACGCTCGCGTCCTCGCCTTCGCCGGCGAGAATGGCGATCAGCGCATTGACCTTCACGCCTTCGGTGCCGGCAGGTACCACTAGTTTGGCAACCGTGCCTTCATCGACGGCTTCGACCTCCATGGTCGCCTTGTCGGTTTCGATCTCGGCAATCACGTCGCCCGGCGAAATCTTGTCGCCTTCCTTGACCAGCCACTTGGCGAGATTGCCCTCCTCCATTGTCGGAGAGAGGGCCGGCATGGTGATGTTTATCGGCATTGCTTCCCCCTCAGCCGCGATAGGTAACAGCTTTGACCGCCTCGACGACCTCGGCAACGTTCGGCAACGCCAGCTTTTCGAGATTGGCCGCATAGGGCATCGGCACGTCCTTGCCGGCAATCGTGATGACGGGCGCGTCGAGATGATCGAAAGCGCGCTGCGAAACCTGGTTGGCGATAAAGTCGCCGACGGAACTTTGCGGGAAGCCTTCTTCCACCACCACCAGCCGGTTGGTCTTCTTCACCGACGCTATGATGGTGTCGAAGTCCAGCGGACGGATCGTCCGGAGATCGATTATTTCCGCATCGATGCCCATCTCGCGCAGTTCGGCCTCCGCCTTGACCACATAGCTCATGCCGATGCCGAAGGAGACGATCGTCACGTCCTTGCCGGGCTTATGGATACGTGCCTTGCCGATCGGCAGCACGAAATCGTCAAGCTTCGGCACGTCGAAGGACTGGCCATAGAGGATTTCATTCTCAAGGAAGATCACCGGATTGGGATCGCGGATTGCAGCCTTTAGGAGGCCCTTGGCGTCGGCCGCCGTGTAGGGCATGACAACCTTGAGGCCGGGTATATGGCCGTACCACGCCGCATAACACTGCGAGTGCTGGGCCGCGACGCGCGCGGCCGCACCGTTCGGCCCGCGAAATACAACCGGCGCACCCATCTGGCCGCCGGACATATAGAGCGTTTTGGCAGCCGAATTGACGATCTGGTCGATCGCCTGCATGGCGAAGTTGAAGGTCATGAACTCGACGATCGGCTTCAGTCCGGCCATTGCCGCACCGACGCCGACGCCGGCAAAGCCGTGCTCGGTGATCGGCGTATCGACCACGCGCCGATCGCCAAACTCCTGCAGTAGCCCTTGCGTGATCTTGTAGGCACCCTGATATTCGGCGACTTCCTCGCCCATGACGAAGACGTCGGGGTCGCGACGCATCTCTTCTGCCATTGCATCGCGCAATGCCTCGCGAACCGTCGTCGACACCATCTCAGTGCCGGCCGGAATATCTGGATCGGCGGCGACTTCAACCTTTGGGGCCGCCGCAACGGGCGCCGCAGCCTCGCTCTTGGCCGCCGCGGGTGCAGCCTCGGCTGCCGGCGCCGAGCCATCGGCCTTCACCTCTTCCTCGCCTACGGCTTCTCCGGCAGCGTCGACGTCTTCACCCTCGGCCGCCAGCATCCCGATCACCGCATTGACCTTGACGCCTTCCGTACCGGCAGGCACCACTATGCGGGCCAGCGTGCCCTCATCGACGGCCTCGACCTCCATGGTCGCCTTGTCTGTTTCAATCTCAGCCAGAACATCGCCGGCAACGACCCTGTCGCCCTCGTTCTTCAACCATTTGGAAAGATTGCCCTCTTCCATCGTCGGAGAAAGCGCGGGCATGAGAATTTCGATCGGCATATCCCTGCCCCTCCTTCAATGCGTAACGTCGGTCCAGAGCTCGGAAGCATCCGGCTCGGGATCTGCCTGCGCGAATTCCGCCGCGTCGGCAACGATATCGCGCACCGACTTGTCGATCGCCTTCAACTCGTCCTCGTCGGCCCATTTCTTATCAAGGAGCCGCGCCTTGACCTGCTCGATCGGGTCATGCTCCGCGCGCATCTTCTGCACTTCTTCCTTGGAGCGATATTTCGCCGGATCCGACATCGAATGGCCGCGATAGCGGTAGGTCTGCATTTCCAGGATGATCGGCCCCTTGCCCGCCCGGCACCATTCGGTCGCCAGGTCGCCGGCCGACTTCACCGCCCGCACGTCCATGCCATCCACCTGGATGCCAGGAATGCGAAACGAAGCGCCGCGCTGCGAGAAATCGGTTTCGGCCGAGGAGCGGGTCACCGACGTGCCCATGGCATACCGGTTGTTTTCGATGACATAGACGACGGGAAGCTTCCACAGCGAGGCCATGTTGAAGCTCTCATAGACCTGGCCCTGATTGGCCGCGCCATCGCCGAAATAGGTCAGGCAGACATTCTTGTTGCCACGATAGCGGTTGGCGAAAGCCAGCCCCGTGCCGAGCGACACCTGCGCGCCGACGATGCCATGACCGCCATAGAAGTTCTTCTCCTTGGAGAACATGTGCATGGAGCCGCCCTTGCCTTTGGAATAGCCGTTGCGGCGGCCCGTCAGCTCGGCCATCACCCCGCGAGGCGACATGTCCATCGCCAGCATATGGCCATGGTCGCGATAGGCGGTGATCATCTGGTCGCCTTCGATCAGCGCCATCTTCATGCCCGATACCACCGCTTCCTGGCCGATATAGAGGTGGCAGAAACCGCCGATGAAGCCCATGCCGTAGAGCTGGCCGGCCTTTTCCTCGAAACGACGGATCAGAAGCATCTCGCGGTAGGCGGCGAGTTCGTGTTCCTTGGTGAATTCTGCTGGTTTGGGCGCGACGGGGCCCAGATTGGATTTCGCGTCTGCTCTGGATCGCGCAGACGCCTTCTTGGCGGCGACGGCCATACATCACTCCCTGGTAATGTCTCTTCCCGGACATCGAAGGGAGCGGCTCCCTTCGGATTGAAGGAAGCTAGCATGCAATCAAGCGTTCCGCCATGCGGAAAAACGCATGGCACGTATGCATCTAAACGCTTAAATTCATTAAGAATATGGTCGATTAACTGATATTGAGTTAATTCGACAAATCCGGCGAGCGGATAATGGTGATCTCATCGGGATGCGACAGATTAAGCGCCTTGCGCGCCTGTTCGTCAAGCATGTCCTTCTCAAGCGTACCATCGTGCAGCAACTGTACGCGACGCTCCAGATCGACCCGCTGCGCCTTTATCGCGTCGAGCTTCGCCTGCAATTCCGCGGTCCGGTCCTGCAACTGATACTTGGAATAGATGCCGAATTCGCCGTGGTAGGCGTGGAAGCCGAAATAGGAAAGGAACAGCACCGTCAGCGCCGGCACGATCAGCCGACCTGTATTTCTCTCTTTGTGCTGACGTGTCCACATGTGCGCATCCTCTGCACATGTTCTGGCGCAATCTTGCTTAATGGACGGTTACGAGGGTCGCAAGTTTTGTCGAAACGCCGCCTGCCGCGCATGAAAAAAGGGCGGTTGCCCGCCCTTCCTTGTCGATCAGAGAAGCTGAAAACCTCAGGCCTTGAGGATTGACCGCCCCGCATAGCGGGCCTGCTTGCCGAGTTCCTCTTCGATGCGGATGAGTTGGTTGTACTTCGCCAGCCGGTCGGAACGCGCCAGCGAGCCGGTCTTGATCTGCCCGCAATTGGTGGCGACGGCGAGGTCGGCGATCGTCGTGTCCTCGGTCTCTCCCGAGCGATGCGACATCACGGCCGTGTAGCGCGCCTTATGCGCGGTTTCCACTGCTTCCAGCGTCTCGGTCAGCGAACCGATCTGGTTGACCTTTACGAGGATCGAGTTCCCGACCCCCATGCGGATGCCGTCGCGCAGGCGTGCCGTGTTGGTGACGAACAGATCGTCCCCGACGAGCTGGACCTTGTCGCCGCACAGATCGGTCAGGGCTTTCCAGCCGTCCCAGTCGTCCTCGGCCATGCCGTCTTCGATGGAGATGATCGGATAATCGGCCGCAAGCTTCGCCAGATACTTTGCCTGGCTCTTCGGATCGCGGCTCTTCCTCTCGCCTTCATAGACATAGGCACCGTCCTTGAAGAATTCGGTTGCCGCGCAGTCAAGGCCGATCGAAACGTCTTCGCCAGGCTTGTAGCCGGCCTTTTCAATCGATCCCATGATGAAGTCGAGGGCGGCCTGCGCGCTCTTGAGATTGGGAGCAAAGCCACCTTCATCGCCGACATTGGTGTTGTGGCCGGCGTCTTTCAGGCCCTTCTTCAGGGTGTGGAAGATTTCGGAGCCCCAGCGCACCGCATCCCGCAAGGTCGGCGCGCCGACCGGGATGATCATGAATTCCTGGAAATCTATCGGGTTGTCGGCATGCGCGCCGCCATTGATGATGTTCATCATCGGCACGGGCAGGAGACGGGCGTTCGGGCCGCCGAGATAACGATAGAGCGGCAGGCCGGAAGCGTGGGCGGCTGCCCTGGCGGCAGCCAGCGAGACGCCAAGAATGGCGTTCGCGCCGAGCCGGCTCTTGTTGGCGCTGCCGTCGAGGTCGATCATCGTCGCATCGATTTCGGCCTGGTGTTCGGCTTCCAGCCCGCAGATCGCGTCGGAGATCTCGCCATTCACTGCTTCGACAGCGCGCTCGACGCCCTTGCCGAGATAACGAGTGCCGCCGTCGCGCAATTCCACGGCCTCATGAGCGCCCGTGGAAGCGCCGGACGGAACCGCCGCACGGCCCATCGAACCGTCCTCGAGAACCACATCCACCTCGACGGTCGGATTGCCACGACTATCCAGAATTTCCCGGCCGACAATGTCGATGATGGCTGTCATTGAAAGGTTCCCTCCTGGCAAAATCACCGTGCACGTCTTAGCGAAAGCCGACGAAAACGCAATGCGTCGGCGCCCTGATCAGACGCTTTTAGCGATCCTGTCGAAGGCCACCAGCCGTTCGAGTAGGGCCGGCATATCCTTCAGCGCGACCATGTTCGGCCCGTCGGAGGGGGCATGGTCCGGGTCCTGGTGAGTCTCGATGAAAAGCCCCGCCACGCCCACCGCGACGGCTGCCCGGGCAAGCGTCTCGACAAAGCGCCGCTCGCCTCCCGACGAGCCACCCTGCCCGCCCGGTTGCTGCACGGAATGGGTCGCATCGAAAATCACCGGCGCACCCAGCTCGGCCATGATCGGCAGCGCGCGCATGTCGGATACCAGCGTATTATAGCCGAAGGATGCGCCGCGCTCGGTGACCAGCACATTCGAATTGCCGGAGCCGGTCACCTTGGCCACGACGTTCTTCATGTCCCATGGCGCGAGGAATTGGCCCTTCTTGACGTTCACGATCTTGCCGGTCTTTGCGGCGGCGATCAGCAGGTCGGTCTGGCGCGACAGGAAGGCCGGAATCTGTAGGATATCGACGACCGGCGCAACGATCGCGCATTGTTCTTCCGTGTGCACGTCGGTGAGCACCGGAAGCGACAGCTCCTTGCGCAATGCCTCGAATACCGGCAGCGCCGCGTCGAGACCGGCGCCGCGCTTGCCGGTCAGCGAAGTGCGATTGGCCTTGTCATAGCTGGATTTGTAGACGAGGCCGATGCCGAGCTTCTCGGTCAACTCCTTCAACGCGCCGGCCATGTCGAATGCATGCTGGCGCGATTCGAGTTGGCACGGCCCGGCAATCAGCGAAAATGCGGCTGTGTTGCTGAAAACAACATTGCCGACTGTCACTGTCGAATTTGGTGCGGTCATCGGATTTCCTCGAAGGCAAAAACGGCGCCCTGCCCCTTGGCAGTTGGGACGACGAGACGGTTATTGCGCGTCTCATAGACAACGGACCCGGCTTTGAAGAGCCGTTCGGTCGCGGCTCGATCATTGACGGCAAAAATAATCGCAGACAGTCGAAAACCGACCGCCTGCGGAGCGTCCACCCCGAAATCCTGCCTGAACGCGGCGGGATTGATCAAGGATATGGTCGCGTTGGACAGCGGGAAATCGATGCGGGCGTCATCGGCGGAGCGACCTTGCCCGCCAGTCATTTTCTCGAAGAAATCGCGAAACGCCGTCGGCTCGTTGCCGCAGGCAGCCACCGCCGCGATATGACTGACGCCATTGGCATGGGCCTGGAGCGCTGAGCGGTCGACCTTCGGTGCATTGACCCGCTCGCAGGTGAAGAAGAATGCGTCCGGCGCTTGGGCGTCGGCCGAGAATGCCAGCCGGAACGACGCGGTGTCGGCCCTGCCGGACGTGTCGACGAAAGGCCTTGAAAAATCGAGCCTGGCTCCAGCCGATATTCCGGCACGAACAAAGGCGTCATGGTCCTGGTCGGCGTTTTCTGTCCCGAATACCAGCGCCGAAAGCCCTTCATCGCCGTTGCGCGCACGAAACTGTCGGTCACGGCTGACAAACTCATTGCCGTCCGCAATGGCAAGCGCCGCCCGCTCCTTATCTGCGACGGCAAGCGGCTCGATAAAGGTGCCGCCAGAAAAATAGATGCAGGCGTTTTCCGTGCCAAAGGGATGCACGCCGACGGGCGCGACCGTAAATCCCAATCCGCTCAGCCGCGCTCGCGCCGTCACCAGATTGGCTGTCGGCAGGACCAGATGGTCAAGGTTGCGGAGCTTTGCAGGGCTGATGCTCATCTCGGTGCCATGTGCCCGAAAAAGCCGCTCCGTTCAAGCATACTGCAAAATGCGCGTTGAAAGCGCCGCTATACGAGCCGGCTTTGCTCGACCGCGGCACCGATGAAGCTGGCAAACAGCGGATGCGGATCAAGCGGACGGCTTTTCAACTCCGGGTGATATTGGACGCCGATGAACCACGGGTGATCGCGATACTCGACTGTCTCCGGCAGCACGCCGTCCGGCGACATGCCGGCAAACACCAGGCCGCACTCCTCCAGCCGCGCCTTATAGTCGATATTGACCTCGTAACGATGCCGATGCCGTTCGAAAATGGCGGTGTCGCCGTAGATTTCGGCAATCTTGCTGCCCTCACCAAGCCGTGCCTCATAGGCTCCGAGCCGCATCGTGCCGCCGAGATCGCCCGCTTCGCGACGCTTTTCCAGCATGTTGCCCTTCAACCATTCGGTCATAAGGCCGACGACCGGTTCCTTGGTGGGACCGAACTCGGAAGACGACGCATCATCGATTCCGGCAAGCGATCGCGCCGCTTCGATGCAGGCCATCTGCATGCCGAAGCAGATGCCGAAGTAAGGCACCTTTCGCTCGCGGGCGAATCTCGCCGCAAGGATCTTGCCCTCCGAGCCGCGCTCGCCGAAGCCACCGGGCACAAGAATGCCGTGCACCTTCTCCAGAAACGGCGCCGGATCTTCCTTTTCAAACACTTCCGACTCGATCCAGTCGAGCTTGACGCGCACCCTGTTGGCCAGGCCGCCATGCGAAAGCGCCTCGATCAGCGATTTGTAGGCGTCCTTGAGGCCGGTATATTTGCCGACCACGGCAATCGTGACTTCGCCCTCTGGGTTGTGGATGCGACGTGACACATCCTGCCAGGATTCCAGCCGCGGCTTCGGAGCCGGATCGATGCCGAAAGCCGCAAGCACTTCCGAATCCAGCCCTTCCTTGTGGTAGGCCATCGGCACATCATAGATGTGGCCAACGTCGAGCGCCTGAATGACCGCGGATTCACGCACATTGCAGAACAGCGAAAGCTTTCTGCGCTCTTCCGCCGGGATGGAGCGATCGGCGCGCACCAGCAGGATGTCGGGCGCGATGCCGATCGAGCGCAGTTCCTTGACGGAATGCTGCGTCGGCTTGGTCTTGAGCTCCCCGGCAGCCGGAATGTACGGCATCAGCGTCAGATGAACATAGACCGCATTGTTGCGCGGCAGATCGTTGCCGAGCTGACGAATCGCCTCGAGGAACGGCATTGCCTCGATATCGCCGACCGTGCCGCCGATCTCGCAAAGCACGAAGTCGAAGTCGTCATTGCCGCCAAGAATGAAGTTCTTGATCTCGTCGGTGACGTGCGGAATGACCTGAACCGTCGCGCCGAGATAGTCGCCACGACGCTCCCGCTCGATGATGTTCTTGTAGATGCGGCCGGTGGTGATGCTGTCCTGCTGATTGGCAGAGCGGCCGGTAAACCGCTCATAGTGACCAAGATCGAGGTCGGTCTCGGCACCGTCATCGGTCACGAAGACTTCGCCATGCTGATAGGGCGACATCGTGCCGGGGTCGACATTGAGATAAGGATCGAGCTTGCGAATGCGCACGCGATAGCCGCGCGCCTGCAGGAGAGCCCCAAGAGCCGCCGCAGCGATGCCTTTTCCAAGTGAGGAAACCACGCCGCCAGTGATGAATACATATCGCGCCATGGGAGTCATCGCATATCGTTATGGGATTGATTCCGCCAGTGGAAAATCTCTGGCAAGGACGTTTTCCTATCAAAGATTGCCATCGGGCATCCGCGCCAAGGTGTCTTGTCCGGAACGAAGTCGCTGGAATTCAAACGAAATACCGCTTGCACGAACGTTGCCACAGGTCATCAGCACAGCAATCGCTCAGGAACGCAACGGCACAAAAACTTTGCGGATCAATATGAAAGAAGCGCACTCGAACGCCGCAACCTCCGTCGGGCTACAATGTTGTCGACTGCCAACCGGCCCGGCACCACGGCCATTGCGCCGTTATTGCGCTCCGCGCGCGACACGTTCGATTTCTTCCCGCACCAGACGCTCCACAAGGGTCGGCAGGTTATTGTCCAGCCAATCCTGGAGCATCGGCCGCATCATTTCCGCTGCCATGTCGTCAAACGTCTTGCGGCTTCGCGCCGCGAAGGCCTCCGACAATTCGCCGAACGCCGCCGCGACCTGACGGCCGGCATGTTCCGACAAAATCGCAGGCCTGGGACTTTCTGCGCCACCAGAAGACGGCGTCTCGGTGCGGCTTTCATTGACGGCGAAATTGCTGTCAACGGTCGGCGCGGCAGGCTCCGGAGTGGGTTCAGGCTGATCTGCAGCCGCCTGCTCTATCGACAGATCGCCAAGCGCTGCTTCGAGCTGATCGTCATAGGCAGATTCAACCACGCCCGAAGCGGCCGGCGCAGGCTCCTTCTCGGCTGGAATATTCCAAACTGGCACGGCGAACGTGGAGCTTTCGACTGAAGCCTTTGGTGCAACGTCCGGCTGCGCCTCCACTCCGGTTGTGGCCTGCGCGTCATGTCCCAGATGCGCCTCTTTCACGTCGGGTTGCGGTTCATCGGCAATCCGCGCCTGCACTTCAGCCAGGTTAACGGGCTTCCCGGCATCGTTTTGCGCTGCCCGCAACTCGGCACGAAACGCGTCCACTTCGATTACCGCATTGTCGAGACGGGATTCGCTACCCTCGCCGGCCGCGCCGAGCTCGCCTTCCTTGCGAGCAGTATCGCTATCTTCGATTATTCTGCGAATGGAAGCGAGTATTTCTTCCATCGAAGGTTCGCGCTGTGCGCTGCTTGCCTGTGCCGTCGTCACGTTCGCCACCCTGAGAGCCGGAATTCGCGGTCCGAACGGATGAAGCCATTCGAATCAATGCTCTAGCGTAACGGACGTATCGGCGTTCGAGAATCCCCAAAGTCGCAGCGCGGCCGATTTCAACAGATTACGGTGAAGCACCTTCACAGAAGGAGCCGAGCAATATTTGAACGGCGCATGACCTGCAAAATCATTCGCGACTGTTGGATGCATTCATGCGTTCGGGGACACTCCTGGCGACTGTCCGAGCATCAGGCCCGCGCCGACTGGTAAAAATTGATGACCGGCACCCAGGCCGGATCATCCGCAATTTGACGGTGGCGACATCAGCGGCCGTCGGGCGTACGCAAGCCGATCCACTTGTCCTTGACCGCCTCATAATGTTCTTCCGGCCGATACTCGGTCACCTGAAGCCCGAGTCGGGTGGCGGAGAGCTGGCCGATCGCCGAAAGGATTGCGTAGCTCGCAACGACCACTTCACGTTCGGCATTCGCCAGGTTGATTTGCGCATCGATGACGTCGCTTTGCGCGTTGAGCACGTCGAGGGTCGTGCGCTGGCCGACATTGCGCTCCTCGATGACACCGTTCAAAGCCAGCTCTGCAGCCGAGATCGCCGATCGGTTGGCGGTAACGCTTTCCCGCGCCGCGATGTACGAGGTCCATGCCGAGGTCACCGCCGCCCGCACCAGATCGCGCCTCACATCGACCTCGATCCGAGCCTGGCTGAGCGATTCCTTGGACTGACGCACCTGCGCCGAGGCGCGGCCGCCCTGGTAGATCGGCACGGTGAGCGTGGCGCCGATGGTTGCCGCCGTGTTCGCGGTGCTGTCCCCCCCCGGCAATCCGGTGATCGGGTCAAACCCGCCGCGGGTTTCACGATAGTTGCGCGACACGCCGGCTGAAGCGGAAATCTGCGGCAACAACGCGCCTTCAGCCGCATTGACCGCGAAACCGGCTGCATCCACCAGATGCTGGGTCGCAAGGATGGCCGGATGTCCTGCCGCAGCCAGCGCGAAGGCCTGGTCCAGACTCGCAGGCAGCAGCTTCGCCACCGGCGAGGCACCTCTGAGATTGCCCGGATCGTCGCCGATGATCTGGCGATAGATCGCAGCGCTCGACGAAGCCTGGGCACGCGCCGCAGCCAACTGAGCCTCCGCCAGCGAGCGCGCCGCATCTGCCTGCGCAACGTCGGTGCGGGTGCCTTCACCGACATCGAAGCGCGAGCGCGCGGCGCGGCCCTGCTCATTCAGGAATTGCAGGTTGCGTTCGCGCAGCGTCGCGATCTGCCGATCACGGATGACATCCATATAGGCGGTGGCCGCGTTGAGCAGGATGTTCATTTCGGTGTTGCGCAGACTTTCGTTGGCGGCGAACACCTGCGATTCAGCGGCGGCAACGTTGTTTTTCGTCTGAAAGCCGTCGAACAGGGTCTGTCTTATCTCCACCCCGAAATTTCCGGTGGTAAGCCGGGTGCCGGCTTGGGAGGTATAGTTGATGCTCGACGAACCGACCACGATCGGACGATATCCGGACTTGGCGATCGCCACGCCCTCGTCAGTGACGCGCACGCCGGCACGCCCGGAGTTCAGTTCGGAATTGTTCTGGTATGCCTTGGCAAGTGCCCCAAGGATGGTTTCGGCGGAGACGGTTGCAGTCGACAGTGCTGTGGCCGACATAAGAATGGCGGCAAAAAAACTCTTGCGTACAAGCGACACTGCTAATCCCTCATTCGTTTGCCGGAAGCCGTATGACATCGCTCGGCGTTTCGCATTGCCTGAAGCAGCCACACAGGTCCCCGCCGCCCCTCGGAAACTCGACGAGGAATCGGCAACGATAGTCCAGGCGGCAAATGAACACGATGGCTCCGCCGTCGCAAGACTTTCGTGTTTAGAATTCGAAGCTTCGGACGCGTTCGAACCCCGGCAGTGGCCGAATTGCCGCATTAAACGCGCTCCGGCCGCTTACAATGCCAGTAGTTTTTAGAAACAGTCGGGCAACACCGGCATTGCCGTGACCTTCGACCGCGACGAGCCGCCCGCCCTCTTTAAGTTGTTCGAACAGGCCTTCCGGGAGTTCTTCGACCGCACCCTCCAGCAAAATAACGTCATAAGGCGCTTCCGCCGGATAACCTTCCCGCAAGGAGCCGGTGACGACCGCGACATTGTCGCAACCGAGTTCCGACAGCGTCGAGCTTGCCCTTTCGGCCAAGGCCGGATCGCTTTCCAGCGCTATCACCGAACTTGCGAGCCTCGACAACACCGCGGCCGAATAGCCGGTGCCGCAGCCGATATCGAGCACGAAATCGGTGGGCCGGATCTCGGCCAGTTGCACCAGCTTGGCAAAGGGCGAAGGCTGCATCAGGTAACGCGCCGGCCCGCTACCGCTCGCCCCGGCGATCTCGATATGGTCGTCGATATAGGCAAGCGCACGATGCCTGAAGCCTACGAAAGCTTCGCGCGGCACGGAGAGCATCGCCTCCAGCAGGGCGGCATCGGTCACGTCCGTGGTGCGGACCTGACCGTCGACCATCTTCGCGCGCTGTTCGGAGAAATCAGTATCCATAGCCAGGGCAATCCGCCTCAATCCGAGAAACGTGCCAGCCATTCCGGGCAGACACGCCAGCCGGCCTGATTCCGGCGGTTCGTGTGGCAGGTTGGAGGCCTCGCCCGGAATCGAACCGGGGTGCAAGGATTTGCAGTCCTCTGCGTAACCACTCCGCCACGAGGCCTCACCGCTGCCGCAGTACGAGGCGGTTCAATAAGTTGGGCGAGGTTGTTCGTCAAGCGACGACTGGCATTCTGAAAAACAATCCCCTGCGCATTCTGAAAAGATGTTCCCGGAATACCCCTTCCCAAACGACAAATGCCCGGCTGGCGGAAAAGGTTAGTCATTCTGCCGCACCATCGAATGCGGGTCCGTCAGGTTCTTGTCGCGCCGTCTCGCCGCTCTGCATTTCGAGCAATGGAACAGCGGCAGAAGGTCATCGTGCATGCATCCGTGATCCATGCCGACACGCTTGGCGAGTTGGACCAAATTGATCCGAGCGTGGCGATTGCACGTGTGGCATCTCACCGATATCCCATCACCCAAAGCCAGTGTCTTGCTGATCGTGTCGACCTTGAGCGGATATGTGATTTCGGGCAAACGCATGAGAACGAATTAGGAACATGACAGCTGTCAGTCAAGGCGCTATCAGAGGCCATGACCAGCGAATCTGAAGTCGGAATGCCGCCTCACCCATGTTGCCATGATGGCTGCAAGACCTATGCACCGTTCGGCTACAACACGCGCTATGGCACGCTCTGGTTCTGCCATGAGCACAAAGACGAAGGCGAGGCCCAGCGCATACAGCCAGGCTTCCACGGCCGCACCTGATCGGAACATTCCGCCCGCCCGCCGATTGTTAGGCGATGAGCAGCACCGAAGCAGAAATCCGAGCCGAGATCGCCATCGCGATGCGGAAGCTTGGCATGCCGGCGAACAAGATCGCTTTGTCGGAATGGGCGCCAGCTCAAGAGATCAGTGACGAAGTTCGCAGGTGGGGCGCACCGGTCCAACTCAAGGCTCTCATCGGCAGTTGGGGCCGGGGAATTGCTTCACGGCCTAAGGCGCTTCAATCAGGCGGGCTCTATCTTCGATGAGGACTTGCAATGACCGACGACAAGAGCAAACGCGGCGGGCGTGACCGCGACCGGGTGGCCGGGGATCAGAACTATGAAGTCCAGTACCTGGCTGAGCAGACCGGCATCAGTCAGGACCAGGCGCGCGAGCTGATCAGGAAGCACGGCAACGACCGCACTAAGCTGATGGAAGAAGCGCGGAAGCTCGCATGACCAAACTCTCTGATCTCGGCCCTCCCTTCGGTCGAATGGCAACCACGGTCGAGGATGAGAGCGAATATTTCTACCAGTGCCCCACATGCGGGCAGACCGTTGACCGCCGCGATCTCAGGCAAGTCTTTTATCACGACGAGGACGGCCACGAGCCACTGGAGATGGAAGACAACGTCGTTTGTCTAGAGGTCGAAAAACGAAAAAGGCCCGCCCCGGAGTGAGGCGGCCAGCTCCAGCAGCGGGCAGTTAGCTGACCACTCCACGTAATGCCCACGCCCTTGCCTTTAGCGGGATCGATCCATCGTGTGTGCGGGTGAGGCTTTGAGAGATCCTTTCCTTTAATCGCTCCCGGTGGTCGCGATCGAGGCTCATGCAGTAGCCCGGCGCCGGCCCTGCGCCGAGCGTGAATGGCTGCCAGAAATCGTCAAAGTCCTTGAATACCGTCGGCACCTCTATCGCAGTGCAATCCACGGAAGTCAGGCCGTTGGATGTTGCCAGGCCGATGAGCGCTTCGCGGGTGCAGAAGGGAAACCGCCGATCCTCGGCAAGATCCCGTGCATTTGGATCGAGCGCGATCGCGGCCCTCCAAAAGGCGCGCATGAACTCCATTCCACCACCTGGATAGTCCCAAACATAGAAAGCGACCGTCGCGCCACGACGTGCCACGCGCTTCATTTCGGTCAGCGCTTTTTCTTTGTCTGGCACGAAGTTGAGGACCAGTCCTGACACGATCATGTCCTTGGCATGGCTGGCCACGGGCAAGGCTTGCGCATCGCCAACGAGGAACTGCGCGCGCTCGTCCGCAACGTTCGTGCGGGCTTGCTGGAGAAAGCCAGCGGAGGGCTCCACGCCGGTGAAGCTTGCCGGGTTGCAGCGCGCCATGATTGTTCCCGAAAGCGCACCGGTGCCGCAGCCGATTTCGAGCCAGTCCAGATGATCGGAGGGATTCAGCCAGTCGAGGAAGCGCGGCGCGACCTTCCGGCTCCAGCGTCCCATGTAGATGTCATAGTTGGCGCCAGCGTGCCACGCATCGTGGCGGGCCTGCTGAGACATTTTCTTGGTCCTCACGGCAGCCGCCAGCCAGCATACGCGCCTTCGAAAGGCAGAGCCACTGCAATGGCCGTTGCGAGGGCGGCTAATCGAAGATTTCATCGGCGCGCGTTCTGCTCTTTCTGACGTCGTACTCTTCGGCGCATCCAAACATAGCCGCATCCCGCGATGATGACGATCGGCAACCCGGTTCCAGCCACAGGGCTCGGAACGGCTAGGCTATTTGAAGGTCCGTTACCAAAACCAAGACCGGGCGTGTCGCCTCGATCTGGCGGCTGCGCGGCGCTGAGGCTGAGTGGTGCCAGCGAAAGCAGAGTGATGACGGCGGTGCAGAGAAGTTGCTTTATGTGGGACATCATAGGCGCTCCCGATCGTCCCCCAACCCAGTTTGCCAGCAAAGGCAGGCTCCGGAAAGTCAGCCATAGCAGCTAAACCGTTCATGCTAGGCCGTTGCGTGGCCATAGTTGAGTGGGTGAGCGACCGGCCGGTTGTTTCGGCCGATATTCAGGTAGGAACGTAACCGCGGACGTAACGTCGGCTGTGGATAAGATTCGATTTGCCAAAAGAAAACGGGCAGAATAGCCGGATGAAGGAGAGCGGCTACCTCGACGGAAAGCTCGAATGTAAGACCTGCGGCACCATCACTATGGTCATTCCGGAAGGTGCGGGTGAATCTACGCTCATTCAATGCAGCAAATGCGGCGGCCTGCTTGGGACTTGGGGAGAACTCCAGGACGAGTTCATGCGCGAGGCACGAAATATCGACGTTCTTGAGCTGAAAGGCGGCAGAATCAGGAAAACCAAAGCCGGCTTTCGGGGGCCTCGCAAACGCGCATAGCAGCTTAGGATACTAGCGCGAATAAAAAGCTGCTGGCTCGTTGCCGGCAACGCTGGGTGCCGCGCGTCTGCGAACCTGCTGGAGTTTCCGAAACTAGGCTTGAACCGCAAGCGTCGCCCTTCAGCGGTTTATTGATCAACTGGTAAATATTCCGATGTAGCCAATCTGTTTGATTATATGTTACATTTTCTAGTGGGGGCAGTATTGCGAGGGATGAATAATGAACCACGCAGATGCCAGCTCATTAGATAAGGCTACGTTCCCTACTTTGGCGATTGCAGCAAATATTGTGTCTGCCTACGTATCGAACAATCCAATCCCTGCGACCGAACTTCCGGCGCTGATTGACCGCGTGAATGCCGCTTTGGTTAACTTGTCCGAGCCTGCTCCTGTTCGCCTGGTGGATGAACCACGCACGCCGGCTATTTCGATAAAGAGGTCGGTTACACGAAGCCACATCTTCTGCCTGGAGGATGGAAAGAAGTTCAAGTCTCTGAAGCGGCACTTGATGGTCCATCACAATATGTCCCCCGAGGAATATCGTGAGAGATGGGATCTGCCGTCCGACTACCCGGTCGTAGCCCCGGAGTATGCGGCCAGCAGGTCGGCGATGGCGAAAGCAATGGGGCTCGGTCGCAAGCGGGCGGCGAAGTCGTCGACATCGCGTGACAGGAAGAGCGATTAAGCGTTTTCGCTAGTTTGGCTGGCACAGGGAAAAAGCCCGCCGCCTCGCGCGAGAGAAACGACGGGCCATTAAGGACGCGCGCCGGGAATGTGAGAACGCGCCAACGGGTATGATCAAACCGGTCAGGCTTGCATCTGTTCCTTCAGTTCAGGCGATAGATTTCCCAGTTTAACACCGCAGCAAAGCTAACCCATGCGAGGTAGGGCCACAGCAGCCCACTGGCGATGCGATCCACCTGCCAGAAGGTTAGAATCGTCGCAGCAATAGCGATCCACAGCAACGCTATGACAACCAGCGCGCCATATGGACTGCGTTGGGAAAAGAACACCCAGGACCATGCCGCATTGAGAACGAGCTGAACCAGGAACAGGACGATGGCAGCGGTGCGCACGCCGGGGGTTTGCAAAATGCGGAAAAAAGCCGCCGCCATGAGGATATAAAGCGTTGTCCAAGCCGGTGCGAAAACCCAGTTCGGCGGATTGAAGGCCGGCTTTGCCAAATGAGCGTACCAGGTGGGGATGTTCGGCAAGGTAACGAGATTGCCGATAATCGCAGTCGCCACTACCGGCACGACTGCCGCGAGCACGTTAATCAGACTTGTCCAAGATAAAGCGCCCATGGGCATCCTAAAGAACACATCATGCCTGCAAGTCTGGACGATGGAAAGCTCGCATGCGGCAACACCCGAAAGCCCGCCGTCTCTGGAAGGAGGAAGGAGACGACGGGCCGAGCGGTATCCACGTGAGGGATGTAACATGGACGGTATCAAACACAGGAGCGCGAGGTTTGTTCCTTCGGGTTGCCGCGTTCAACGAGTGGTTGGAAGCCCCGCTTTCCTGCAGGCGCATACGCCGGAGGAAGACGCGGAGGTCGAGGAAGCGGCGTGAGTATGGCCATCTAGAGGTGGAACAATCTTGGCGAGACAGGGTTCGGGGAGCCCGCGCGAATGGCGTGCGGACTGGAACCGGAGAACTCATATGAAGATCAAGATCGTCAGCATCGTTGCCGCGACGCTATTGCTGACAGGCGGTGTTTCATTCGCACAAACAGACAGCATTATGGATGACAAAACGGTGATGGGCCCGTTCTTCACGGACGAGACGATGGCGACGCTCCGCACGGATGAAGAAGTCCAAGCCGAGTTGGCCAAAATGTCACCTGAGAATCGGCAGAAATTCATTGAAGAGTGCAAGAAGCCCGCTGAACACGAGCAAATGTACAACGAGCTCTGCAAAAAGATCAGCCCGCAGTGACCAGAGCCAGTTGGGCTCATCTAAACGCGAAAAGGCCCGCCGCCTCGGTTAGAAGCGACGGGCCAAAGTCGGGGTACATGGGAGTGATCAAACGGTCGAAACGCGGCTTTTGTTCCCTGTCCATCGCCAAAATTCAGTAGTGTAGAAAAACGAAAAGACCCGCCGCTCCGGGAGGTTGGGAGACGGCGGGCAGCTGGGGGAACCTCGCACACAGGGAACGAGGGCTGGGGAACTTGGTGAACTGTCGACGGCGACCTTTGTTCCTTGCCAATCGTCAGCAACGGGTATTGCCCAACGAAAAATAGCCCGCCCCGGAGCGAACCGAGACGGGCCGATTGTTTGCAGAAAGTGCAAAGAAGTCGGAGTAGATCAGCATCTCCACGGAATTCGGAAGGTGCGGAAGACAGCCTCGAGCTTTGGTACAGCGTCAGGCTTCATTGTGTCGCTCCTTTCATTGCCGGATACCGCCGGCTCGGAACTCACGATGCGTTGCGCCTTTCGGGCCTATCATCGAATAGTCGATCGATTCGCTGGTTTGTGCCATCCACTGCTGTCTTGACGCCGTTGAGCGCCGCCATGATCTGGTCTGTCGTCTCGCGGTGCCCGGCCTTGGAGATGTAGGTCTCGGCGACATGGGTCTTGTAGGAAGACAGTTCCTCGCGGGCGAGTGAAGCTGTCGCAATGGCTGTATCAGCCCTGGCCATGGCTGAATCCGATTTATGGTAGGCAGACTCCTTCGCCTCCATCACCTTGCTCTCGACGCGCCACCACGCACCGGAAACAGCGCCAAGGATGAGGATGATGAACCCAACTAGGCTGAACAGTTCGGTCTCAGTCATTTCTGGCTCCACTTCGCCGCAACGTCTTTGATGGTGTGGCCGCCGAGGTAGAGCCCAAGGTAGGCACCCGTCAGCGTCATCAGCGTGCCGGCATCAACGATGTCGATCGAGGCGCCGGTGATCGCATTGGCGAGCGGCACGGCAACGATGAGCCAGAGCCAGAAGAAGCCGATGAGGTACATCCACGCCGGCCGCCACGCCCAAGTCCATGTCTGTTCCTTGGCCATCTCGGCGAGCTGCAGTTCGTTCGAAAGACGTTGGCTCTCGACATAGGCAAGGACAAGATCGGCCGCGACCGGCTCTGCCGCGATGATCGCCTCCTGCACGGCAGCGGGATCGGCCTCGGCAACGGTTGGAAATATCATCGGCAGGAACGCCGAGCTTGCCGGCCACCGTATCGATCACCTCCCCCGCCAGCCTGCCGCCGTCGCCGAGTTTGTCGGCCAGGATTTTCTTGATGAACGGCACGGCAAGGCCCGCCGCCGCGTCGAGGATCACCGCTGCTATGGCGCTCATGGCTTAGCTCCCAAAGATGATGAAGAGAACGACCGCCACGACGATCAGAGCGAAGGCGGCGAGGATCGAACCAGATGCAGGCTGCTTGCCGCCTGCGGGCTTCGCTGGCGGGCTTGGCGGAGGTGGGGGCTGTGGTGGTGTCGGCGGAGGCGCGGGCTTGCTGGCCAGTGCCCTCACCCTGTCCAGCAGAGCCTCGACCGTCTCAGGCTTCACCAGCGACTTGTTCAAGCCGTCGCCGGCGTAGAACGACTGCCCGCGCTTGACGGTTCTCGATCCGCCCTTGGTGGCCGCCAGCACTGGCAGTGAAGCCCATTCCATCGCAAGCCGCCTGCCGAACTCAGTGTGACTGATCTGGCCCGCCATAAACCCTTCGTAGCCTCGGCGCTTCAGGAGGTGAAAGGCGAGCCGGTCTTGGAGATCGGCATCGAAGATCTGATTGCCGCGTAGCCCGAGCTCGCGCGACAGATCGATCAGCGTTGCCTTCATGAACTGATACCGGCCGGCCGCGCTCGAGCCATGGTTCTTCGACCATCCAGGCTGCGCATCGACCACGTCGCCCAACGTCATTGAAGTCAGTGGCTTCGCAAGCTTGTGCTGCTTGTTGGCGTAGATGGTGCCGTAACCCTGTGGAGCCTCGATATCTCCAATGAAGTCGAGCAGCATCGCCGCTCCGGCCGGAACGGTTCTGTCCATGACATAGTCCTTTTGATTTAGTTGTAATGACTTACAGGTTCGCGCTATGATTGCGCGCTGCCTCCGTCCAGGTAGCAGGGCCTGATCGCATGACCCTATAGAGTGCCACGGCGGTCAGGCCCGCTTTGCACACGACATCGCCGGTCGGGCTGGTACGTCCGCATAAGTGGTTGTGGAAAGCGCGATACTCGTTAAGGTGGCGGGACGCTGCTGGCTTGATCCTCCTGGCAGTAGGGACCGGCGGTCCTCCTCAAACCAAACTGCCGGTCCCATCATCAAAAATATCGGAAGGCCCGCCTTGTCCCGATCTGGGACAAGTCTAAATCAACTTTATGCAGCCTCTCCGTCTGCATGACCCGGCCGCCGCGTGCCCAACCCAACAGCCGGGCCTTCGAGGAAGGGCCTGATCGTTTCGACCGATCTCCTTGGGCAGCGATCAGGCCCGATCTCCTTCCGAGCTAACCCAGACAGGCGATATCTTCCCACGAATCCGCCGTGCTACAAGGCGGCGACTACCTCAAAGGGGCCGATTGGTAGAAGGGTCCGGTCGCTGCTCCCCTACCCCGACCATCTTGAAGAGCTTCAGCGCTCGCTACAGTGGCAGGCTGCCTTGTCCAGGCAGTAGGGCCTGGCTTCTCGCCCATCCACAGTACAGCGGTCAGGCCCGCTTGGCCCACGTGTCGCCTCGACGTTTTAAGAAGCTGTTTACGATGCGTGCGGGTCGCGGCCGAAGAAGCGCAATCGTGGTTTGCCAGCCGAACCGCCGTTGCTATGTCTAACGTCGGACTTGAGCTTGAGCAATTCAGGTCAGGGTCCGGCAGCATCCCCCGCCCAACCGCAACCCACTGCCGGACCCGCTTAAAAATCCCAGCACCAGCCTTGTCCCGATCTGGGACACATCTAGATTCTGTCCCGTGCAGGTCTCCTAAGACTGCATGGGTCCGACCGTCGCGCGTCCCTCATCTACAGCCTGCGGCGGCCGGTCCCTCAACGACAATGGGCCTGATCGCACTTACTGGCACCACAGAGCGGCCAGGCCCGCTTTCATTCGTCGACGTGATCGCTTAATCAGGTCTCGGGTGCGGCTTCGGCTGGTCTGAGTGGGTCTCGTCACGAATCGCTTGGTCGCTCGAAGGATTTGTAACCCCCGAGCCGCCCACTGCCCACCTGCTGTAGAGTCGGTCGCGCTTCCCAAGGTTCGCCCCTAGAAGCGACCGGACTCGTGGCACGTTTCTAAATACAAGTGCGGCACGGTTCGCGCTATGGCCCGGTAACTTGGCTCGTGGCGCCATTGCGGCGTTGCATCTCAATCGCCGCGTAGGCACCCATAAGCAGCAGCGCAACTGCACCGCCGTGCGAAAGCATCACCACGACAAAATCAGAAGTGATCATATTGAAGCTGATGACTGCGACTAGGCCGACTCCGACCGGGAGTAAATTCGTTGGCGACCGGCGCAAGATCAAAGCCGTAGCCACATCAAGCGCCAGAACACAAGCTAGCGCCAGCGCTACTCCCCAGAAACCAAAATATGCCGGCCACGAAAAAATAAAGCTTGTCGGGGCAGTGCTGGTGCTTGTCTTGTCACCCCCAGAGTAAACGGTTCCATAGCGCTGGTAGACAAGCACTGTTGGGTCTACGCTGAACCCCACGATTTTCTTCGCTAAAGGGAAAGCGCCGATACCAGGAGAACCTATTTCATCAACATAAAGGTGATGCCACGCGGCGACTTGGATTGGTGCTATAAAGGCACGATTGAAAATTGCCTTCAGGTAGTCTCCGGCTGTGAAGGTACCAACATCACTTTTGCGCTTCGTCGCAAATGTTTGTGAATTCGCGCTCGTGTGGAACTGCTTGCTTAGTTCCGCGATCTGCTCTGGCCTTAGGTTGAGCCCCCCACGCTCCAGCATCGATGCGATCAACTCTCTCGCTTGATCATTAGCTCCGAGTTTATTCACGCACCCGGCAAAATCGTAGGCCTGAACACTCCCGTTGCGGTCTTTAGCAAGCTCAAATGCGGCTAAGGCGCTGACGATGCAAAGAACGGAAGCCGCACCCGAAAATACCTTACCCCAAAAAGAGGTGCTCCAGAATACGGCGCTTAGCAGCACTACTCCAACGAGGGGCAGTAAAAGACCTTTGGCTCCTGCGAGCATGATTAAGGTGATGCAAACAAAGATTCCAAGCGTCCAAGCCGCAATCGCAATAGGTCGACGTTTTTTTATGCCGACGAAGATGATCTGGACAATTCCTATTGCTGCAATGGCTGGAAGAACCGTATTCACCAGTGCGCCGTATGACGATGTAGCAAGAGTCGAACCTGCGAATTTGATTGACACCTCACGCGCTAGTAACGTGCTCGCCGGATCGTAGATCAGCGCGAATAAGGCAGTGCACCGCGCAGGGACACGTGCAAAATAGAGCAATGTAAAAAGTAGCGCGGCCGCTATGGAAAGCGTGACTTCCACGGTAGGCAGTTTACGGGGAGCAACAGTGGCTCCGGAGAGGCTCAGCCTGTCAGTCCCCGAAACCCAGGCAATTGCACCAAACACGACGAGATGAGGGGTTAAAACGAAAAACAATGGCGAAGCTAATGACGATTCTATCTGTTCTGATGCCATTGCAATCGGCCACTGGTAGAGCAAGTTGACGAGCCCGGCGAAGGCAAAAGCAGGGCGACCAAGCAGCCAATTGTTCTTGATCAGAAGAAAAAAAAGGGCACTGGTGGCAATAGCTGCCAACAACATGCTCAAAACCGAAAACGTCGTCAAAGGTGGAAAGTCTACTTCGATAGGGTAGACGATTGAAGGCATCATGCGAACAGGCCCCATTGCTTCTTTGAACGACTAATCCTTTCTACAAACGCGAAGGCAGCGAGTAAGCAGAGAGCGACGAGTGCCCCATGCGAGAATATCGTCGTAACGAAATCTGACGTGATCATGTTTAATGAGATTGCTGACACCAAGCCAGCAGCTAGCGGCAAAGTCTCACGAGGTAGCCTTGTGGCGATGGCTGAGGCAGTTATGTCCAACGCCAATATGGCACCCACGGCCATAAGGATGCCCCACCACGAGAAATATGCCGGCCACGAAAAAATGAACGATGTTGGGGCTGTTGATGTAGAGGTCTTGTCCCCAGATGAATAGACCGTTCCGTAGCGCTGGTAGACTAGCATCGCCGGATTTACTGAAGTCCCTAGGACCCGCCCAGCGAGCGGGAACGCCCCAATCCCCGGGGGGCCAACCTCATCCACGTAAAGGTGATGCCATGCCGCCACCTGCGTCGGCGCGATTATGCCGCGATACACTATTGCTTGAAGATATGTGAACGCTCGATCAACGCTCGCGCCTTTTCTCTCACCAAATGTACGCTGCGCCGCGGGTTCGCCCGCAGACGATTCCAACTCTGCGGCACCTCCCTTCTTGTCGAAGCTCTCATTAAAGATTGGCTCTTTGGCTGTCCGGTCTGCTGACCCCATCTTGGCCGCCAAGTCTGCCTGAATTTCGGCTACCTGCGAAGCTGCGAGGCCTAGACCGCCACTTTCCTTGATAGAATTAAGCAGTTCCATGCCCTTCTCATCTGAGCCCAACTCTACACTACATGCGGCAAAGTCGTAAGGAATGCGGCCCCCCCCTCTTTCGCGCGCTAATTCGAACCCCGCCAAGGCAACAAAGAGAAGTAGTACCGACATAGCCCCGGTGACTAGTTTGGCAAGCAGGCCATGACTCCAAAAGATCGCGCTCACTAGCACGACGACAAATAAGGGGATTGTCAGACCCTTTGCACCAGCTGTCATCACCATCAGTAAGCTGGCGAGTACAGCCAATGCCCACTGCGCTACCCGCGACATGCTCCGCGCCCTAAAGCCGTGAATCATCTGAGACAAGCCAATGGCAGCTATGACAGGTGCCACGGAGTTCGCCAGAGCACCAAACGACAGAGCAGCTAAAGTCGAGCCGGAAAGCTTAATCGTCACTTCTCTTGCAAGGAGGGTCGCAGCCGGATCAAACAACAACGCGAACAAAGCCGTGCAGTGTGCAGGCATTCGCGAAAAATAAAGGGCGCCGAGCACAGCAGCAGCAATAACTGGTATGATGAGCTGCAGAACTGTTAGATCGGTACTCGTGGTTGTGCCAACCGGGATTGTCAAGTTGTGGTTGGTACTGGCAGGCCAGAGGATTCCTATTAACGCCAAGAGGTTAGGAGTTAATGAAAAATAAAAGGGGGTCGCCAGAGAGCTTTCCAGCTGCGCTGCGAGAACCGCAATAGGCCACTGATACAATAGATTAACCAAGCCGGCGAACGAGAAGGCCGGCCTGCAGATTCGCCATGGGTTGCGCAAGAATAGCCCGACCAGCAAGATCGTAGACGCCCCCGCAACAGCCAAGCTCCAGATCGCGAAAACCGACAAATCGGGAAGACTCAGTTCAATAGGATAGACAATCGGCGGCAAACGGCATCCTCCACGGCGCCGCTTGTTATCGCAGTTTCGACCGAGCCCGCAAGCTCCTAAGTCCAACGCGGTGTCGCAACACGATTAAGATCGGAGCTAGACGAGTTTGTAGTTGTTGACCCACCCAAAACAATGACCCGGAAAGCATCCCCGCTCTAAAAGAACTTGACCTCGCGCTCATCCCCGATCAAGAAGCGGTCGGGCTTTGGTTTTCATGGGCGGGTTAGAATGAATAAATTATCATCTATTATCTATTTTTTTACATGGCTTGCCTTGCTGGCCATCAGTTTTTCTTTTTTGGTCGAAACGCAGATGCCGTGGGCAACTGACGCGACTGTTTGGCAATAAATGGCAAGCAGTTGTTGAAGCGTACCTTGTTTTCATTTCTGGGTGCTGGTGCGTTCGTCGGAGCTGGTGTGTTGTTCGCCTATGAGACGCGTCCAGCGCATCATAAGGCCAAAATCGTAGCAGAACACGCGAATGGGCTCCGTAATATTGTGCGCGAAGCCGGTTTCGCCGTTGGCGGGAAGCGCGCGACCAATCAAGTAGACGCCAGTGGACACGACATTTCCACGCATATTGTCGAAACCGGCTTGCCCTTCGATCTGTTTCACCGTGCCTGGCGCACTCGCTTACGCCTCATCCTCACGGACAGTGATGAAGACGGCACCATCGCGGTCGATCCCGCAGGAGAGTATGCCATCGACCTGAAGCTCTCCGGTCAAGCCAATGTCGCACTTCAGATGAGCGAGTTTTCGGGAGACGGGCGCCAGTTGAGGTACATTTCCCTGACCACGCTGGAGTTAGTCAGGGAGCACCCTACCCGAGAATTTGGTGTGCGATTCCGAGTGTCGCCAGACGCCAGGGCGGTTCAACCGATCCTGTGGGTGACTGGTCAATCCGTCATGAATATCCACTCTGCCGACCTGGTGAGGCTACGATAAGAACGTCTCCCAACACAAATCAAGATGCTCCTCCCGGCAGGACGCAAGACAGACTCAGTCAAAAATTTCTTTTACCGGGGTAACAGTCCCCTGATAGACGTAGGCGGATGCGCCGGCGGCCAGCTTTCGAACGCGCGTCACCTGGATGAAATCAGGCTGGCTGGCCCCCGCGTCCAACTGATAATGAAGCAGCCGAGTCCAAGCGCCCGCAGCGTCAACGCCATCAATCCTGACGTTGAACGGCTTACCCGAGGTAGTGCTTTGATTTCTGGCCCACATGAAGAACTGACCGACCGTGACCCCGGGGGCAACCCTAACTTCCATGTCCACGATGTTGACCGCGACAGGGCCTTTCGTCCATTCGGTGACGGCGGAGCTTTGTGCGTCGATCAGCCCTGAATTTGCTGAACCGTTGGGGTCGGACAGCACGTAGAAGCGCGGGCGAATGATGTTAATAGAACCGCCGCGTAATCTCGTCAAATAAAGCGCTCGCTTGTCGTTGGCAGAATTGTAAAAAACGCAGTCGATGAGGTCGTTATCCTGCCCGCCGATCTTCGCGCTTTGCAAGTTGCATCGCTCGTAGACCGAATTGCGGATATCAACGTGCATGTCAGCGCCGCCGAAAGATCCGATCTGATCGGGGTGGCCGATCCACATATCCCGTAAGACGATATCATGGTTGACGATGCTGGCCGCGATCTGGAAGCCGCCAGTCGCCGTGCCGTGCCGGCCTCCGAAGCAATGGCCCCCGTTGACCGTTATGTGAGCGCACGATGCAATGACGACGCCATAGTCGAGAGTTGTCGTAAAATGAAAACCTTCCGCGATTGGCGCATTGATTTCCACGCGCGCGGATCGGTCGATGATGCCGCACCCGACATACCCGCCGACTGATCGAACGTGATCAATACGGCCACGATCAAGACCTTCCGCAAACCAGCCGTACATGGCGAGCGTTGGATCGTGCACAACGAAGTCAACGCCCGCGACATCGATCGCGCCCTTGATTTTGTGAACAGTCGTTCCGCTCGCATAGACCAGCTTTACAGGAGCCATGAGAGTTATAACCGGACCAGCTATGGACTGAACGACAACGGCCTCACCGTTCTTTTGACCAGCGGCCTCCCCGAACCATGATGAGCTTATCTGATCAACGATGAACAGAATGTCGCCAGGCACAATCGCGCCGGCAGTCGGCGTCGTGAGCAGCGTAATGGTCTTGTCGGAAATAGCGCCTGTGGCTAGCCCAAAATTGGTTATGCTGCCGGGGAAGTAAGCCAATATGTCCGTGGCGCTGCCGCCCCCAATGCGGGACTGCGTATAGACGCCACCGGCAACCGATGTAATTCGGCTCTTGCCGATTGTCCCGCGAACCTTGTCCTGACTGAACGTGAGCGGGCCAGAGGCAATGTATTCGCGCGGCGGGACGACCTTCTCAACGCCCTCGGCAGAAGCCCAAGCCTGAAGGGCCGCGAGATTTGCCGCGTTGCTGTTGCTGTCGCTGTAGCCGAAAAATTCAGGCGTGCCTGCCTTGAGGCCATCAATTTCCCAGAATGCCATTAGATTGCCTCTCCACAGAACCATGTCGAAGTTGCTTCGCCGTTGATGGCCTTGTCGCCCGTCCCGAATGCCTCGAAAAAGACCTCGAAATAGTCGGTTCCGTCTGCGCTAACGATGGTCGTGATTGATGGCGAGATGTTCGTTGTCCCGCTCGCAACGAGATAGGCGCGCGCGATACGCGCCCCGTTCTGATAGATCATCACCGCAGCTGCCGACTGGTCGACCATTCCGGAAGCGGTTAGGAGTGTGGCGCTCAGCCGATACTTTCCAGCCGGCGGTGTGAAGCGGCTTGTCGCCGTGTCATAGTAGTTGCCAATATCGAAGCTCTCTGACCCGAAGCTAATCTTCGTCGCCGTTCCGGTAACAATGGCGGTTTGGTTGACGTTGTTCTTATGGGCCTTGAAGCAGACCCCGGACCCTATAGGTTGTCCAGAGATCGTGAGCCCCGCAAAGTCCGGCGTGTCGCCGGTTCCTAGGCCGAGCTTGGTTCGCATTGCCCCGGCCGCCGCCGCATCCAAGTGTGTGGCGTTGACCGTCTCTTCGTCCAGTTCATTCGGCCCGACTGCATCCGGCCCAAGCTTGGCTCGTGTCACACTGCCATCCGAAGGCACGCCCACCTCGATTGCCGTGCCATAGGCTACTTCAATCGTCTTGCCGTCAGGCCACACCGAGCCTGATGGCGGCGACAGGTTAAGCCCGTCCAGACTGAAGATGTGGCGGGGCTGCGGTCCCTCACCTTCGACGGTGATGACGCAGTTGTTGACGCTGCCGGGATTGACGGTGAGGACAAGTGGATCGGCTGTGCCGTCGCCAACGAAGGTGTCAACAACCCAGTTGCTAAGCGCCAAGGCTGCATATCCAGCAGCTTCAGCCGCCGAAGCTGCAGCCGCCGCTTCAGCCGCTTCCGCAGCCGCCTGGATTGCTGCGCTGGCGACATCAGATAGCAGGCGATAATTCGCGCCGGCGTCCACAAAGGCCACCAGCATGCCGGCGGTCAGGTATCCGGCCGCAAGTGCATTGCCCGAATTGGTAACAAGCGGCTTTCCCGTAGCGCCATTGATCGCAACGGTCACAGCGCCAGTATTCGCAGCGAACACATTCATCAGGATAATTGCGCCATATGCAGCCGATGGAAGCGGTATCGACGACGTGGCGACGATCGCGTTGGCCGCTCCTGCGCCGGCATTGTTCGCGCGAATGAACGAATACGGCAGGTCTGCAACCCGCAGCCACGAGCCGGCACCGGATGCACCCTGCTTCTGATAGACGCCGTTGTTGGCGACCGTGCTGTCGCCGATCACCCACGCCATCTGGTTTGCGGCGTAGGTCAGGGTCATCGCCGCTTTCGTCTGGAACACGATGCCGCCACCAGCCTGAAAGCCATTGATAGCCGCCTCGTATCCTGTCAGCAGCTCGCGTATTTCGGCCTTCTTGACCTTATGCTCACCACTGGACGGAACACCCGCAGTGGTGAAGTCGCGGTATACGTTTTCGGCGGTCTGCGCCATGTGGACTCTCCAATGCAAAAAACCCCACCGGATCGGCAGGGCGAAATGTCAGTGCTGTTGGTGGATCAAGGGACGGAGTCGGCTATAGCGATGGTGCTGGCGCTCCACTCACCTGGGCGGCCTTTTTCGGTCACGTAGCGGAGCTGGAATTCATATTCTTCGTCTTCGACCAGCGTTGAACTGTCCGCGGTGGTAGCGCCCTTCGTGACCGTGATGCTGTTCCAGCTGCTGAACGAGGTCAGCTTGTAGCGCGCCTCGATGTCCAGAATGGCACTCGGCGACGGGCTGAACGACAGCCGCGCAATTGGACCAGTCAGGATATCGACTGTCGGTGCAGCCGGCACAGGAACCGTGTTGTCGACTTCCGTTTCATCGTAGACCGGCGCATCGCCCTCTTCCTGCGCCGCGTCCCATGAGTATGCAGCAGACGGCATCGACTGCACCTGCAATGTGACGCCTGCCAGAATGCCGCCCTCCCCGATGTTGAAGCGGAAATCCTGCACCTCGAACACGCTGTTGATGCCAAACGCCGGATAGGAGATGCGCACGAAGCGCTCGCCGAAGGCGGCAAGACCACCAAGATTGCACTGGAACTGCCCGACCCAGGACGGATTCGCACGGAAAGCGGCCAGTTTCATCAGCCGGCGCGCCTGGCTGTGCGACGGCGCCATAATGAATTCCATGTCGGTGGCGATCTCGCCCCGGTCACTCACATCAGCGGCATCCACCCAAGGATCGGCGTCCGCACCTTGATAGTCCTGCCCGGGATCGAGATACTTCGCCCGGATCGTGTTGGCGGTCGTAAGAATGTCGCGGCCGCGCCCGACCTCCGAGAAGCCGACTATGGTGTTCTCGTCCAGCGTGACCGTTGGCTCCTGCCACTCACCGATGTCCAACGTCAGGCCACCATCGGCTGTCGGAACCAACCGGCCATCGCAGGAGGCCATCATGCGGCCAAGCACATCGGCCGGCCGCTCCTCCAGGCTGTACGAGCCCCAGAGGCGATAGCGCGGCTCTGAGCCTGTTTTGGTAGCGATGGGGGCCGCGGCACGATTATAGGCCGTCACCCATCCGGCTTGCGCCTGAGGCGTCGAGACGATGCTTTCCGGCAAGCGCATGCCATCGGCATGGGTGACATAATCGCGGATGACAGCCGCCGCGTTGTCGTTCCAGCCCGTTGCCGAAGTAACCGGGTTCTTGACCTTGGCACCTCGGATCACCAGCCGATAGTTGGTGTTGATGCCGTTCGGAAAAGCGCCGGCATAGAATTCGGCTTCGACCGGGGCTTGCCGCACACATAGCGAAGCAACACCATCGCCGGGATGTGCCGAGGTCCATTCGGGGAAGGCGTTGGTCAGAAGGCCGTGGGCGGTCTCGATCGATGCTCCAAGGCGCGTCTGAATATTGACCAGCGGCCCGGAATTTGACTGCCAAGAGCTATCAGTGACGTTGCCGCTGCCGTCCAGAACCACGTTATTGTCGTCGAGCCAATATTGCTCGATCCCGTCGATTGGCCCCTGCCCGATAGCGAGAAGCTTGTAGAAATAGCCCGCTTTCGCCTCGGCAAACACCCACGGCCCCGAAACCTTCACCCTGCCATAGTGGCGAACACGCGGTGCCGCCGGCTGGCGCACCGATTGCTGCACATCCTCCGGCTTCGGCGCCTTCGGGGCAAAGATGCTGGCCGCCAGATAGGACAGCCCGACCGAAAGGCCGATAGAAACGGCACCTGTTATGGCAGCGATTGCGAAAGCGGAACCGGCGAGGCTGGAACCGGTGGCGAGCAGCGTCGAGAACACGATGCCCTCGATGAAGCCGGTCCTCATGACGCCTACGCCATAGAGTGCCGTCGAGCCCTCCAGGTTCAGCGTGTTCGCGATGTAGCGCGTTCTCATATGGCCCACGCCTTCCAAACGTTTTTGAGCGGCGCACCGACCAGCCCGTCTTCATGGCGGGAGAACCAGAAAGTGCCGGTATGAATTGCGACGCACATGCGCCTGTCGAAGATCACCAGCCCCAAGTCGCCGGCTTTTGGTTCACTGGTCCGCTTGAAACCGGCGGCGCGCATGACGCGGCTGAAGGCGATGGCAATGCCACCCGGCTCTGCTAACCAGTCCTGCGCCTCCTGCCGGTTGGCATGGTGGCGCCCGTAACGAGCCATCGGCGAGAAACCGCGCACCGTCTCCACCCACCGGTCAGCGGTCGACGCGCAGTCGTTCTCACCCCACGCGAAGGCTTCCGCGCCTCTGCGGCGACAAATTCGGAAATGATCAATGCAGGCTCCGACCGGATCAGAAATCTGGATACACAAAGCTTTTGAACAGCATGGATGCTGTAAACTGGAAGAACTTGTCGCCCGGCGAACGCTTCTGCTGATCACGATCGGTGTAGCGCCCATAAGGCGGGCGCGACCGGTTGAAGAAGGCATTCTCGGCCTGCAGCGTGATCGACTGGATCGCGCCTTCCGTGCCTTGCATCGGCGTCCGCGTGACACGCGCCGGCTGCATAAAGCCCCACCAGATGCCGATCGGCACACCAACCGGCTGCCAGTCCGCATTGAACAGTTGCAGGTAGACCGTTACTAACTGCTGCGTCGCGTCCTGCTTATCTTCCAGCGCCATCCTGAGCAGGTCGGTCGCCTGGTCGGGCAAGCCATTGAGCTGGAATGTCACCGCCTCAGCCGCCGTGCCTGTCGGCGCCGAAAGCCCGTCGATAACGCCGGCGCCATGCATCGGCTTCCATGTCTGGCCGCCAGTCACCAGATCGGTGTCGCCATTCCAGAGATAGGCTGTGCCGGACCTGAACTCGAACTTTGCGAGCAGGTCAACGCGCGCCGTCGAGGCCGACAGTGCGGCAATCTGATCGGGCGTGAAGAAGGCCATCACAGGTCCTCGATAAAGTTCACGCTTGGGAACCCCCACCGCCCAAGATCAAGCGGCAGGTCCATTTCACCATCCGTGGCTAACCTCATCCTCACGACCGGTTCGTCGAACTCCAGGTTTGTGCCGGATGGCACCGGCTCACGCAGCGGTGGACGGAAGGTGATTGCCCCCGTATCAGGGTTGAACGACCGCACCCGGTACAGCCGCTCACCGACGCTGAAATGCTGCCCAGGCTCGATGGTGCCGGCATAGTTCACCGTCACAGTGCCAGACACTGCACGCAGTGCCATGGAGCCGACCGTCACCACATCAATGACGCGCCCGACATAGCCTGTCCCGTCGTCGAAGAATGCATCGTCCGAATGCGGAACGGGTTCATACAGTGGCTCGGAGCCATCCGGCACCGGCTGATAGAATCGCGTGATCGGAACCAGGATGGAGCCGAGCCGGCCTTCCAGCAGATTGGCAATGGCACGCCACGCCTTCACCTTTTGCTCATCGACCACCGGTACAGCGTCATAGGTGACCTTCCAGATACCGGCATCGGAAGCGACGACCTGAGTGACGCCAGACACCGATGACGGCGCAGCCAATGAACGCTGCGCCAGATCGACGTTGAGCTTCTGCGGCCAGAGAAGGTCGATCGGCCAAAGCGGCGTTGCCATTACATTGACCTCGACTGAGCATTGGCAATCATGGAAGGCAGGGACTGGTTGACCTGCTTGACCGCCACCGATGCCCCAGCTTGAGCCGCCTTCTGGCCCATATCGGTGACGTAGGCCTTGATCTTGCCGTCATCGTCGACGGACACGCCGACAGTGACGTGAAGCTTCTGCGGTTGCGCATTGCCGTTCGCCGCGGTGACGCCGAGACGCCCATCAGGCCCCCGACGCAGCGGCATGATCGCCTCCGGTCCCGCCTCGCCCATCAACCCGGCGCCATTGGCCATCGGAAATAGCGTCGGGCGAGACACCACACCGCCGCGCGCAAATGGCGTCACCCGCCCGCCCTGGAACACGCCACCATTGGCGAAACCGAGAAACGAGAACAGCCCACCAAGGAACCCGCCTCCCCCGCCTCCAGCAGCCGAACCAACCTGGAAGATCGCGTCCAGCATGTTGTTGATCAGCTTGTCGACGATCTTGTCGATCGCCTTGCTGGCAGCGTTCTTGAAGCTTTCCCAGAAGCTCTCGCCATTCTTGAGCCCGGCGCGTAGATCGGAGACAAAGCCCCCGACCACGTCGCGAGCGAACTTCATGCCATCGCTGACTTTGTCAACTGCCCCGCGGAGCCCTGCCCAGGCGTCCTTCGCCTTGTCGGCGGCTCCCTTGGCAGCACCGCCAGCCTTGCCGGCTGCATCCTCGACGCCCCCGAAGCTCCCAGCCAAGCCACGAAGCTTGTCAGCGGCAGACGATGCCATGCTGCTGATCGCGCCGCCGATCTGCCCGACATAGTCGACGCCTTGCGCTCCGGCGAAAGCCTGCCTTGCTGCTCCCGCCGCTGCACCGGCCGAACCGGCATAGGGATTGGCGATCCCGCCCATTTTGAACGACTGAGGGCTTCCCAGGTCCTTCAACTGCACGGCATTGGCGGCGTCACCGCCCAAGGCACCGACCGCGCCCCGAATACCTCCATTGATCTTGGCAATCAGCCCGTTGACGATGGAGACGACCTCGCCCACCATCCAGTTGATGCCCTCGATGAACTTGTTCGCGGCTTGATAGCCGAGATCACCGAATGCGGCCGGGAGCGAGTTCCATGCGGCCACAACCGCATCATACCCGCCGACAAATGCGCCTATGATGAAGTTCACCGCATTCTTGGCGTCACCGACGATGTCTCGGCCGAATATCTGGGCTAGTTCGTCCCGAAAGACGTTTGCCGCAGCCACAGCAGCCGTTAGCCCAAGCACGAATGTGGCGGCAGGGTTTGCGGCGGCAAACGAGGCAGCGAGGCCGAGCGCGGCAAGCGAAAGCTGCCCGAGCAGCCCGATAAGGCTCACAATTCCGCCGATGATCGCCGGCGCATAGACCAAGGCGAGGCCCGCCGCCGCCATGGCAGCGTATGGCGCAATGATTTCAATCGCATCGGCGAGCATGTGAAGCGCCGACACCGCGAGGCCGGCCCAATCGACTAGCTTGCCCAACTCAGCCATTAGGACGCCAACGGCCACAGAGACAGCGTTGAGGGCGAAGTTGCCAACGATACCGCTGACAGTCCTCAAAACAGCGGCGAAGGCGCCATAGCTGCGCGTTGCGACATCGGCCCTCTTGGCAGCGTTAGAGACCGCCGCAGCCTGTCCGTTAACGGCGGAAGTCGCAGCCTTGGTAGCCGCCGCCGTCTGCTTCGTCCTGATGCCAAGCCGGCCGACTGTTTGGTCGTAGCTCTCCCAATTCGAATTCGCAGCCTTGGCCACTGCTCCGGCATTTTTCGTCGAAACAGTGATGCCGTCCGACGCAGCCTGTGCGCGCTTGGCCGAGTTGGTGAGCCGGTCGAGGGCACGGGTGCCCTTCTCGACCTGATCCGAACGGACCTCGAGCCCGAGTACCGCCACATCCGCCATGACTAACCCTTCCTCGCTCCGAACCCGCGCAGCAGGCCTTTCACGCCGGCACCATCATCCGCGTTGACTTCGAACTTCGCCGTTCCGCCGCCGGGTGCCGCCTTCTGCCGCTTGGCTTCGCCCATGATCTGAACGCCGTAGAGCGAGCGGAGCACTGATGCTTCCCACGGCTCTATCTCGGCACCGGTGACGCGCTGATAGGCCTCGAGCTCTGAATAGAAGGCCGTCCCGCCAATGCCGCCAAAGGAGGCTGACAGGTCGCAATACCACTGCCAGATATGGGCGGTTGCCTCTGGCGGCTCCAGATCGGTTCCGCCCTTGGCGAATTTGGCCTCAGCAAACGAGATCAGGTCGATTGCGAGGCCGTCATAAAAGCCTGGCTATCCTCGGCCGCCTTATCGATCTGCTCGGCGATGAACCAGAGATCGGGATTGGTCAGGACGGCGCGGACGCTCTCAGGCGTGCAAGGCAGTTCCTTGCCACCACGCTCGAAGCCTTCCCACGAAATCACGGATGCCACCATGATATCGAAGGCCTTCTCCTGACCTCCTCGACCGTGGCCGCCTTCTTCGGGTTGCGGCGCTGCTCGCGCATGGCGGCATTGGCCATTTTGCGCTGGAGCTTCTTGACCCGCTCCGACTGGTAGCTGGCGATCCGCACCGTCATGCCGAGCTTTTCGCCGGACACAGGATGACGGATATCGACGTCGATCCCGTCATCGAAGGTCTTGGCGAAGCCGTCAAACTTGGAAAGATCGACCATTACGGCACCACCGTCGCCGGGACTTCGATGATTGCGGTGGTGATTCCGAGGTTGAACGTCGTGCGGACGACATTGTCGCTCTCGCCGAAGTTCTCCTTGGCCGACTGCACCAGGGCATGGAAATAGAACGTGCTGTCGGTGTCGTTCGCATCCTGCGCATCAGCCGCCACGACCTTGAACGCGTAGGCGAACTTGGTCTTTTCGGCGGCGCGGGCGGCGACTTGGCCGAGATCGAGTGGATCGCGGCCGACGACGACCGACATCACCCCGGCATCACGCGAGCCCTTGAGGTGCCGGACGCGAGCATCAGAGAGCGAGGTAAAGGTGACGTCGGCCGCCTCGTCGCCAAACTCACCGAGGCTCTCGACTTCGCCGATCTCGGTATAGACGAGGGCAGCATAAGCTGCGGCATCAGCAGCGGCAGTGGTCGGGCCAATGAAGATTTTGGCCCCTGAAGCGGTCGTGACGCTCATTGGTCGGTTCCTTTCTTGGGAGCTTTGGATTTGCGGGCCTTGCCCAGTTCACTGATCGGCAGGACTTCGGCGCCGATTGCCCGGTAGGCCGCTGCGATCTGGGGCCAGTCACCGTCAATGAACACCGTGGCCGCGCCCTCGATCGGTCCTGAAAACAGGCGCGGGTTCTGGTATTTTCGGCCGCCGAGATCGGCGACCAGATGGCGCGAGTAGACGATTTCCATTGTGTCCTCTCAGGCAAAGACCGAGCAGCGCACCGTGACCGGGATCATCAGGTGCGTGTCATCGTCGATCGGCTGAGCGATCTCTGGAGCGCGGGCCACCTGAGCGGTGATGCCGGCGTAGGTCATGCGCAGATCAGCCGGGAAGTGCGCCGCCACTTGGCCAGCAATCTCCAACGCGACGGCGACGTTCTGGTTCTTCTTCGCGAACACGTCGATCTGCAGGAGCGATAGGCGCTGGTGCGGGTCAGATCCCTTGAGGAATAGGCGGCGAGTGATGTTTGGAATCCACGTCACGCGCAGATAGCCGCCCGTCGGCTTGGTGAAAGCCTCGTTCGGCCACGACACCGGGAGCACCGGCGACAGGACGAGCGATTGCACCCTCGCCTTCAGAGCGAGCCAGATCGATGTTTCGATGGATGGCATTTAAAGCCCCAAACGCTGCTTCACTTCGGCAGCCTTGGTCTCGACGATCGAAACCCAACGCTGCGCCACCATCGTCACCCATGGTCGAGGCGCCCTGCCCTGTGCCCCGTAATGCACGTAGCTGGCGTAGTTCGCGGTGTAGCCGAGATAGAGCGTGTCCCCGATCTCGGCGCCCGCGATGACAAGCATGATTTCCCCGACATCGTTCGGGGCAGGCATGCCAGGATTGGCCCGCGTGAGTTGCGGCATGGCTGATGTCGAAGCCATGAGGGAGGCGCGAAGAAACCCGGTATCAACTGGCACGAGCTCGTTGAGCTGGCTCACCAGCTCCTGCGCGCTTTCCTTGAATACAGCTTCCAAGGCGTTCGGCACCTTGTGGCACCAATCGCCTACAGTCGCCGCGAAGGATTGAGCCATCACATCACCAGTTGAGCGACGAAATCGATCTTGTATTCAGCGTAGCACTTGCAACCCACCGTGTGCCTCGCCGGAACGCCGGGAGCATGCGGGTACGGGATTGCGGTGCCGTCTGGCGCGATGAATGGCTGATCGAATTGGACCTTCTGGCCCTGCATCTCGACATGATCCTCGCGCGGGTTCTTCTGCGGCGTATGCTTCCAGGTCTTGGTGACGTGCTGGGCCTGCAGGTTGCCTTTCTCGATCTGCTGGCGAAAGGCGATGTCCTTTGCTGCTGCCATGGACTGGAACGTCTCATGCAGTGCAATCGTATCCCCGCGCAGCTTCAATAGACCGTCCGAGTAGCGCCCTACGATCCGTGTCACAGTCTCCACAGTGAGGGGCTTACCGCTTTCGATGGATTTCAGCACCGCCCGATCGAAGCGCTTATCGCGCCGGCCACGGGTCAGATAATGTCGAAGACGGTCGGGCTCACCGGAAAGCAGTTCTTGGCGGGCTCGGGCAACGTACTCGCTCTGGGCTGTGGTGAGCCCGATCAGCCCGCCCTCGCGCTTGCCTGTGGCGCGGTTGATGCGTCCGACGACATCAAGAGCGGTACGGGTCGGGTTGTCACCACGTGCAAGGCCATCTTCCAACGCGGTGCGGATCGCCTCCCGCTGATCCTCGATGATATTGGTAACCAGCGTCGTGCTTTGCTCGCGTAGCCATGCCTCAGCAGCCAGGTTGCGCGCATCCCAGCGAACCACGATCTGATGGCCTTCCGGATCGCGAAGCGTCGATATCTGTTCGACGGCGGCGACACCACCTCCGTTGAGCGCCTGTCGGATCGCCTCATCCAAGGGCCTGAACGCGGCCTCGTCCAGGTTCATGGCCCGGACAGCCCCGTTGATGTCTCCGCGCTCGAGGCGCTCTACAACGCGGCGCAGGACGATGTTGGAACGGATGTCGTCGATCGCGTCGAGGAAGGCTTTACGAAGCTGCGGCTCGTACTGGCTGACGAGAATCTCAAATCGCTGCCGAGGCGTGAGGCGAACAAGCATCGCGTCTCCTTACGGGAACAATGTCGCCAGACCGGTGTTCTTTGGAACCCACCAACCGGAGCACTTCAATGGCCAACGAATTCGAGAAGCACATCGGAATGGAGCGTGACGATACCAATCAGCTCAAGGCGTCAAACATGCATTCCCGAGCCGAAGATCAAATGAACCAAACAACCCGCGATGCCCGCGAGACCGTGCGCGAGAACCCCGGCACATTCACCACGTTGGCGCTGCTAGTTGGGACGATCGGCTTTGTCGTGGGATGGGTTTGCGGGCAGTCGTCCGCGCGTTCCGATCACTACTGGCGTTAAGCCGCGCACCACGCCTTCCACACCACGATAGTTCCTGCCGGCGGGACAGGCGTCAGATTGGTAATGGCACGCTCGGCGCCATCTATGACGAGCTTGTCCGTGAGCACCGGCACCACCTCGGGCACGGCAAATGTCACCATGTCGCCGGTCTCGACGATCAGGACCCCATTTTCGTAGCGCTGATGGAGGCGCTTCACGGTGGCCTTGAGCGGATAGGTCACCGCCGTCTCGACGGGCGGGTCCCATTCGTTCGGGCCCGGAACCGTGGTGACGCGCTTGAGGGTGACGGTGCCCTGCTGAAACCTGTCCAGCAGCCGCGTGGCCGTCTTCTGCATGCGGCCATAATCGAACTTGGCCATCAGACCACCAGGATCGCAGGCATGGGCACGGTGAGCAGCGGCACCAGCATGCCCTCAATGGCCGTCACGATCGGCTGGGCCGCCGTAGCGAGATCGGTCTTGTCCGACACGGCATATTCGACCTCGACGGCGCCATCGACGCGTTCCCGCTTAACCAGAGACGTCCCGCTGGTGATGGCCGACAACGATCCTGGTTCCCGCATCTCGATCAATGCAGCTTCATACGAGGCATTCACAACGCGGACGGGGATGATGTCAGATGCCAGCGCCGTGCCGAATGCAGTCGCTCCGGTGCGAGGCCAGGCCCTTTCCTGCTCGACACCGCCAGTGGGCATGCCTGTGAAGCGCGCACCATAGGTGGCGTCGATATAGGCGCTCCCCCGCTGCCGAGCGGCCGGGATGTTACCTTCAGGCACGGTATAGCCATTGGCCGTCATGTACGCGGTGAATCCGTCATCGTCGCCGTATCCGGCCATCACAGCCTCCGCTGGCAGGTGTCTTCAATGAGACATTTTGCCTTTTATTTCAGGGGTCTAGCCGCCTTGATTTGCTTTTATTCATGGCCATGTTTCGGGTAGCGCCCAGCGCCCGATCGAAGACCTGAAGATAAGGAGTTTGCGATGTTTGCCCGCCGGTTCTGTCCATCATGTGCAGGACCTCGCCCGCGAGCTGCGGTCCGCTGCCCATGGTGCCAGCGCAGCTATCATGTTCCCGCTAGCCAGCCGGAGCACTTTTTCGGGAATTATCTCGAAGAGAGAGGGTCGGCATCGAAACCACGCGAGGCCGCTGAGTTATTGTAGTAGGCCTCGCTCCCCGGCTCACAGCCCGAGCCGGGGATGGGATTTGGCAGGCGGTGAAGGGCCGGGTGATCAGGGCTTGGTTGCCAGTTCCATCAGGGCGAGAACGATCTCGTCCTTTTTGGCCGGCGTCTTGTCACCGAGAAGCTTGGAAGCTGCCGATTTGAAGGACATGAACGGCACGTCCTTGTCATCGGCCATGGCAAGGACTTCGGTCACCGATTTGGTGTCACCGTCTTCCTCGTCCTTCTTCGCTTTCCCGCCCTTGGCCCTCACCTTGACGCCTTCGCGGTCGAAAGCCTCGATCTGCACTTCAGTGAGTTCCTTGGCGTCCACCAGATCAGCCTCCTTGCCGGCAGGGACGACCGTGTGGCCGCCCCTCACCTTGAAGGCCTTGGCAACGGCGCTGCCGTTCTTGACGTGATACTCAGCCATGATCAGGTCCTCACGCCTTTGCGGAGCACGTCCGGACGCTGCACGAAGTAGAGCGGATAGCTGTAGAGCTCGCCGCGCGTCCATGCCTGCCGGTCACGGTCCGGGATGTTCATGGCGTAGGTGTCCTGCCCAAGCGTGTTGATGTACGGGCCGAACTCGGCCGGTGCCATCGCCTTCTTGAACACGTCACGCGCGCCCACGGGGAAGAACTTGGCCTCGTCCGTGTCGATTGCCACGGTCGAATTGTCGTCGGTACCCCGGTAGTTGTGCCAGGTGATGCTGCCATAAACGAAGGATTGGAACGACCGATCCTGTCGCAGGTCGGCGGCGGCCTGCCAGTTGATGTAGGTCTTCTCCACCTCCGGATGCGTGATCAGCGCATCAAAGAACGCGTCGCCGACCAGAGCATGGACCGTGGTCGACGGAGTGAAAGCGCCACCAGCGGAACGCTGCATCGAGCGGATCACCTCGGCCGCCTTCAGACGCACCGCACCGGGCGCCGGCGTGGGATTGTCGAGATCGAAGTCGATCGCGGCAGGCTCGGCCACGCCGAACTCGGTGAAGTAGTTGTAGATCACCGTCGTGCCGTCCGCGTCGAGCAGAAGCCCCTGCAGGGCGCCGAGGCGATGGAACTCATGAGTAAGCTCCATGTCGTCGCGGATCATCGCCATGCGGCGCAGGTATTCGGCCTGCACCTGGGCGAACTCGGTTTCCGATCCGAACGCGCGAATGCCCTGGATCTCCTCGGCATAGAGCGTGAAGCCCTTGGCCAGGCGAACTGTCTTGAGCGGGACCGCATTGCGAGGATCGACCTCGAGTTCCTTCGGCGGTGCACCGATGGCGCTCGCGGGGATCAGGACCAGCTTGTTCTCGCGGCGATCGACGAAGATCGAGCGGGTACGCACGGGCATCGGCTCGAAGATACCGAGGGACCCAAGAAGCTGGGGCTTGTACCCGACCTTGGAGACCGCGCCGGTGAGCGAGGTCATCGAGAAGGCCGAATTGTTGAAGATATCCATAGATGCCATGGTTTCGGCCTCCTTCAGCGAACGATGATGCCGAGCGCCGCCAAGGCCGCGTTGGCGGTAGCCTTCGCAGCGTCATCAGCGCCAGCCTGGTAGATGAGATGCGCACCATTCACCTCGCAGTCGCGAACGACGATGGTGCGCTTGACGGTGCCGACGGCAGCCTCAAACAGAATGCCGGCGATATCTTCGGCACCCGTGGCCGCGGCGGGGTCGTAGCGGACATAGTTTCCGCCAGCGGTGAGCTTGCCGAGGATGGTTCCCGCAAGCAGTCCGGGGGCCACACCGGCTGCAACCGTGCCTTCTTCCCGGCTGCGATACATGCCATTTGCCTCGGACACGAGGAAATTGGCGGTGCCCCGATTTTCGTTGAGCTGTGCCATTGGATCAGGCTCCCTTCTTCACGCTGACGCCGGCAGCGGCGAACACGCCCTCGCCCCAGGCATCATTGGCTGCGATGGAATGGTCCTGAGTACGGAGCGCATCCCGCACGGTGTCGTTCGGCTTGGCATCCTTGGTCAGGGCCTTGAACATGCCGGTGATCTCGGCGTCGGAAACATCCTTGACCGCCTCGTCACCAAGCCGGGCCGTCACGACTGCCTTGCGGATTTCCGCGTCCGTCTTGCCGTCGGTGACGATCTTCTCATCCACGGCCTTGGCGGCGGTCACCAGCGCGGCACGATCAGCGACCATGCGATCGATATCCGCCGGCTTAGGTGCGGCGTCCTCGAGCTTCTTCTTGTCCGCCTTGAGGGTGCCGATCTCCTCGTCCTTCTTGGCAAGTTCCGCCTTGTGGGCGGCATCGCCGTCGGTGATCCGCTTCTGGGCGTCAGCGACGGCCTTCTGAAGCTTTTCGATGGCCTGGGCGCCCTGATCGGTGGTCTGCACCGACAAGCCGTCCACGACCACAGTACGAAGTGCATCACTCATTGTGATGGTCTCCTTGTCAGTGGTTGGAGGGAGCGGGGCAGCGCCCCAGGTATTCGCGCTGTCGCCAACGCGAGCTTGTGACCCGGCACGGGCCTTATCGACCAGAGCGAGGTGATTGATGCGGATGGACCGCTGAACGGCGTCGTAGGCCTCGCCCGAGGGCGTCACGCCTGCCGTGAAATCGAAGTCGGCGACGTAGCCGGCGGACAGTTCCCGCTTGCCGCTCTCGATCTGGGCAATGGCCGACGCGTCTTTGAAGATCAGCGGCAGTTCGACCCAGTCATCCACCTTCTTGGCGGCGGTGCTAACCTCGCCAACCGAGAGAGCCTTCCAATTGTCGGCCGTCACCTGCTCGGTCGGGTGATTGATCGTGATCGGCGCGTGGCTGAAGCTTTGCAGGCTGTCCTTGGCGAACACCTCCTCAGCTGGCCGGTACACGCGCACCACCTTCATGTCGGGCTTGCCGAGTTCGTCGCCGGTATAGAGTTGGATGCCGGCACGCACACATTTGGCGGTGGCGACAAGATAGCCGTCACCGGTCCGCCGCGTTCCCGCGACGGTTACAGCATCTTGGAACTGCATGATCTGCTCGCTATTGTGGAGCCTTAGGGGAGGCTCGAAAGTATGCTGGTCCGCGAAGGTGATGAACGAACCATCGGAATCGATATCAGGCTGGCGGCTCTGCTTGCGGGTGTCGCGGGAGCACTCAACGCTGCCGGGTTTCAAGCAACAGGCTTTTTCTCCGCGAACATGACCGGTAACGTCTCTGCCATTTCCGACCACCTCGGCCTAAGCCAGATGTCCCTTGCCGCGTTTTTCGGTGCGCTCGTCGTCGCCTTCATCGCAGGTGCGTTCGTTTCCGGGCTGTTGATCGAGGCCGGAAGGACACGCGGCGTGAGAGCGATCTATGCGTACAGCATCACGCTTGAGGCCGCGTTGCTCGTTGCACTCGGCGCCATGGATTTGATTGCCCCCAATGTGATGACACTGGTCCTCGGGCTCAGCTTCATCATGGGCCTACAGAACGCCGCAACAACGCGAATTTCCAACGCTCGCGTGCGAACCACTCATGTGTCTGGGATGGCCACCGATATCGGTCTCGGCCTAGCGGCCGTTGTAGGAAATCCCCCTCAAAGGGCAGAGGCCATCGCACGGTTGCGCCTGTACCTGACCACCATCATTTCGTTCTTCGTTGGAGGCGTCCTCGGCGTCGTCGCTTACCTGGCGATCGGCGGATGGTTGCTCCTGGTCAGTTCGGTCGTATTGGTCACAATCGCCATGCCCGAGGCATTTCGCGCCTCTCGAGCGTAAGGGACGGTTACAGCCTCTTTGAATTGCATTTACAGTTCTCGCTAGACTCTCGACCAAGCTTTGCGCACGATCTGGCAGCAACTTGGGAGGTTTGGGAATGACAGACTACATCATCACTTATGATCTAACGCGTACCAACCACGAGCCGCACAGCACTATGCTTGAAGCGGAAGAACGCGGATGGAGCCGGTGGATTTGGGGGCCGCAAAGCAAGAAATGGTTTCGCCGTCCGAATACAACACTGGTGGGCGTTTTTGCTGACCGTGACACAGCCAAGAGGGCGTTCGATGATGCCGTCGCCGCCACATCCCAGGAGATTGGCCGGAAAGTGACTGTCGAGAAGTTCATTCTGGCATCATATAGCGGGGAGCTGTTCAACTCCGGCGATCGTGTTGATCCAACCTGATTGAATGCTGCGGGCCGGCGGCCGCAGTGCCCGGATACGCCGGACGCGGTCGGTCAGTCCTCCCGGACCTCTTCGAAGATTTCCGGCCCGAGCACGATCTTGCCCTGGTACGGCTCGACGTTCGCCGGCATGTCGCCGCCGATCTGGATCGAGATATGCGGCTGATAGTCGGGCCAATCCCACGACGCGCCGGCCTCGATGATCTCGCGATGACGCCAGACCAGTTCATTCGCCGTGATCAGCAGCGCGATGTATTTGCCGTCAGCGCCCAGCCCTTCCATCTGGCGTGGACCGCCGGCGCCTATCTCTACCTTCTCCGACCATGACGTCCCGACCTTGAACCAGTCGACCGGCGTCCGGCTGTAGGCGATGGTGACGTGCAGATCCGGCACGATGTCGGTGAAGCCCTGAGACTTCGCCCACCGCACGATCTCGCCCTTGTTCAGCACATCCCGGCGGACATAGAGCGTGCGCGGCGCGGCGTCCTTCGCAATCACCCGCTTGGCTGTTTCACCCTTGGCCGGCGTTAGCGCAGCTTCAGCATCGTCCTCATCATCCTCCTGATCGGCCAGACCGCCATACTTGGCGATCGCGGCCTCAAGACCTGACAGCGTGCCGTCTTCGACCAGTTCGGTGACGAATGCATCCGAAAGCGCCTCGACGGGCATCAGCGGGTTTTCCTGCCCTTTCCCTGCAATGGTGCGCGCCGCATTGGCCTTCTTTTCGAAAACCTCTGCCTTTTCCTTCTCGCTCATCTGCCACAGAGGGTTCCAGTCGTAGTGAATGTCTGGATCACGCGCACCAGTGGCCGAGCGGATCAAGCATTCGTCCAGATTGGCCATGGCCGGCTGCATCTCGAGCCTTTGGCCAGAGGCCACTCGGTCGTAATAGTTGCGCAGGTCAGCCTCGCCAGTTGAGTTGAGCCCGCCTGGCGACATACCGAACAGCCGTGTCATCGGGATATCGGCCGCGCCGCTGACGTTCTGGAAAAAGCGATCCATCAGTTCGTGCAGGTTGGTGAAGCTGGCCGCCTTACGCTCGTACTTCTCCTTCCCGTCGAGGATGAGCATGCGGTTGATGCTCTTGCCCGTGGCGGCGATGCGATATCGATCCGATACTTTCCTCTCCCCGTCAGGCGTGCCGACATAGGCCATCAGCCCTTCCATGGTGATGACGTCGACATTCGCCTCGAAGATCAGGCTGGCGATGTTTGCTGACGTCGAGTCGGCCTGCTTCACAGCTTCCATGACCGAGACAAGGACACTGTCGCCCCAGGCAAAGGCGCCGCCGGACGTCAGATCGTTATCAGGCATTTCGTTGCCGTAGAAGATGACCAGCCGCGACGGATGAATGACGGTCTGCGCCGTGGTGCCCGCAACGATGGTATAGTCTTTCGGCCGGCCATAGAGCGGCGACAGCGGGTCGGTCTCGATCTCGCCGGGCTGCAACTGCCGTGGCGTGAGCACGGTCAGGAAGCGGATACCCTGCTTTTTCACGCTCTCGACGCGCAGGGGCTGGGAGGCATCATCGCCGAGATCGATGTAGAGGGCGGCACCGCCGAACAGACGTGCCTTCTTACGCGTCTCCAGCACCTTGCTCTTGACGTTGAGGCGCTTTTCCTCCGCTTCGATTAGCTCGATCTGGCCGTTCTTGGCCTGCCATGCCCGCCAGTTGCGGCAGCTGTCCAGTGCCGGGATATCGACAATCTTGCGCGGCAGCCATGCCGAGCGATACGCGGCAACGAGTTGCTGCTGGTCGATGACCGGATCGGTGTAATAGACCGTGGCCGCCTTATCCCGCTCGGTACCGAGCCCGGCAACCATGCTGGCCAGTCCGTCACGGACGAAGGTCAGAACATTACCCATCCGTGCCTCACAGATTGTCCAGGTTCATGCCGAGGAAGCCGCAGATGTCGAGCGCGGCATCAATGAAGGGATCGACCTGGTCATCAAACCCACCGTCGGGGAACGCCGCCAGTTCGGATTCGAAGTCTTTCAGCCACGGCGCGGACTTAGGCAGCACGATCAGCCCTGCAGCAGCAGCCGGCACCACGTCGAGCGCCCTTGTGTATTTGTCTTTCTCACGAGGGACCGCGATCACCGGGATCGCCTTGCGCGTCAGCGACTGGATCAAGCCGGTGCCGGACACCTTGTCTTCAATGGCCATCTTGCGGAGATAGCCGTATCGCTCGTGATCCATGTCCTTACAGCGGGTCCAGAGCGCGAACGCCGTCTTTTCCAACTCCGGCGCCTCGAACCGGTCGCGCACCACCTCGAGCAGATAGGCCTTGCCGTCGACGCCGGCGCCCCAATGCTCGAAGACGGTGTAGTCGTTCCGCTCCTTGGTCTTTTGCGCGGTGTCGACATAGATCGCCCGCCAGGCCAGCCGGGGCACATCGTCATAGCGAGGCAGCAAGCCGGGTTTAAACAGGTTACCACCGGCGACCGTTGGCTCCTGGGCATACTGTCCCGCATAGACGTGCGGGGCGCCCTGCAGGACCTTGATCTGATCCAGCGTATGCTTCTGGTCCCACAGCGGACCGTCAGGCAGCCCATGCGGGATCAGCGTCACATCGCCCGCCGGCGCCTTCCCCTGCCCTTCAATGAGCACGGGAAGCTTCAGCAGGTGCCAATGCTCGCCGCTGTTCTCCAGCAGATGCGCAACGAAGTCATCGACATGCAGGCGCTGCATGATGACGATGACCGGGACATCCTCATGCGCCAGACGCGACTTGAAGGTGTTCTCCCACCTCGCGTTGATGAACTTCCGGGTCGTGTCGGACGAGGCATCGTCAGGCTTGAGCGGATCGTCGATGACCAGCGCGCCGGTAAAGCCCGGCTCGGCCAAGATGCCGGCGCGGAAACCTGTAATAGGCTGGCCCGCCGCCGCAGCGCGCAGATGGCCACCTGCCGTTGTTCGCCAAAGCCCCTTGGCGTTCTGATCCGGACGCATCGTCACCGGCCAGTGGCCCTGATAGCCCGGCAGGCTGATGACGTCCTTGACCTTGGTCGAGTTGTCGAGCGCCAGCGGCTCGGCGTAGCTGGCGTGGATGAACCGGGACCGCGGATTGATCGCAAATCCGCGGGCGATGAAGTTGATCACCGCCAGCTCGGTCTTACCGTAGCCCGGCGGGATATTGATGATCAGCCGCTTTATCTCGCCAGTGAATACCCGGTCGAGGGTGCCGCACATGACGGGATGGAACGGGGCAACTGAAAACGGCTGCCCTTCCTTCTCCAGAAAGAACTTCTTCGTGAAGGCCAGGTGCGAGCCGAGCAGCTTTTCCCGCTCGCGCCTTCGGTCCTCCTCAGATTTCCTCGCCTCCTTCTCGGCCCGGATCGCCGTCAACAATGCCGATCTGGACAAGTGCACGTTCAAGAACTTCAAGCTCCTGGTCACTCATGCCCTTGAGGCGGGTTATGTCCACGGTCTGGATCGGGCCACCGTTGCGGCCGGTGTGCTGCATAGAGGCAAGCTTGGGATGGACATAGGGAGCCGCGGCTTTCGCCATGTCATCGCGACGGCCGGCATCTGCCTTCGGGTTGCGCATCACCTTGAGCATGTACTCCAGCGGCGTCATGCCCGATTTGGATATCTCGCGTTCACGCCGCGCTGTGGCCCTATTCGGCGTTCCCTTCTGGCGCCCGCCAGTCTTCTTGCCGACTGCCATCTACTCTGATCTACTTTCGGTCTATTTTAGACGGAGGGCTATTGTGAACGATATCATCCGAAACGGCGATTTCGCCACTGGATTTGAGGTGGGCTACAGGGCCATCAAGGGGACGGCCACTTACCTGCCGTACACCCCTTATGCTCCATACACGAAATACAACAGTACGGCGTTTTTGATGGGTGTCCGAAAAGGCATAGAGAGTGCTCTAGGACAAACCATCGACGACATCCAGGATCTGTGCGACAACGCACGATAATCCACTTAGTCACCTACATCTTCGGCAGGAGATCAGCCCTGCCGGCCCCGAAGGGTCTTGAGAATTATGCCGCCTCTCTTTGGCGCTTCCTCGCCTCACGCTGCCGCCGCCGTTCGTTCCTCTTGGCGGCCCAGGAGAAATCATCGGCTAGCGTCTCGATCTCCCGAGTACCTTCCCTTCGGGCAAACACGATTGGCTGAAAAGCGTCGTCATCACGCCACGTGTATGACGGATTTCCTTTCGGCTGCGACTTTGGGAATGTAGCGTCAATATCCTCGATTTCGCGGTCGTCAGGCAACTCCCCCAGACCAGTGGTTTCGCAATTCTGCACATCGCTGCGGTTGAGTTGTGCATGAATACGAGCAAGAGCCCGGTCTTTGCGCCGCCGGCCAGTTTCAGGATGGATGCCATTGTCGAAACACCAATCCTTGAAGAATTGCCGCTTGCTGTCGGCCATACAGCGCGCCCACGCGGCCAGAGCAGTCCGTTCGTCTTCATGGCTGACCAGCCGGAGCCAGGACAAAGCCTCCTCGGCTTCGGTGATCTGCTGCGGTGTCGGCCTGTTGAGGATCGCCTTCCACAGGGCCGCGGTTTCTTCCTCATGGCGCGTCTTGCCCCAGCCGTTGCGATCCGCCCAACTATGCTCGTAAGGAAGCTGGAGCGATCGCGCGGGATTGGGACCGACGCGATAGGCATGGCTTGCCTCTTCGATCTCGACAGCCATGACGATGCGTTCAGCGATTTCGCCGATGTTCAAGGCTAAGCCTCCCTACTGCTTTCTTGTGCCCGCTGCCACAGAGTGCGGTCGCCCCTGGTCAGAACCTCAAGGAGCTCATGTTTCTCCCTGCGGTAGACTTTCCAGAACCCCGGATCATGGGGCTTTATCGCCTTGGTGTTGTCGATCAGGTCGGCAAGCTTGATGGTCTGGGCTTCTGCCGGCGCCTTGGCACTGTGCTCCCGGTCGATGGCTTTGCGGGCCCGACGATTGCCGTCTTGAGGCTTGGAAACATCGGTCAGCCAGCCCACGAGGTCTGCCACCTCCTTGCCGAACTCCGCCTCGATTTCCTCGATTGTGACTGCTGTATCCTCGACGACGTCATGTAGGTAGGCCGCAGCGATCATTTCCGGCGTATGCGGCACGGTCTTGACGATCTCGGCTACGGCAATGGGGTGAACGATGTACGGTTCACCGGTGTATTTGCGACGCTGGTTGATGGACTCGTGCGCTTTTGTGGCGAACTCCAGCGCGCGATCGCAGAGATCATCCGTCACGGCCGCCTCCTGTCATCGAGAAGGTCGAGCTGGGCTGAGTTGGGCCCGAACCTCCTGTAGATTCGCTCAAAGACCATGCCGCCCAACGCGTATCGCTGCGGAATGATCCCGCTGAGTTCCTGGCAGACAAACTGCAGCTCGCCGCCGGGTATCGCATCCCACATTTCCAGCCAGTCGCCGGCCTGACGCTCGATCAGTTCTCGGCACTTCAACACCATGTCGGAAGCCATCCACAAACCGACCTCGTCGAGCAGGATCTTGTTGTTGGCCGTTTCGACCAATGTCGACAGCACGAGGCGAAGATGCTCTTCACCATAGCGCCGATAGATGCGCGCCATTGTCTCGACAGCCCGCGTCTCTCCGATATCGGGATATCGATGGCGATCGATGATCCTGACGTCGAACTCGTCGCAAAGCCGCTGGATATGAGCAGGGATCGTCAAGGGCTGACCTCATCACGGCTCGCCGGTGCCGGGAACACTGCCTGCAGCCGCCCGAACATCGGCGACCCATCCGATCCGAGACAATCGGCCGGAACTGGCACTGCGACAGTGTATCGGCCTTCCTCACCCTTCGGTGTCCGCGGCTTGTCGCCGTAGATCACCACGGGGCACCATCTCCCAAGCGATCGCTCGTATCGAAACCAGGCGCTCATTTGTAGCCTCGCTTTTTCAGTGAATGCAGAACGCTCGAGTGATCGACCCCGAAGACGCGGCCGATCTGAGGCAGCGACATTCCCGGTCGCGCTTCCTTCACGGCGCATATGCATGCCTGCCGGGCATGGGCGATCTTGTCTGTGCGACACTTGCTCATCACTGCCCGGAACGTTGAACCATGCATCCGGGCCACCTTGTCGATGATGTCGAGCAATTCGTCCTTCGGCGTCTTGAACGAAACCACGTTGCTCGGCTCAGGCGCGGCCGCTGGCGCGGGCTTCGGTTCCGTGGCTGGAAGCTGCGCCAGACGTGCTCTTTCACGTTGGGCGGCTATCCTGGCGGCACCTGCCATGGTGTTGCGTGAATATGCGGCGAGGAAGCTCATGCTCGCGCCCTCCGCTTGGTTTCGAGATCAATCGGTTTCTTGCCGAGCCGGAAGAGCTTGTCCGTTTCTGTGCGAGCGGCTTCAACCTTATCTCCGAAGCCGGTAATAGTGCCGTTGATATGCTTTTCCTGGGCACGGAGTGCCGCTATCTCGGCCGCATCCTTCGTCGGGTATGCTGCTGGGCGATCCCCGTCCATGACCGGCCAATAATCGGCCTTGTGGCTGTAGCGAACGAGCGCTCGCCATGTTCCATCCAGCCATTTCGCCTTTGCGTGAATATGATTGGTCATTCCAGAAATCCTTCGAAAGCAGGCGGCGTGTCCTCACGCATCGACACGTATCTGGTGAACTGCGCCTCAAAGCGAACTTTGAAGCGCTTGTTGGGATCACCGAAGCGCCATTTGAGAACGCCGATTTCCGCTTGGTCTTCCGTCCATTTTTCACGATTGAACCGAGCGTTGATGCGGTCGATGTCTTTGTCTTCACCGGCTGTGGCCAGTTGGTTTTGCCAGTATTTCCAAGCGCGATAGAGGTAGAAAATCGCGTCGTAATCCTCCCTGCCCTGCTCGCCACCGAAGATGTCGGAATCGATCGGACGGGGGTTTGGGCGCTTTGCTCCCGATGTCGAACGCTGCATGAGATTGAGCCAGACCACGCCCATATCCTCGGCGGCTTGCTTGCAGACTCCGTTGATGTCGGCGGCGATACGGCCCTCGTGAGCTCTCGGATCGCGCGGACAGACTTTGCGGGAGTGATCGAGGATGACCAATCCGGGTTTCCCCAGCCTACGGCAAAGCGGCATGAGCGAGCGCTTCACATACCCGACAAGGTGGCCCGCAGTGTCATAGGAGCCGTTGCACTTCCGAATGCGCAGCGGCATTGCCTTCACTTCGGACAAGCCATCCAGGTAACGCTCCAATTCCTTTTCCATCATCGTCCGCGCCCGGATGCGGGTATTCTCGATACCCGTCCTCTGGCTGACGATCTGGTCGATGATCTGCTGCTTGGACTGGTCAAAGGAAAGGATCATGACCGGATGACCGCTCGCCAAAGCCTGACCGACGATCTGGAGCGCAAGGGACGTTTTGCCTTCGCCAGACCCCGAAAGCATCCCGATTAGCATCCCGGCCTCCATGTCGCCGCCGATTATCTCCCGCAGTTGGGGGAGCGGCAGCGGAACAACCGGCTTCTGACGTTGATCGGCAAAGGCCTCGACCATGCCGGCAACGATGTCTTCGACGTTGCAGCTATCGTCATCAGGCGCTTCAGCAAACGTTTCAATTATCCTTGCCTCTGCGTCCTGCCCGATTTGACGGGCAGGAGCATCTACGGGCGCGTCATAGGCGGCGCTCACCAAGTCCTCACCGATGACAATGAGGCCGCGCCTTTGAGCGAGGTCGTAGACGGCCTTTCCGTAGTCGACCGCATTGATGATGGTGACCGCTTCTGCCGCCAGCCGTGCCAGATAATGCGCGACCGTCATGTCGCCGACCTTCTCGTCGGCGGGCAGGTATGACTTTATGAGGACCGGATTGGCCATCTTGCCCATGCGGATGAGCTCGCCGGCGACCTCGAAGATCTTGCGGTGCAGCGGTTCGTAGAAATGTGAGGCTTTGAGGAAATCCGAAACGCGATAGAAGGCGTCATTGTTGACGAGGATCGCGCCGAGGAGCGCCTGTTCCGCCTCGATATTGTTCGGCGCTTCGCGGCGAAACTTCGCCTCGATGGCATCAGGGAGTGCCGGCCGGAGATCGCGGGAGTGGGCGTTCATAGCGGCTCCTCCGTAGGTGCGAGTGCCGACCCCTTGAATCGGTCGAGAAGCGATCTCAAATCTCTATCGGCCGTTTCATAACGGCTGCCTAGTTGCTGAAATCGCTCAACAATAGAGAGGGAAAGATGGACGCTAGAGCCTTCGACAAACCGGTCTATCTGAAGGAAGGTAAGTACCTGGTGCGCGAGATCACCAGTGTGACTGACGCGATCGAGTATCTGGAGGAATGGCCAGAACCCAAGCGCGACATACTCCACGAGGCCGCGCTGAGGACGTGCTCTATGGCATACAACGGGCTCAAGCCTGTTAAGGTCGCTCGAGACGCGATCCGCGCCTTCGCTATGAAGAAGGGCATCCTTGAGAAGGAGCCTGCCGTTAAGCCTTGGATGATCCAGTCGGGCTCCGGTGGCCGCGTCTCTGCTTAAAGTCGCATTGGGAATGGAGAGGTCGCTCATGCGGCCTCCTCCATCGAATTGTCGGCCGTAACTGACGCCAGCAGTGATCACTCCGCCGCCTCCCGGAATTCGATGGGATCCATCTGTCGCCGCTTTGGAGCCGCATCGGCCATGATCGCGCCGACGCATGCCTTCATCTTTGCGACGGAAACGGCGTTCCCGATCTGCTTGATCTTCTCGGTTTTGGTGCCGGCGAACTCGTATTCCTGATCGTCGGTGTTGAAGCCCATGGCAGCCGCCAATTCGTGTGGCTCCAGCATGCGGAACAGGATGTCGTAGGTTGGGGTCGCCTCAACGAGATTGACGTGCCCGGTCGCCGCGATGGTTGGGGTCGGATTGTCGATGCTGTGAACGCGCGGAGCCTGCCCTTCCCTCTCCCCGAATTGAGCAGTGATGAATGCCAGTTCGCCCCGGTTCGCCCCCGTAATCGTCGGCAACGGCATCTCAACATCCTGCACCCGCTCGTGCCCGCCGTCGTGCGTGACGGGCAGGACCACGGCGAACTCGCCACCCTTTGCCGTCGTGAGAGTGGGAATGGGTTGCTCTACGTCGCGCGCCTGGGCGCCGCCGCCTGATTGCGTGACAGGAACCACCATGCCGAAGCGAGCCTTGGCGGTAATGGTCGGAAGAGCCTCATCAACGCTGTTGCACGTCTCGCCGGAGCCGGAGCCGTAGTAAGGCGAGATCAGCGCGTGAGCGCCGCCAGTGGGCGCGGTTGGGATCGGATCGCTGACGCCCCGCGGCGCACCGCCTGACGCCTGCGAAAGAACGAACGGCTCGACAAGCATCGGCCGCACGCAACCCTCTCGCCTCGCCGTTCCGGCGCCTCCCGTGGTGATGGTCGGCAGCGGATCGTCAGCCGAGCGAGGAGCCCCGCTGTTGTTAACGGAAAGCACCAACGGCTCCGCGAGCCAAACGCCGCCTTTCGTGTCGAGCGTCGGGATCGGTTCGGTCGAAACCGGCTTGGCCTGGTTGCCTTTCCTGCCGTTCATGATGACCGGTTCGGCAGAATAGAGGTGACCAGCGTGCGAGGTTTGCGTCGGCAACGGTTCCCCTATGCCGGACGCTGTTGACTGACCTTTCATGTTGACGATGACCGGCTCGGCCAGACCGATATGCGTTCCATTCGCCGCGATGGTCGGCAATGGTCCGTCGACGCTCTGCCCGGCCATATGATTGCGCAGGATGACAAGGAATGGCTCCGGCCATCCGAACTTCACGGCACCGGCATAGATGCGTGCCAGCGTTTTCGGGGCGAGCGCCTTTTTGCGGTGGAAGATCGATCGGCCTTTGATCTGCCAGTCGATGATCTCGCGCGCCGGCCGCCACGGCTTCTTGTCATCGAACAGATCGCTGCGCTTGCCGTCGATCTTGCGATGTGTCGGCATTGGCCAGGACACCTTGCGGCCATCCGACCGGGCCATGAGGATGAACCGCTGCCGGGTCGTGGCGTCACCGTAATCAGCGGCGTTCAGCTTCCGCCATTCCGGTTCGAAGCCTAGACGCTTGATGGTTTCAATCCAGGCGTGGAAGTACTCGCCCTTGCGTTCCTTGATCGGCTTGCCGGTCTTCGGATTGACCGGACCCCAGCCGCAGAACTCCCAGACGTTCTCGATGATGATCCGATTCACCCGAAGCTCGGTCAGCCAGGTGATGATGTGCCAAGGATCTGAACGCTGCTGGTCGGACGTCGGCTTTCCGCCGCGTGCCACCGAATGGTGGGTGCAGGTCGGTGAGGCCATGAGGAGGTCCAGGTAACCTTCGGGCACGATGATGTGCGGCCGGACAGTCGAGATATCCTGCACGTAGTGGCGGGCTTCCGGATGATTGAGTTCGTGCGTCTTGATTGCCGTGCGCCAGTGATTGACGCAGACGAGCTCCATATCGAGGCCAAGTTCGGCGAGCGCGCGCTGGGCGCCAGTCGAGGAACCGCCGGCACCGCAAAGGAGATCGGCAACGAGCATCTTCCGCTTCATGCCGGAACCGCCTTTTCCGATCCGCGTTGAGTCGCGTCTCTGGAGTGCGCGTCATGGAGAACAAGCCTTTTGACAAGCCGGTGCATATTGCCTTCGGCAAACCCGGGCAGCATCGTAACGTCACCAGCGTCAGAGAAGCCGCCGAAGTCCTGCTTGATGACAAATGGCCGTCCGAGGCCGGTAAACGTCATCTGGCAGCGAGAAAAGCTTGCCTTGCCGTACTGCAGGGCCTGAAGGAGGCAAGGGAGGCCCGGAAGGCTTTTGAGGATGCTGCTTGGGAGGCAGACATTCTCCGCGATGCGCCAGCGCGCCCGGCTCGAAGTGCTTCGCCTGTACCTCGATGGAGAAAGAAGACCAAGCTGAAGCGCGATATGTGAGCTCATGCCGCCGCGCACGCTCCGATCTTGACTCTCCAAGACCGGCTTCACATATTTTTCACCGGTCGCTTCCCGCAGCTGGGACGGCCATCCCTCACACTGTTGAAATCGTTCGAACCATTGGAGATTTCGATGAGCGAGAAGACGTTCGAAAGCCCTGTATTCGTGAGAGTCGCCGAAGGGCTCATTGAGGAAATCGCGTGCCTGGAAGACGCGCTGGAATTTCTCTACGAATGGCCGAAGAACAGACGCGGCACCATTTACCAGACAGCGCTTCGAGCCTGTCAGAAAGTATTTGAGGGCGACTACCCGCTTGGAGCCGCGCGAGAGGCATTCGCCAGCTTCGCCAAGTCGGCGAAAATACTCGAAAACGTCAGCATGCCGATGCCTTGGATGATCGCGAAGACCGGCCAAGGCGGCGGTGTGACCGCCTGACAGACGCAATGGGAGGTTTCGATGCTTTCGCAGCCTTTCGAAGAACCGATCCACATCTGGATGGGCCTCGGTTTCCCGCGGCAGCTTAACTCCGTCGTCGATGCTTACCAGTTCGCCATGGAGTATTGCGGGAATAGTCCTGAACAAAAGGCAGCTATTCGCGCCTGCAAAGCGGCACTCAGGGGCGAAGTGGACCCCGAGACAGCCCGTGGCGTCTTTGTGGCCTTTGCCAAGAGGAAGGGGCTGATAGTCGACGAGTGGGTTCCCCCGGCTATCAAAGGCCGAGGAGACATCCACGTCTGATCGATGTGGGGCGGTCGTTGTCATGCGGCCGCCTTCGCCTGATCTGCGCGGTTGCGCTCCTGCTTGAACCTCTGCGTGTGCTCGCCAGCGATGGCCACGCCAACGGCTTCTGCGGCGTCGGCATTCTTCACGTCGATGCGCAATAGGCGGCAGCGATCAACCGCGGCCTTCTTCCACTGCTTCTCTGCGACGGCATCCTCGCCTTCTCTCACGATGATCTTGATCGGCGGCTTGAACCCAGCCCCGAAGAACGATTTGCGCCACGTCGCCGACGGAATGGTTTCCCATGGCTTCTTGTAGGCGCTGACCACCACCATCGCCGCGCCGACAAGACTGTAGAGCAGCATCTGGTTCGGGTTGACTGTCTGAATGACCTTGGGGCCATACATGGTCTGGATGGTTTTCTTGAACGTCTTGATGTTGCGAAGCGGCTCCTCGATCGCGACAAAGTCGGGGCGGCACTCCTTGAACATTTCGCGCAACTGGTCGCCTAGCGATGCGGCTTTGGCCTCATGACTTTCGCCGGTCGCCTTGATTAGGCCGGTTTTGATGGATGCCAGCGACGCGCCGGGCTCATACCAGGCGAATCCGGTCGTCGTTGCTATGTCGAGGCCGAGGATCAACATGCCCGCATTTCCGAAGGGTCGACGGCACTCACTTCCGCCTCTATTGCGGGGCAGGATGCCGTATGAGCACAGAAAGATTCAAAACTCCCGTCGCCGTATCCGAAGTCGACTCGAGGATTTCCCGGCTGGTTTGCACGGTGGGAGAAGCATCCGATTTCCTGTTCGACAACTGGCCCGGTCACGATAGTCAACGCTGGACCGACGCGATGAATCGATGTGAAGAGGCTAAGTCGGGAGCCACAAGCATCGACCGGGCGCTGGCAGACTTTATCCGGGCCGTTGAACAGGCCGGTATGCGGGTCGACCTCGCACTTCGCAGAAGCTAGCATCAGGCGGCCTCCCCCCTTCTGAATATCCCGCTCGCTATCGCTGCTGTTGAGGCGTACTGTGGCCGATGGATAATCAACAATTTCGAACGCCGATGGTCGTGTGCGCAGGCTCGCCACGAAGGTTCAGCCTGGTATCGACGGTAGCCGAGGCCTCGGACTTTCTCGCCGATCACGAGCCCAAGAAATATTGCTTTCAGTGGGCCGACGCGATGAACCAGTGTGCCGGCGCTGAGATTGGTACGAACAGCGTGGCGTCTGCGGGATCTGCATTTGTTTTGGCATTGAGGACGGCTGGGATGCAGATTGACACGACGGTATTGCTGTACTGACATCAGGCGGCCTCGCTGTCCTGGGCGGCCGTGAAAATGTCTTCCTGCACCGGAGGGGCTAGGTTCTCACCGAACTTGGCGGCTTCGAGATTTCGGACAGCCTGCCGGAAATAGCTCGGCTTCAGTTCGATGCCGATGCCCTTACGGCCCTTGGTAACCGCAGACCAGACTTCCGAACCGACACCCATGAATGGCGTCAGCACCGTCTCGTTGGCGTTGCTGCGCATCTGGACGATACGGTCGATCACATCGAGTTGCAGCGGATGGACGTGCTTTTCATCGTCCTGGTCCATCGCCTCGATGTAAGGGAGCACCCGCCCCATGCGGATGTCATCCCAGATCGAGGATGCGTAGCGGCGCCAGATCCAGTGCGAGAACTTGTTCTTCTTCTGGTCGCCCTCAAAGCCGCGAATACGGCGGATATCGGCCGGCATTTTGCTATCGTCACCGGCGTATTCGAGGAACCCGACGGGATTGGCGACGGGGATCGGATTGTCGCCACGTTTGCGAAAGATCAGAAGGTAATCGGCCGATGCCACGCCACACTGAACGCTGTCATCGACCGCGGTCTTGTGCGCTAGGTTCTTCTGCAGGGTACGGTTACGAACCCATAGCGGCTCTTTCCAGATCGCGTGACGGGCGACGAAATGGAAGCCCATGCGCTGGTGCAGGCGGATGATGTCGCCGGGGAAGTCGATATAGGCGTCTGACCCGGTGTTGCCGGTCGGAACGTCCATGCAATGAACGGCCGAGCACCGGCCAGGCAGCGTGAGCCGGGAAAGCTCACTCACGACATATTCGTAGTGCTCAAAGAACTGGTCATAGTCCCTGCAGTTCGACAGGTCCCGCTCGTCGCTCGAATAATGGTACAGGCCGCCGAAGGGAGGCGAATACACCGACAGGAACACACTCTCCTTCGGCAGTCCCTGCATCACGTCGATGCAGTCCGAATTGTAGATCGCGAAAGTATCGGTGATGCGCTGATCGATCACGCCGCCCATGCAGGAACCTCCATAGACATGTCGAACCGCTTGGCCGTGTCGACAGCCATTGCGTTGTTCATTTCGGAAATGAGATTGGCGAACATCGCCTCGGCCTGACCGGCCTTGCGGCGAAGGTTTTCCATGATGCGCCGCTCGCCCTCGGTCAGGACTACATCGACCTGGACCGGCTTGGTCTGGCCAAAGCGCCAGCACCGGCGGACAGACTGGTAATACTGCTCGAATGAGTGCGACGGGAAATAGACGACATGGGCGCAGTGCTGAAAATTCAGGCCAAGCGCGCCGATCTTCGGCTTTGTGACGAGCACTCGGATGTTGCCGTCGATGAAGTCCATGAACCGGCGTTCCTTGACCTCATCGGACTGGGAACCCGATACCTGCTTTGCGCCGGGAATGATCTGCTCGAGCAAATCCGCCTCTTCATTGAACTGGCACCAGACGATGGCCGGCCGATCGTGGTTGACGAGTTCGGCTGCGCGCTCGCAGCGCTCCTTGATGGTTCGCTTCTTTTCCTCGCGCTGTTCCGGCAGCGTGGTCGCAGGCAGGGCAAACAGCATCCCGTCGGCAATGGTTTCCGCCTCGACCAGATGCTCCTTTTCGATCAGCGGCGGGAGTTGGAACGCGCCGTCGTCAAAGCCCAGATCGGACGGCTTACGCATCGCACGGGCCCAAGAGCATACCCACCGCCAGAACGGCAATTCGGCATGGCCTTTGAACCGCCACTTCGGCGCCTCACCATACATGCGCCGGGTCGCGCTATTGTTCTGGTCGTTTCTGAAGAACCGGTTCAGCATGTCCATGTGGCCCATGTATCCAAGGGCCTCGGAGGACGTGCCGAGCTCGATGTAGTCGTTCGGCGCGGCGGTCGCAGTCGCCAGAAGGCGATACTGCACCTTCCTCATGAAGTCCGTGATCTCCGCCTTCCGCGCGCCGTCGAAGGATTTGAGGATCGAACTTTCGTCACAGACGACGCCGGCGAAGTCGGCCGGATTGAAATGGATCAGTCGCTCATAGTTGGTGACGACAAGTTTGCTCGGCAGGCTCCCATCGGAGGACCTGCAGGCCTCGATACCGAACTTCTCGGCTTCGCGGGTCGTCTGACCCGCCACCGCCAAGGGTGTCAGCACAAGCACAGGCTTATTGGTGTGCTCGATCATGTTCTGGGCCCAGGTTAAGAACTGGATCGTCTTTCCGAGGCCGCAATCCTCGAACAGCGCAGCCCTTCCCTTGCCGACAGCGTATTCCACCATGGATCGCTGGAAGTCGAAGAGCTCGGCCGGCATGAAGGTCGGTTCGAAACCGCGGTCAGCGCCTTCGTGGACCTTCCTGCTTAGGAACTGCCGATAGTCGGAGTGGACGGTCATATCTATTCCGCCGCCTGCGAAAACCGGCCATACGGGCGCACCACGTTCAGCACCTCGTCGACCGAAATGCAGATGTCGGTTGCAAGAAGAGCCATCAATTCCGGCTCTTCCCCGTCGCGGGTCAGGATGATGGTCCGCTTGCCCTGGCCGCAGAACCAGCCCGCTTCAAGATGGGCGGAACGACCGCAGGGAAGGACAAGAACGCAAGTATCTGCCCATTGCATCCCGCGAAGGTCGGAGAGGAAGCCGCGCGCCGCTATCGGATGAGTGGTCAGAAGTTCGCGATACCGCGCCGCCGACCAAGTTTGCCAGTCGGGATCGATCTCCGACCATGCAAAGCCCTTCACGCCATTGAAGGGATTGCGGAAGTCGTAGACCTCATGACCATGCGCCCGAAGAACTTCGACGTTCGGTTGGTGGGGGTTTCGCCACGACGACGCTACGTAGATTCTAGCCATCACGCCGCCTCCGCGTCTTCGAACGGATCGGCGTCGTCTTCGTCGGCAGGACCAGCATCGTCGCCGACAATGCGCTCGGTGGTGCTGGCTTCCGCCTTCTTCTGCTTGATGCCCTCGGCAAGTTTTGCCTGACCGGACTCCCAGCCGCGCTTGAACTCACGGCCGTGGTGCGAGTTTTCATCGTAGGGATTGGCGAGCGTATCGCCGCGAAGGCCGGCTTCCTCGCCTACATTGAATGCACGCTCATCGAGCGGCGCCAGATCGGAGAACATGTCAGCTTGGGTGTTGACCGGCAGACCAGCCCACGCGGCGGCTTGGGCATCTGCGGCCCGCTGAGCCTTGAACTTTGCCTCGCCCTCCGGCGTCCGCAGTTCCTCGTACAGTTTTATCTGGCGCATGCCATTCTCGCCAAGATCGGCCTTGATCTGCTTGCCGTGGTTCCTGAGCGCGGCATCCGCAGCCTTCTTCGCCTCCAGCAGTCGGACGTATTCATTCCGGTTGATGAAGAAGAGAACCTGCTGGTCCTTCTCGGCCATGCCGCTGTTATGTCCTGCTTCTGCCATGCTGATCTCCTTTCACCACGTCGTGGCGCGCTGGATGGATGGTTGAGTGCCGATCGCGACGTTCGCCGATGCATTCCAGGCGATCACTGCGACCAAGAGGGCGGCCATTGCCGTCAGCAGGCACACCCGCCGGCCTCTATTCCCGGGTCCGCTCAGCGCTTCGCCCAGCGACAAGATCTGCAAGCCGAGCCAGAGCCGGATGGACCGTCGTTTCATTTCGCTTTTCCTCGTAAGCCGCTTCGGCTTTCGCGCCGAACTCCTCCCAATGAGCCATGAAGACAGCCATCCAGCGCGAGACCTTCATCTCGCGTGGTGGCCTGTTCCAGCACTGGAGGAGGATGTTGGAAGGAACTCGTAATCTGGTCTGGAGACGACCGGCGGCCGCCTCGATCGTGTCGCCTGGTCCAAGGTGCTCTTTTCTCAAGAGCTCCGTGGACATGCGCTTGGCTTCTTTCCCAAGCCAGATCGGGTCATTGATACGCGTTACAGACATTTTGACGCCCCTGTCAGAGCATTTGTCACGCATGACATTTCCCTTTCGCTAGAACCGTGCGTGTCAGCACCAGCGACTAAGCCGGCAGACCCGGCAGACAGCGCCCGGAAGGGCACGATGTTGAAAGGCAAGAAAGGGATGACGAATGCGCCAGTTTCGGAAGTTGCAAGCTCGGAAACCGGTGCAGCTCGAGTTATTTCCGCCAGCGGGAGCTTGCCCCAAGGGGAATAGGCGTCTGCTGGCGGATAATGACGATGACGTGTTTGCATCAGTCGCCCCTCACCGCGGTTTCGATGACTTCGGCGTCGATGATGCCCGCGTAAGGCATGCCAGGAGCCGCAAAGTCGCGAGACACCGTGCCCGGAGCCTGACGCTTGCTGATCTTGAAGCCCGCGTAGGACCCGACGCAGAGAACCCCGACAGCGAAAGCGATTAGGTGCGTGATGACCGTCAGCATGGCGCCACCCGCTTCGGCCGACCTGGCCGCCTCTGATCTGGTTCGTATGGACGATCACGACCAAGCCGGGTCGCGCGCTCTATGGACAGGCGCTTCAGGCTTCCGGTTCATCGCAGCCGAGGATTGCGGCGATCTCTGCCGTATCGTGGCCAAGCCGGAATAGGCTGTCCGCGGTCGGTGCAACCTTTCTGCGGGGCGGGGCAACCTTCCTGCGTGGACGCAGATCATCGCCGGCGAACTGGATCAGGGTGTTGGTCATGCCACAAACCTCCAGAGTGGAAGTGGTAGCTGCCATGCATCGAATGCTTTGGAAGCTGCGGCTTGAACCCGATCGGCAAACGTTTTGGCTTCTTGCCAGGAATTTCCGTCACGGCCCTGCCGACGAGCTGCGAAACTCCAGGCCATACTGTCGGCGCTATACAAGAGCTCCCGGACACCGGGGTGCATCAGCGAGGTTCGCTTCACGCCAAATCCATGGAGCAACAGATCGGGACGAGCGCGATGGATAGCCGTGAGAACTTCGACGATCGCTTCGGGATCCCCGTTACGCTTGCAGACCGAGCCGACGCCGGCCCACATACCGAACTTGAGCCGGCCGCCATACATCTCGATGTGGCGCACGTAGTCGGATGGGGCGTAGCCCTGCAGAACAGGCATGATCGAGAACGGGCATTCTCCGCAGACCAGCCGATCCAATTCAGCCTTCAATGCGTCGTAGCGCTCGACCGTGAGCCGCTGGTGATCCCCGATCGTCAGACCGGTCTTCGCGAGCATGAATGGCTCGCACATGTAGTCTTGGGCGACGGCGGCCGCGATCTTCACGACGCCGGCGGTATGAAGCCGGTGGAGCTCGGCCGCGTACTCTTCGACGCCGTGGCGATAGCCGCAATAAAGGTTCAGTTCAGTGAAGGCGCCGCTGTCGAGCAGTACCTCGCCGCAATCGATGGGCTTCTTCCGACCGCGCAGGCGGTTGATGCTGATGCAAGCCAGATCGAAATGCTGGGCATCTGCAGGCTGGTGAAGGCCAACGAAGAACCGGACGTTCATCTACGCTGCCCTCGCCTTTGCCGCCGCATTTGCACAGGCCGAACACGACGCCATCGATCGAGCCCACTTGCAGGTTTCAGGATGAGCGCAGTTCTGGTTGATGGGGGTGACCGGAGAGGCTGGGTCAGGGCTTGGGGCCTCTCCGGTCTCGGCGGGGGCTGCCGATGGGGAATTAGAGTGCCGGTCTCTCCCGGCTGTCGCGTCCATTCTCTCAGACGTTGCAGATGCCGTTCGGCCGGCATCGACCCTACTCACCTCTCCCGTCATGCAGTCGGCTGGCCTCATCGTGGCTTCGCCTGTCGCACCGTTGTCCTCGGAGGCTTTCGCTTGGAATTGGGCCCGGACCTCAACGGCCAGGTTCTCGCCACTAATGACGACGCACTGATCGTGGATGGTCAGGGAAAGGGTAGTCATGCCGCCGCTTCCTTGTCAGCAGCGGCCGCACGGCGGCGTGCCAGCCATTCGTACGTTATGCCCTTAATGCCGCGCTGTTCGCAGGCAGCAATCACCTTCGCCCAATGCTCGGGAGCAATACTTTCGCGGTCGCGCATTTTGCGTGCCGCCTCGTATCCGCAGCCAACGTCAGCCGCGAATTCGGTGAGTTTGTCCCAGTTGCCAATCAGGCCAGAAATCGTGCTTGGTGCTTCCATAGCTCGATTTCGTACAATACGTACGACGCCTTGGCAAGATCAAATCGTACACCTTGAACGATAAAACTCGGTCATCTTGTACGAATGAGCGAGCAAAAAGACAGACTGAAAGAAGCAATCTCGGATTACGATGGGCCGGTTGATGCCTGGACGAGGAATCAGCGCGCGTTGAAAACGGGCGGTGTTGGGAAGGACCTAATGGTCAGCAATTGCAACGGCAATCGCCCCATCTCGAAGAAGGCTGCGGAGACCTATTCCAGAGTTTTTGGGAGAACACCTGGTTGGTACCTGTACGGCGATGAAGGGGCGCCGCCTGCTGCCGTCACTGATCCGTTGAAATCCGCTCAGAAAGTACGCGATACGAACGACGTTCGAAAACTGCTCAAGCGGATCGACGGACTGACGCCGGCCAACATCACCGTCTTGGTTTCCGCGATTGAGGGATTCCAACAAGCTAACGGCGTACAACCATCACAAAACCGGCCCCATGATCAATCTGAACGCGCCAGTCACCCCCGTGAAGTAGAGCCATCGCGGTAGAAAGTTCAGCGGCCTTTCTTTTCACGACCATCTTGGGATCCATCGGCTGGGCCGCGCCCGCCGCCTCACGCAATTCTGCTACTATCTCTTCATTCCGCGTCTTATAGCGCGGCCCGTATACGATCATGGCTGCCCTCGCCCGTTAATCTGCCCAGGATGACAAAACGTCTTCCGTAAATTGCCTGATCATGAGTTCCTCCCATTCGGGAACACAATAGGAACATTTACCTCATCACCCTGTCAACCAGCGTGTCACGCGGTGGGACGGTTCAGGTTAACGGAATGACTCAAGTTGTACCGATCCCCTGTGGATAGCGGCATTAATGATATCAAAACCGCATTTGTGAAACTATTTCGCGACTGTCATCTTTCGGCCATAAGCCGGGCATGACTTCGCCCACATTGTCGCCATTCCCATTACGGATGCCCAAGCGCCTCAAAGAGGAGTTGCAGGCCGCCGTCGACCGAGGTGGCAAGAGCCTCAATGATGAGATAGTCAAGCGGCTGGAGCGCACGTTCGGGCCGGATGATGCGCTACTCCAACTTGCGGAAACCTTGCGACCGTTCATGGACGGGCTCAGCGAGGAAGACCAGGCGACGTTGATTGCGGCCGCGCGAATTCTGGTCAAGGATCGCCGCAAGAAACCGGTTGGCCAATAGCAATTCCTGCTTGCAGCCTCGCTTCCCGCGCGCAATGGTGGCCGTGGGAGGGCTGGGGGCATATCGTGAAGTCAATCCATATCCAGCTGGAAACGCCCGAGCGCATCGCATTGCGCCGGCTGGCGGCTGAGCATGGCTTGTCGCTTGAGCGAGCGGCCTCGACCGTGCTGCGCGAATGGTTGATCGAGAACGGTTATCTCGAACTCGCGCATGAGTTCGACGAGGAAACCGAGACGGTAGGGAGCGCATAGACATGACCGAGCGAGACCCGCGTATAGACGCCATAGCCGCCAGCGACCTTTCATCGGCAGCGATCCTGGCAGCGTTAATCGGGATGCTTGGCGCAAAGGGTGTTCTGTCTGACGAAGAGGTTCGCGAGGTCTACGAACAGGCGCTCTTTCTGCTCCAATCTCACGAAAGCGATGAACCGGAGATGCAACCGGTGTTTGATGCCGCGCGTGAGATCATAGAGGCGCAGTTGCGGTAGGTAGGGGCTGAAGGGGAAGCGGTTTAGGGGGAAGGCTTGGGGATGGCAGAGAAAGACGATAGCGATTACGCGAAATTCGTAAGCGACCTGAATATTCCAGAAGCTCAGAAGCGCCTGGAGGAGAAAGTAACGCAACCAGCCTGCCCGTTCTGCGGAACAAACGACTGGCGCACCGAATCCAGTCCACCAGATGTCCTCCTCGGTATTGCTTCGCCAACTTTTGTAATGAAGGACCCCCGATCCTACTTTGGTCCGGCGCCTTCTATCCCAACCATTTCGGTCAGTTGTGGGAATTGCGGCTTCATTCGCCAGCATAACGTTTCGATCCTGACCGGGAGGGCGAAGTAATGGCTGTTCGTCTCATAGTCAGTAACGACAATCCAGGCGGTGAATTGAAATCCGGCGATGGCGGCGGTACATATGGGAGTATGGAAGCACGCGTAGCAAAGCTTGAAGGCATTGCCGAAGACACTCGGAAGACGCTGGAAACGATCCAGCGCCAGCTCGCACGCATCGATACGAAGCTCGACGCCAAGCCCGATATTGACAAGGTCTACAAGGCCATATTCACGGTCTATGGCCTGTCATTCACGATCATCGCAGCCGGTGCAGCCGTTCTGGCGCTGATCCTGCGGTAGCCACGAGGCCGCCATCGCCTCGAAGTTCTCGACCAGCTTCCGGCGCCAACCCTGCGGCGGCGGCCAGCCGATCCCCCATCCTGCCAACGTCGCGGCCTTCCATCCGCCCTTTGGCGTCATGGCGGAAATGATCTCGGCTTCGCTTGCCGCGCCTTTGATCTTGTCGACCTCGATCGTCGGCTTGAGCTTGCGCGCGCGACCGCGTTTCGGCTTCACCGCCAGGATCGCCTCGAACGCCTCCAGAAGCCGCCTACCGGTCATAAATTCGAAATCGACGGTGCCGATCGCCGCCAGTTTTGCATCGGAGAACGCGTCGGACAAAATAACCGCATACCAATAATCGTGCATGGCCGGATCATCGAACTTCACGCGCATCGCCTTGAGGTAAGCGAAGCATCTCGGAAATTGATGGATCGTGACAGTTCGCACACGCCACGGTTGCTTATCCTCGCGTAGAGCTTCTTTCTGAGAGGTAGGAGCTCTACGATTATCGGTCGCCCGACTTTTCCGATTTCTCTTAGGTTTCAAGGCTGATCTCCGGTCAAGCAATAGCCAGGCTTCAGGAAACGGCGCAGAAATCCCTTGGGGACCGGGCAACTAAGCCGACCCAAGGGTTCTCCATGCGGGTGCTCAAGCAATGAGCCGAGTATTCGAGGTTCCCGTATGCATCCCCGCCCGGCCATATGACGGCCCGTACCACCTGCGGATCATGGTCGGTTTCTATTGGCTGGTGAGCCTCACGCGCCGGGGCCGATCTCCCGTTGTTGTTGCGCGCCCTTCCCACACTTCTGGCAGTGGACGCCAATTGAGCCCCCGGTCTTCAACACTGCCATGGAGCGACCGCCGCTCATCCTACTGCACCTGCAGATCCAGAAACCGAGCAACCGATTCTGCCGTGAGGCCATCCCTTCCGGGGTAGGCAATCCATGGCGCCGGGCGAACTCAGAACATGCCCGACGCGGCTAGTCATAGTCGTACAAATTTTACGGCGCAACAAAAATCGTACAAAACGTACTTGCATAGCAATCGTACATGTTGTACGACAACTCCATCAGCCACGAAGAAGCGCCCCGCGCCGATCTGGCTACCGCAACCGGCAGAGGCCGGATCGGAGATGATGGAGGTAACCGCGATGCACCTAATCTTTGACGTCGAAAATCACATCGACCCGATCGTCTGCCGCACCGAGGCGGAAGTCCGCGACATGGTCGTGGAGCTTGGCGACGCACCGTTCCAGGTCCTGCGCATCGATGTGGACGAGCTCTGCAGGGATGTGACCGACGAGTTCCTGCCCGATGAGGGCGACGACAGCGACGACGCCTGCGGCATTCCTTCTCCCGACAGTCTGCGCCGTTGGCACAATTCGCGGGTGCTGTGATGTGGGAGGTTCGTTTCTTCGCAGAAGCCAACGATGGCTCCTACTACGTCTGGTTCAAATCGGCCGACCGTAGTGAGGCTGAAACCTACGCCCGCGAGTTCCAGCGCCGCCGACAGCGAAACCTTGTGACAGTCGCGGAGGCCGCCTGATGTCCCGCCTCCTCCGCACACCTTCACCTGACGAGCCTGCGACGTTCGCCGGCACCCTCACCGACGTCATCGCTGGCCTGTCCGTGATGAGCTTCCTCATCGGCGCCGCGCTTTGGATTGGGGTCTTTGCGCAATGAACGGCGACCTGATCCAGGAAGCGGCCTTCGCAATCTACCGCGAGTTCAGCCGGGAACGCGATCCTGACCGCGCCCGACGCCGGTTCGAGCGGATGCCACAGCAAATCCGAGATCAATTCTATGCAGAGGCGAAAGCCTGCCTCCGCGTCTTCGAAGCTTTTCAGATGGGAGAAGCAGCATGAACCGGCACGTTGATATCGACCAGGATCGAGCCGAGCACGTATCTGCACCGATCGGCCGCATGATGAGCAACATCGAGCGGCAGTGGGACGGCAATCCGATCACCACGCGCGGTGTCTATTCCGGCATCAGTCTCGAGGCCTATCACCGCAAGCCAGATCTGTTCGACGCGCCGTCCGTCTCCAAGTCCATCCTGAAATGGATGCTGCCGGCTCACGGCGGCTCACCCAAGGCGTTCTGGGGCCGATGGGCATGGAACCCGAACCATATCGAGCAGGAGCCTTCCGAGGCGCTGGATTTTGGCAAGGCCGCTCACTGCCTCCTGCTTGGCGACGAAGTTTTCGAGGATGGTTTTGCCCTTCGGCCGAAAGAGTATCCCGACTACCGGACCAAGGCCGCGCAGGAATGGCGCGATGCCGTGCGCAAGGCCGGAAAGACCGTTGTCACGCCTGACCAGATGGAGCGCATCCGGCGCATCCATGCCGACGCCAGCACCAATGAAATGGTCAAGCTTGGCGTCCTCAACGGACGTGTCGAGCGCACGATCTGCTGGAAGGATCGGGAAACCGGGATCTGGCTCAAGGTTCGTCCCGACGCCATGCCCAACGCCGACGGCGTGTTCGCTGATCTGAAGACCGCGGGCAAGTTCGATGAAGACTTCCTTGAGCGGCAGATTTTTGACGCCGGCTATTACCTGCAGGCCGCCATGATCCGCATGGTCTGCCGCGAGCTCGGCATCCCGTTCGAAACCTTCGTGCTGGTCTATGTCCTCAACGACGATGTGCCCGACACCGCGCACGTCGAAATGTCGAGCTTTGCGATCGACCGCGGCGAACGGGCAATCCGCTGGTGTCTGAACACGATCCGCCAGTGCCTCGACAAGAACGAATGGCCCGGAGCCCGTCCTTTCGAAGGCGGTGAGCGCGCAATCCAGATGAAGCCTTGGGCCGCCGAGCGGCTTGATTTCTTCCTCGACCAGCAAGATCGCGAGGCGGCATGATCATCGATCCTGATTTCCGCGAGGTCGATGAGCCTGTCGTTTCGGTCGAAATAGGCATGGCACAGGCCGAAGAGCTGTCCTTCCGCATCTCCGATCTTCTCTGCTGGTGCGCTGGCTTCAATGCCGCGCTCGGCGCCGACGATCATGACCGCCGCCCGATGGGCGTTGAAGCCATCCGAGAACTGAACATCGCGCTAAAACGAGCGATGAGCAAAGCCGAGAAGGGCAAATCAAAATGAACCAGATCGCAACCCGTCCCGAGACGTCCATCAACACGATCGGCATTGCGACCGGTGCCGGCGGCTCCAGCATCGCGCCCCAGAACCTTGGCGAGGTCGTTCGTTTCGCAGAGGTCATGTGCAAGGCCGACATTGCTTTGCCAAAGCACCTGCGCGGCAATGCCGGCGCCTGCATGGCCGTCGCGCTGCAAGCGTTAGAGTGGCGCATGTCGCCTTTCGCCGTGGCGTCGAAGTCCTATTCGGTCAACGGTCAGATAGCCTATGAGGCGCAACTGATCATGGCTGTGATCAATACCCGGTCAGGGATTGAAGGGCGGCTCAAGTTTCGGTTCGAAGGTGAAGGCGGGGAGCGCGTCTGTATTGCATACGGCAAGCTCGATGGTGAGGAGCTTGAAGTCCGCTCCCCGAAGTTCAAGGACATCACGCCGAAAAACTCCCCGCTGTGGAAGTCCGATCCCGATCAGCAGCACTGCTATTATACGGCACGAGCCTGGGGGCGCCGGTACACGCCGGAGGTCATCCTTGGCGTCTATGACCGGGATGAGGTCGAGCAGTTCCGCAATTCCGAGAACGCGCGCGACGTGACGCCGTCACTCCAGGAGCGGTTGAGGCTTGCCAAGATTGAGCAGCACGACGGCTCCCAGCACCGCGAAGGCTTCGACCAATCCTTTGTGACCCGCGAGACAGCCGTTCTCACTGGCGAGCCTGCCAACGACCATACAGAAGACAATTCCCAAACCGACGACGGCAGCGAGAACGTCACTCAGTCTAGCGTAGGCGATCCCGCTGCCGACAGTTCCGCCCCTACGGGCGATGAGGGCGAGGCAGGGCAGATAGAAGCCGAGGATGGTCCTGCGGCAAGCTCTGTCTCGCCCGACCTATCGGATGAGCAGGTCCTCTTGCTGCGCATTTTCCGCACTATGCAGGATTGCGTCGGCCCGTCGGTCGAGGACTTCAATCAGGCCTTCAAGATATTCGATGCCGATCTTGCCGATGCGTCGGAGACGGTAAAGCGCAAGGCCGAGACTATCCGAACCTCACTCGAGTTCTGCTGCGGTGACAATCCGAAACGGACCAAATTGCAGGCGCGCACCTATCTGGCTGGGGTGATCGGCGTCGATGAGACGGGGCTGGACTGATGGTCGACCGCCCTCACCTCGTCGGAATAGGCGCTGGGTCTGGGTCGGGATCAGGCATTGGCCCCGGAGGCACTGGCGGTAGCGGGTCTGTTGGGACCGGCTTAGGTGCATTGATCGGCGCGTGCATCGGCGGGTTCCGCGTCTCGTCCGGGTTCGGGTTGGGTTCCTCGTCCGGCAACCGGTCCGGGTCGGGCTCGTCGATTGGCTTCGGCTCGCGGCCTGGCACCGGTGGCGGCGGATTTGGCATGTCGTCCGGATTTGGCTTGCTCGGGTCGTGGTCCTGCATCGCTGCATCTCCTTTCAGGACAAACCGGAAGCGGAACGGATCGGTTCCGTCGGAGGTGGTTCAATGCCTTTGATCTCGGACCCCTTCGGCGGCCGCTCGATTGAGGAATGGGTCGGCTCCAGTCCAGACGCCAAAGTGCCAGACAAGGTCCGTGACCGCGTGTTCTTCCGCGCCAAAGGCATCTGCCACATCAGCGGACGGAAAATCGTCGTCCCGCGCGACCGGTGGGAGCTTGAGCACGTCGTGCCGCTGTCCATGGGCGGCGAGCATCGAGAAAGCAACCTGCGCCCTGCCCTTGTCGAACCTCACCGAGAAAAGACGAACGCCGAGGCCACTGGCCGCGCCAAGGCTGACCGTATCCGGCGCAAACACAACGGCACATGGCCGAAGTCAAAGGCGCCAATCCGTTCACGCGGCTTTTCGCCGACACGCCAGACCGAACGTGAGGAAACGCTATGAAGCAAGTGCTGGAGGCGGCGCGCCCGCCGCGCGAACTCGTCTGGAACGAATATCACGACGAGCAAGGCCTCCCCGATCGTTGGGATGCTGAGACGCCGTGCGTTCGCCGATGCGCTGCATTCCTCACCGACGCGCCAGCCCACGACGTGGAACTTGACCCTGTGTATAATGGGGATAACGGGCATGACTAGGCTGGCCGTCATACCGGTGGGTTGCTGGCCCGCCAGGATGCCGCCTGAGATTGCCGCTGGATATGTCGGCGAGCGTTCCGCAGATGCGTTCCTGCGCCTCGTGGGGAAAGAATACCCCTATCCTGTCGTCGACGAGGGCACCGGCAAGGGACGACGGCGGCTTTGGCTGAAAGCGGACCTCGACAGACATCTCGGCATCGAGAACGGCGGCGGAGACCCGGAGCCGTTGTGATGGTGCCATTCGAGTTGCCGCGATACACATCCTTCAAGCGGCTGGCCAGCGGCAAAATCGCCTTTTACTGGACCTGCCCGTCTGCTTACCGGAAGGACGGATGCCCATTCCTATCGGCACCGCTGGGCATAAACCTATCTCAAAGCGAGGTGGCCGACGCCGCAAAGATATGGAACGACCGCCTCGACGACTGGCGGCGGAGCCGACACGCGTCACCCGACGTCAAGCACACGCGATACGGCACGATCGACTGGCTGGTCGACGCATACCTCAAACACGATTCCTTCCGCGAGCGGGTTTCTGAGTACTCGCGCCCGGATTACCGTCGGGTTTTCGATAGAGTGTGCGATTTGGAGATCAAATCCGATCGTGGTTCGGAATTCCGGGTCGGAGACGTGAAGATCAACCAAATCGGCGTCAGTACGGCCGAGAAGGTTTATCACGCTTTCTGCGACCAAGGCGCAGCCAGGACATCTGAAAAGGTGGTGACCTACTGCAAGGCGATGTGGAAGCGCATGCGCCCGCATTATCCTGATCTCTTCCGGTCAGACACACCGAACCCATGGGAAGGTGTCACGGTCAGACGACGGGAAAAGGCTACCAAGGGGCACGCTGATCGGGATGCGACCTACCGATTCGCGCGCGGCGCCCTCGCCAATGATGCCCCGGAACTCGCCGCAGCCGCGGTTCTCGCCTTTGAATGGCTTCTGCGGCCGTCGAACATCGGCGCCGGTTGGGCAGCTTGGACCGGATATCGAGGCGATGCCCACCCGGATAAAATCGTGATCAGGCATCGAAAGAACGGCGAAGTCGCGATGCATCCGCTCGAGTATGTCGATGATGAGGGAAACGTCGTTCGCCTCTACTCCGACGCCGAAGCCATTTTGTCGCAGGTACCTCAGCGCGGCATATCGATCGTCGCGAAGCAGGACGGGACACTTTACGGCGACGGCACCCTTTTATCGCAGAGAGTGCGTGAGATCGCAGACAAGATCGGACTTCCGTCCTTCACACTGGACGCCGCCAGGCACGGCGGCATGACCGAACTTGAGGAAGCCGGTCTCACAGAAGGTGAAGGCCGGGTGCTCTCAAAGCACCGCACAAGCACGGCCTATCGAGGCTACGCCAAAGAGACCGAACTGAGGGTGCTCAGCGCCACGAAAAAGCGTTTCGGCCATTCTGAAAAGGCGGAAAAAGTGAATAAAAACAATGGCCGAAAAGTAGGAAAATCTACCTAATCGAGGGGCGTTTTTCAGAACGTGCGTTGATTTTCCTCAATCCGGCTAGGATTTGCAGTCCTCTGCGTAACCACTCCGCCACGAGGCCTCACCGCTGCCGCAGTACGTGGGTTCAATAGGTTGCCAGATTTTTTGCGTCAAGCCGGCAAGAGCCATTCTGAACGCTTTCCTTCAAGCCGCCTCTATCGACCCCCGTGGCGGCAGTAGGTGCCGGCATGCTGACTTATGCCCTATTCCGATCGGCCTTTGCGACGGCGTTCCCACCATATGACGATCCTTCGCCGGAATCGCCGCACGATAGCGAACTCGTAAGACAGGATGAGCAGCCCCAGGGGAATCATCCAGAAGCCGAGAATCGGCAGAAAGCCGAAAATCCCCAAAATCACCAGCGCCGCGCCGATGGCGATGCGATGGCTGCGGGACCTCGGCATTTTCATTTCGCGGCCTAACACCGAAATCACGCGTTTTGGCGGCTTTTCGTGAGACGGGGTTTCGGAATCTGCCATTTCGGTCTCTGGTCTGCTTGCGTTCACTATCGTGCCGCGTCGCGGCATGCACAACGGCCCGGAGGTCATCATATGAGGCGTACGGTCGCAATTGCGAGGCGGCAACCGAAATATCCGTAAAAAAGCCGGAAGACCGCTTTGCAAACCTGAAATGGGTTTGCTATAGGCAGCGTCGTTCAATCGAGCCGCTGTTCCCCGGTAGCTCAGTGGTAGAGCAACCGGCTGTTAACCGGTTGGTCGCTGGTTCGAATCCGGCCCGGGGAGCCATTTTCAGCTCGCAAACGCTTCAAACCCAAGCATTCCAGCGGTTTGCGCTTCCATTGGGTACCATGCTGGGTACACATATGGGGCCACGGATGAAGATTGAAGTGCAGTAGCTCCAGAAACGAAGCGCTGGCGCTACAAACGCCCAGTTCCCAAACATCTCCAAGCAGCACTCGGCAAGAAGAACATCCTGCTTCCCTTGGCAGAGATGAGGGGCGCGCGATCCAAGCCTAACCGAAGGCTCACGAAACGGCTGAGGCTCTGTTGCGGCGCGCTGCCGTGCAGCCCTCTGGCGAACCAAGCTTTCCTCTGATCGAATCAGAGCCGAGGATCTTTGGGTGTAACTGCCTGTCCTCGTGATCGCGCGGACAGAATAGGCCAGGATCACCTAAGAGAACATTAGGCAGTGGTTACAATCGAGGCTCCACAGTTAGCCCTTGCGGGCAAGCAGGATGCCGGCAAGAACCACAATGCCGCCAGCGGCCTGCATGAACCCGATGCGCTCGCTAAGCAGGGCCCAGGCGAGAATAGTCGCCACCACCGGCTGGATGAGCAGTGTCAGCGATGAAAAGGCCGGCGGCAGCCAGGCGAGCGCGAAGATGATCAGCCCCTGTCCTGCCGCGTGCGTGAACCAGGCCAGTCCCAACAATATCGTCCAACCGAAAAGGGTCACGGGCCAGAACCCGGTCTCAAAGAAAAGCGCCAGCGGCAGCATGAAAATCGTGGCCGAACCTGTCGTCCACAGCATCGTGGTGAGGGTGGAATAGCGGCTGCGCAAGCGCCCAAGCGCGAGTATGTAGCCGGCATAGAACACGCTTGCGCCGATGGCGAGCATGTCACCGGCGATGTCACCGCCTCCGAGCGTCTGAGGACCGCCTTTCAAAATGATGATGCCGGCAAGCGCCAGCGCAAGGCCGGTCAGGAAAACGCGCGTGATCTGCGTGCGGAAGATCAGCCAGCCGCCCAAGGTAACGAAGATCGGCGCCATATTGGCGAACAGTGTCGCATTGGCAACCGACGTCATGTGGAGCGAGATGTGCCAGGCAACAAGGTCTCCGGCGAGCATCAGCCCAGGCAGGACGAGGGCGAAACAATCGGCAAGACGGCGCGGGCGCGCATCCTCGCGCGCAGCCGCCGGGCTTGCTCCAAGCCAAGCCAGCAACGGCAGCATGGCCAGCCCCGTCCGCCAGAAAGCCGTCGTCAGCGGCCCCACTTCGGACACGCGAACGAAAATGGGCGAACACCCTATCATCACCGCGCCGAGGACGAGTGCCGCAAGCGCCAGACGCTGGGACGTCATGGCCGGGCTGGATGCGATGGTGGTGCTCATGGACAACTCGTAACGGCATTGCGAAGGCGCACTCATAACGCCAGGCGCCGTCCGTTCGCTCAGCCAAGCCGGTTAAAGCGGAGGTCCAGCAAGGTCTGAGTCTCCAGCGTGCGAAATCCCCCTCGCCTTCGGAGTGAAAGCAAGTTGATTCGGCTCAAATACAGCGTGACAGGAACGCATCTCTGCATCGGCCCGAAATCGGATCGCCTCCAGGCCGATGCGATAGATTCAATGAATTGCCCTGCGTCGAGAGGGACGCCGGCAGCTAGTAGTCGATGACGCCGTCGAGCGCGTAGTGCTTGATGGTCTTGCGATTGGCAATCAGTTCGTCGGCGGTCGGCTTGCCGGTCATGGCGCGCGAAATGGCGAGCTTCGTCGCTTCGTAGTTGGTCCGGTAAAGGTCCTTCTTGTCGAGGTTCTCGTCGTCGGCGCAGCGCGGGTCCAGCCAGACCGTGATGATCATGCAGAGTTCATCGGCCTGATCCTTCGGCAGGACGCCGTCCGCCAGGCAATCGACGATCGCGTCGCCCATGGCCGCCTGAACAACGCCGCCGAGCAGCTCGGCGTAAGCCATGCTCTTGATGGTGACCTTGCTGGTCATCATCGTCGCCGGCTTCACGGCCTGATTGAGATCGCGCACCACGAACATGCGCGTATGCCCCTTCACCTGCCCCATCATCGAGGCAAATGCCTGGCCGACCGGGCCCTTAACCGAGCCGATCACCACTTCCGGCATGGCGTCCGTGGCCTGCCCTTCGGCAGCCAGCACAGTCGCCTCGCCTGTACGAAACCAAATGTCAGTCATGTATTCTCCCCTTTCTAGAGTGCGGCTCGAACCTATCGACGGCACCCGCCTGGGTCCAGTTGACAGAAAGTCGCCCAATGACGATGCGGAAATGGTGGCGTTCAGGGCTTGCGCTTGACCGAAAGCCCGGCGCGGCGCCTGGCGTCGTCGATCAGCATGTTGGCCACCTGCATGCGCACCATGGCGCGCTGGCGCAGATGTGGCGCAACCCGATCGGGATGATTGTTGAACGCAAAGCTACGGCGAAGTCGTCCAAAATCGGCGTTCGCCTTGGCGATGCCCAGCCCGAGTTCCGCCGCAATCGCTTCCGGATCGACCGGCGGCAACTCCTCGTCGGCTGCACCGCTTTCCGCAAGCCGCTCGAGATTGGAAAGAAAGGCGGCGAGGCCACCCTCATAGCCGTCGGCCGCCTCACGATATTCCGCCGTGGCATGATCGGCCGCAACCCTGATCCGGCCTGAATGCAGCTCGTCGGCGACTGAAAGATAATCGACACGGATCGATGGCGGCGGAAGAGGCTCGTCCGCACGCGCTGGCGCCACAAAAAGATCGTCGAGCAGCGAGGCGAAATCGCGATCGGTTCCGGTTCCCAAGAAAGCCCCCTCGCCCATCGGTTCGCAACTGGCCCTTGGGCTGACAATAGGGTGAGGCCGTTAAGAATAGCTTGGCGACATGTCGAAAACTTTAGCTGCCTGGGTCAGGCTCCACCTGGCACGGATGCCTGAGACATCGACACGGTCATCGGGAACCTCTTGCGTGACCCGATTGGAGTAACGCCTCGCCGAAACGGATTGCAAAGGGCCACGATGGCGCCGCATTCCATGCTAGAGAATCAGGCATTCCAGTGGAGATTCGCGATGAAAGCACTCCTTGCCGCCACGGCCATTTCGATGCTTGCCGCGAACGCCGCCTGGGCCGCCGAACCGCCCTATCTGGACGACCGATCGGATGCCGCATCCCTCATCCGCTCGCTCTACAACGCCATCAACCGTCGCGAATATTCCCGTGCCTGGGACTATTTCGGCGAGACGAAGCCGGCCAAGGATTTCAAGAGTTTCGTCGAAGGCTATGAGAAAACCAGCGAGGTCCGTGTCGTCACCGGCGAGGCCGGAGCCGAAGGAGCGGCAGGCAGCGTCTACTTCAACATTCCAGTCGCGATCCTCGCCCGTGACAAGGACGATACGGAAACGGTCTTCGCCGGCTGCTACACGGCGCGGCTAAGCAATCCGCAGGTGCAGGAGCCACCCTTCATGGCGCTCCACATCGAAAAGGGCGCCCTGAAGCCTGCCGAAGGGCCATTGGAGGATGCGTTGCCCGCGACATGCGGCGACGGGCCGGCGCCTACGCCCAAGGATGCGGTGCTCGAGCAGGCACGAGCCGCCTTCATCGCCACCCATGCCGAACAATGCACTTCGCTGGAGCCCGGCCAGGACGACAGCGCCGCCGGCCCCGAGGAATATGCGATCAATTTCCGCGCCGGCCATGATGCCGAAACCGATCCGGAGCGGAAGGCGCGGCTGTTCCGCTTTTTCTGCACCGCCGGCGCGTACAATCAAGTTCACGTCTATTATCTCGCCGACGACACAGGCAGCGTGCGCGAATTGCATTTCGCCACGCCGGAACTGGATATCCACTATGAAAACGGCGACAGCGAGGGCAAGGTCGAGGCGATCAACACCATCGGCTATCGAGCCGCCGGCGAACTGATCAACTCTTCCTATGATGATGCGACGAGGACGATTACCTCGCACGGCAAATGGCGCGGCGCGGGCGACGCCTCATCCAACGGAACATGGCTGTTCCGTGACGGCGATTTCACTCTCGTCCAGTACGACGTTGACGCTTCCTACGACGGCGAGATCAATCCGCAAACCGTTCTCGACTACAACACCGCGCCGTAGACAGTCGACAAACCGAATCAGGATCAAGCACGAAACTATCGCGTTGAAAGGTTATTTTACGGCTGCGCCGACAGCATCCAGTCGAGCGCTTCGCGCCAGTCGATCATGCGGATCGGCGTGCCATGCGTGCCGGTTTCGAAGCGCACGAAGCGGGTCGGATAACCGGACGATGCGTCCGCTATAGACCGGAAGAATGCCTCCTGGTTCTCCACCGGAAAGACGGTGTCGCGACTGCCATGCGCGAAGAAAACCGGAACCTTGCGCTTGAAGGCGGTGCTTGACAGGAAGGACTCATCCCAGAGTGAGCCGAGCAGGAACAGCCCCGAAATGCGCCGGTTGGCCCGTCTGTCGTCGGCAAGCTTCCAGCACAGGGCCCCGCCCATCGAACCGCAGGCGACGAAGAGCGGCGCGCCAGGCGATCGGTCCGCATAGTGCGACATCAGGGCGGCGATCTCGGCAGCACCTTTATCGCCGAAATCCGAAAAATCCGGCGACAGATAGAGCCCGCCATTTGCCGCCGCCAGGTTCTTCAGCCGATTGAAATTGCCGCCGAACGTGAAGTCATCGACGCCCTGCTTACGGCTGCCGCCCTGCCCATGCAGGTAAAGGACGATGAATTTGGCATTCTCCCGCGCCCCGACCGCGAAGTGGCTTACGTCGCCGGCACCGGTTTTCAGCACCAGGTCCTTTTGGACGCTCCTTACCCTCGTCGAGACGTATTTCGCGCGCACGCGTCGTTCTGGAATCTCGTCGCGACCATTGATGTCGCGCATTTCGCGATAGTCAACGACCGTATAGGCGCCGCCATCGGACGAGGAGATTATGCCAGGATAGGCAAAGAGCTCGTCCTTGTAGGGCGAAAGCGTTGTTTGGCCGGCGATCGCTGTCGAAGGCAAGCTTACCGCCAGAGCCAGCACTGCGCGGCGCAACATGGCGGGTGACTTCATTGGGCGTATCTTCTAGTCATGTTTCCTGCAACACGCCACCGGCGTGCGACATTGCATCCCGAGTGTCGACATCGACAGCGGCACCCGCGCCGATTTCGACGTCGATGACATTTTCGCCTTCGTTCTCGACCAGATGGCGGGCTCCGGTGTCGCCTTGCAGCGCCGCCACTGCCGGAAACACCGACTTAGGCAGCAGCACCGGATTGCCGCGCTTGCCATTGTGGGTGGCGCGCACGATCGGCATTGCGGCATCGGACTTGAAGGCATCGATGACGCGATCGAAATCGGCGGTGGTAACGCCAGGCATGTCGCCAAGCACGATCAGCGCGCCGGCTGCGTCCGCCGGAAGAGCGGCCAAACCTACCTTCAGGGATGAAGACAGGCCTGAGGCGAAATCCGGATTGTGAGCGAACCGCACGTCGAGCCCGGACAAGGCCGTCTCGATGCGTTCCGACTGATGCCCGGTCACGACGATGGTGCCGGCTGCGCGCGACACCTTCACCCGCTCGACCGTCTGACGGATCAGCGGCCGGTCTGCGAAAAGCGCCATCAGCTTGTTCGGCCCGCCCATGCGGCTCGACCGGCCGGCCGCAAGGACGACAGCGTAGACGTTGCGGCGCATCGGCTTCGGCGACGCATCGCGGGGTTCCGGCCGTGCCGGGATTTCCATCAGCAGGCCGCCGACGCCCATGTCGGCAATGTCGTCCTTGGTCACTTCCACATCGGCGATCAGCCGATCGAGAACCCAGTCGAAGCCGTTCTCCTTCGGACTGCGAGCGCAGCCCGGCGCGCCGAGCAACGGCTTTCCGTCGCGCTCGCCAAGCACGAAAAGATTGCCGGGATCCACCGGCATTCCGGCACGAAACACCGTGCCGCCTGAGGCACGGATCGCAGCCGGGATAACATCTTCCGGATCGCTCATGGCGGAGGCGCCGAACACCAGCACCATATCCGTCTGGTCAGACAATTCGCGGATTGCGGTGGCAACTTCCTCGGCTGCATGCGGCGTGCGCCGTTCGGCGACCACGTGGCTGCCGGTGCGGCCAAGCCGAGCCTCGGTGACCCGCAGCGTCTTATCGAGAACGCTGGCCTTGACGCTTGGCAGAACCGTCTGGATCACACCCACGCTCCTTGGACGGAACGGGCGCACGGAAAAAGCCTCCCTGCCGTCGGCCAGCGTCAGAACCTCCCGCATCACCGGCGCAGGCACCGCATAGGGAATGATCTTGACGGTCGCCACCATCTGGTCGGCAAGCACGGAAGCGTAGGCGGCCACGGTTGCAACCGTGACAGAGGGATCGACGTGGTTGATAGCGTCGATCAGGTGCTTGTCGACCGTGAACAGGCCCGCCTGTTCGGCATAGAGATTGACCCGTCCCGTGGTCGCCGGTTTCGCGACCACGCCGGAGAACTGAAGCGCTTCCGCTATAAGCGTCGCCGCCTCGTTTTCCTCCACGTCGTCCTTATCGAGGATTGCAACGACGATTTCCTTGAACCCCGCCGCCTGCAGGACGGCAATATCCTCGGCCGTCAGCACATGCGCCTTGCGCAGCCGCTTGTCACCGGCCATCGTCGTATGCGCAAGAATTGTACCTTCCGCTTCACCGACCGGAACTGGTCCGAACTTCACGCCGCCTCCCCCTTCGTATCACCCGCCGCACCGCGCGAGCGCAACGCTGCAATGATCTGCGCCAGAACGGCGACAGCAATCTCGGCGGGGCTTGCCGCTCCGATGTCAAGACCGATCGGTGAGTGAACCCGCGCGATCGCATCTGCCCCAACGCCCATCTCACGCAGCCGTTCGACCCGTTTGGCGTGGGTCTTGCGGCTGCCGAGCGCGCCGACATAGAAGCAGCCCGCATCGAGGGCGGCTTTCAAGGCGAAATCATCGATTTTCGGATCGTGCGTCACGGCGGCGACGGCAGTATAGGCGTCGAGCGGACGGTCTTTCAACACCACCTCCGGCCACTCGGCGAAAAGCGGAACATCAGGGAAGCGTTCAGGCGTCGCGAAAGCCGTTCGCGGGTCGATGATTTCCATGTCGTATCCGGCGACCTTGGCCATGGGCGCAAGCGCCTGACTGATGTGGACCGCTCCGATAACGACCAGCCGCGGATGCGGAACGTGGACGTTGAGGAAGAACGTCCGTCCTTCGACCTCCACGGCTCCGGACCTGCCGGTGCGGAAAGCTTTGCCGATCGCCTCGCCCAATTCACCGCCGACAGCCTCGCCCTCGCGCACGATGCGGTCGCGGCCGTCGCCGAGATCGGTAACCAACATAGCCGCCCGGCGTGCCCGGCGCTCGGCGTTAAGCTTTTTGAGATGCAGCGGATCCATGTCAGCCCAACCGCTCGACATAGACCTTGATGCGACCACCGCAGGACAGCCCAACCTGCCAGGCCGTCGCGTCGGCGACACCGAACTCGAGCATCCGCGGCTTGCCGCTCTCGATCACATCGGCGGCTTCGGCGATCACTGCGCCCTCCACACAACCGCCTGAAACCGAGCCCTCGAAATTGCCTTCGGCGTCGATCACCAGATGGCTGCCGACCGGACGCGGCGCTGAACCCCAGGTTTCCACCACGGTGGCAATGGCAACATCCTTGCCAGTTGCCATCCAGCTTTCAGCGATGGCGAGCGGATCACGGCTTTCATCCAGATGCGCTTGGATCTCCATGGCGTCTCCTCCTTCAATTCATGCAGCGTATGTTTCGCCGGCCCTCATCCAACGACGCGGATCGGCATCGCGGTCATTTGATTTGTCGAGCGACGCGCAAAGGTCGGACAAGGCGTTCAGATTGTGCACCGGCCGAAACTCATCGACGTGAGGCAGCATCGCCTTGACGCCGCGCGCGCGGGGCTCGAAACCATCGAAGCGCAGCAGCGGGTTCAGCCAGATCAGCCGTCGGCAAGACTTCCGCAACCGCTCCATTTCCTTGCTCAAATCACCCACCTGATCGCGCTCCAGCCCGTCAGTTATCAGGAGCACGATTGCACCCTGCCCAAGCACGCGGCGCGACCACAAAAGGTTTAAGTCGTGCAGCGCCTCGCCGATGCGCGTCCCTCCCGACCAGTCGCGCACCGCGGCCGAACAATCGGCCAGCGCCTCGTCGGGATCGCGATGGCGCATCTGGCGCGTCAGGTTGGTCAGTCGCGTACCGAATACGAATGTATGCACCCGCCGCCGCTTTTCGGTCAATGCATGCAGGAAATGCAGGAAAATCCGTGTGTATTGGCTCATGGAGCCGGAAATATCGGCCAGAACGACCAGCGGCGCCTGAATTTCGCGCGGTGTCCTGAATTCAGGCAGAATCAGTCCGCCTCCCGACCTGGCCGCCGCGCGCATCATGGCGCGCGGGTCGATACGGCCGCGATGGTGGGGCTTGAAACGCCGTGTCCTCGTCATATCGAGGGGCAGTCGAAGTGCGGCTATGGCGCGCTTGGCCTCGGCGATCTCGGCGGCATCCATCTGCGCAAAATCTTTGGCGCGCAGCACTTCGTCGGCCGAGACGGTAAACCTTGCATCTACATCATATTCCAACGTCTCGCGCGGCGGCCTGTTCTTTTGCTGTCCCTCGAACAGCGCCTGGCCGACGCGCGTTTCGGCAGCGCGCGGCTTCGCCTTCTCGCGGTTTCCCGGCGCCACCGGCGAAAACATCGCGATCATTTTCTCGATCAGCTCACGCGATCTCCAAAACAGGCGGAACGCTTCATCGAAGACCGCATGATCCTCGTGACGCGAGACGAACACAGCATGCAGCGTCCAGTAGAAATCGTCACGCGAGCCAATGCCGGCGGCAAGCACCGCCTCGATCGCATCCTTGACCGAGGCGGGGCCGACCCGCATGCCGGCCTTTCGCAGAGTGCGGGCGAAATAGACGATGTTGTCGGCGATGCGTCCGTCAGGCCTGGCGGTATCCGGCATCGACTTCATGTCAGCCAACCGCCGAAAGCTCCGCCTTCACCTCCTTCAGGATGCGGCGGCCCTCGCCCTCTTCGATGCGCGCTATATCGTCCTGATATTTCAGCAGAACGCCGATCGTGTCGGATATGGTTTCCGGATCGAGCGCCACCTTATCGAGTTCGTTCAGGGCATTGGCCCAGTCGATCGTCTCGGCCACGCCCGGCACCTTGAACAGGTCGAGGTCGCGCAGTTTCTGGATGAAATGGACGATTTCGGCGGACAGGCGCCGGTTCGCGTCGGGCACCTTGCGACGGACGATTTCGAGCTCACGTTCGGCGTCCGGATAGTCGACCCAATGATAAAGGCAGCGGCGCTTCAACGCATCGTGGATTTCGCGCGTCCGGTTGGTGGTGATGATGACGATCGGCGGCTCCTTGGCCTTGATCGTTCCAAGCTCGGGCACTGTCACCTGGAAGTCGGACAGGATTTCCAGCAGAAACGCCTCGAACGCCTCGTCGGTGCGATCGAGCTCGTCGATAAGGAACACCGGCGCGCTGCCCTCCTCGCCGGTAAGCGCGTCGAGCACCGGGCGGCGGATCAGGTATTTTTCGGAGAATACGTTGCGCTCCATGTGGTCGCGGTCGACCTTGCCAGCCGCTTCCTCCATGCGGATCTCGATCATCTGAGCGGCGTAGTTCCACTCATAGACGGCCGAGGAGACGTCGAGCCCTTCATAGCATTGCAGCCGGATCAGCCGACGGCCGAGCGCCTGCGCCAGCACCTTGGCGATTTCCGTCTTGCCGACGCCCGCCTCGCCCTCCAGGAACAGCGGCCGCTTCATGCGCAGGCTGAGGAAAAGCACCGTCGCCAGCGACCGATCGGCGACGTATCCGCCCGCCGTCAACATGTCGAGCGTTTCGTCGATCGTTTGAGGTGACGGCAGCGCTGCCCTGGTCATTGCCTCTCCGTGCCCGCCGACCTCAAAGCACCCGGTAGCTGCGGGCGTGATAGAGGAGCGGCTCGAAATTATCGCCAAGGCGCAAGCCTGTCACCTTGCCAAAAAGCACACGATGGGTGGCGAGATCCTTGGTGTCGATCAACTCGCAGTCGAACACGGCAAGCGCGTCTTTGAGCGTCGGCGCGCCGCTGGCGATCGTGTCCCAGCTTCCAAGCGCGAAACGATCGTCACTCGACTGGCCGGTCGCGCCGGAAAATGCCGCCGCAAGCGGCTGATGACGCGCCGCGAGCGTGTTCAGGGCAAAATTGCCGTTTTCGACATAGAGCAGGTTGTTCGGGTTTTCGCGGTTGAGACAGACCAGAACCATCGGCGGCGAATCGGATACCGAACAGGCTGCGATCACGGTGGCTCCGCGCCGGCCGGCCGGACCATCGGTCGTCACCACATGCACCGCGCCGGCAAAATGGCTCATCGCATCGCGATAGGCCTGCGGTTCGACGTCGTTCTTCTTCAGCACCTGAAACCCCAATCTGTCGGTCGCTCGGTATATATGGCCGCAACAGCGGCGCCACAAGCGAATGCGAATGGCACAGCGCCGTTCATTCGATTGTTGCGGAAATCCGGGCCAGCCTTTACGTCTTGACCGCAAAAGCCGGCTGCCGACCCGCCGGCACCGAGGATTGCTTTGATTCCATGAAGACGCACGCCGTCATCAGCGCCCTGGCCGGCATCGTGCTCGCCGGCGTCAACGCCCAGGCCGAGCCATTTCGCATCGGTGTCGCGGCGCCGCTGAGCGGATCGTCTTCCCTGCTGGGCCAGCAGATCGGCAACGGCGCGAAAGCCGCGGTCAAAGCCGATGCGGATGTTGAGCTGGTCGTCGCGGACGATGCCTGCACCGCGGCCGGCGGAGCCGAAGCCGCCCATGAATTCGTTGCCAGCAAGGTCGGCATCGTCGTCGGCTTCCTCTGCACCGAATCGATCGAGGCGGCGCTGCCGATACTGAAGCAGGCAAAAACCCCGGTGATCGCGGTCGGGCCGCGCGCCGACAGCCTGACCGACCGGCGCGAGAAGACCGGATGGTCCGTCTTTCGGCTCGGGCCGCGCGCCGATGGCGAACGGGAAGCGGCAGGGCAAATTCTGACAAGGCTGTGGCGCAACGAACTTTTCGCTGTCATCGACGACGGCACCATCTATGGGCGCGAGCTTGCCGAGAGCTTTCGCATCTCCGCCGAACAGGCGGGCCTCAAGCCGGTATTCGTCGACACCTTCCGCCCTCAACTGGAGAACCAGATCGGCCTCGTCGGACGGTTGCGCAAGGCAGGAGCCACGCATGTCTTTGCCGGAGGCGATCGCGACGACATCGCCATCATGGCACGGGATGCGGCAAAGATCGGAGCCGACATGATCTTTGCCGGCGGCGAAGCCTTGCGGGCCGCACCGGGCGACGTGCCGCTCGCTGCCGGAACGTTGATGGTCGGATTGCCGGAATGGGCGGATATTGCGAACCGAAACGTGGTTACAGCCCTGATTGCACGGAAAATCCAGCCGGACGGCTATGTTCTGCCGGCCTTCGCCGCCGTCGAAATCGCCACTGCGGCCATGGCCGAAGCATCGGCTTCCGGCAAGCCGCTGGAGACGATCCTGACAGACGGCGAATTCGCTACGGTGCTTGGCCCGATCTCGTTTGATGCCCAGGGTGATCTCTCCAAAAATCCCTATGGCGTGTTCCGTTTCGACGGCGCAGAGTTCACTCCGGTGGATGTGGAATGACTTTCAAGACCGGCTCCCGCAACCTCATCACCGACGTTGCCGGCCTCAGGGTCGGCAATGCCGACGACGCGGGGTTGAAATCAGGCGTCTCGGTCGTACTCTGCGACGAGCCTACTGTCGCCAGCGTGCAGGTGTTGGGCGGCGCGCCCGGAACGCGAGAAACCGACCTTCTGGAGCCGCACAATTCCGTGGAAGGGATCAATGCGGTGGTGCTTTCGGGAGGCTCCGCCTTCGGGCTCGACGCTGCATCGGGCGTACAGGCAGCATTGCGCGAGGATGGCATCGGTTTTGCGGTTGCAGACCAACGCATTCCGATCGTGCCGGCCGCCATCCTGTTCGACCTGATAAACGGCGGCAACAAGGATTGGGGGCGTCATCCACCCTATCGTGAACTCGGCTACGATGCGGTGCGTAATGCCTCGACCGATTTCGCGATCGGTACGGTTGGTGCCGGCAGCGGCGCGCTGACGGCCGGGCTGAAAGGGGGTCTCGGTTCCGCCTCGACCCGGCTCGACAGCGGCATCATTGTCGGCGCGCTGGTCGCGGCAAATCCGCTGGGCTCCGTCACGATAGGCAGGAGCCGGCATTTCTGGGCTGCCCCCTTCGAGATCGGCGATGAATTCGGCGGGCTGGGCTATCCGTCCCCGCTACCCGACGACGCGGCCGAGATAGAACTGAAGTTCCGTCAATCGGCAAAGGCCGGCATGAACACGACAATCGCCGTGATCGCCACCGACGCGGTGCTGACCAAGGCAGCGGCCAAGCGGCTGGCAATCGCGGCCCATGACGGCTTTGTCCGCGCTATCTGGCCGGCTCATACGCCAATGGATGGCGATCTGGTGTTTTCACTCGCCACCGGAAAAAGCGGCATAGTGCCTGAAGCCGACGCGGCGATGGATCTTTACGCCGCAGCCGGCGCCACCATGGCGCGGGCGATCGCTCGCGCGGTGTTTGCGGCAACGGTTGCGGAAGACGATTTGATGCCGGTCTGGTCGTCGCTCACCCGCTGACGGATCAGCTACCGTCCTGCTCCTCCTCGAACGTCACGGCAACATTGGCATTGGCCGAAAGCCGCACTTTGTCGCCCTCGACTTCGGCAACGAGAGCGAGCGGCACGTAATGATGGTGGCCCCGGTGCGAACCCTGGCCGCTATCCTTTTTGGTCAGCTTGATGCGGTGATCTTCCACCGCATCGACCGTGCCGACATGCACGCCGTCGGCGCCTATCACTTCCATATGTTCCCTGATCCCGCTGATGCTTGCCACGACTGGCCTCCTTCCGTTGATGGACCCCCGGCCAGCAACGCGCCGCCGCCGTTTTGGATGCATGGCGCAACGCAGTGTTAGGACCTGCGCGTCATGGTATGAAGCCGAACTGAAATCACCGAGGACGAAGACGATGAAATTCGCCAACAGGACCGGCATGGCCGGCCTTTTCATTCTGGCGCAGCTCGTCACCGCTCATGCGGGCGATACGGCGGAGGTCGAAATCCTCGGTTTCAGCCAGGATGGCGACATATTCGCCTTCGAGGAGTATGGCATCCAGGATGGGTCAGGTTTTCCCTATGCCAACCGCTATTACATCGACACGGCCACCGACAAGTTTCTGAAAGGAACGCCTGTCCGCGTCAGGCTTGACGATGAAAATGCCACGATTGCCCAAGCCCGTCGAAAGGCTCGTGAAGGCAGTCAGATCTTCATCGAGGACAAGACGCTCGCCGAAAACCGCGGGCACACCGTTGGCTTCAATGCCGTAACCGAACTCAGCGCCGATCCGTACCGTATCGTCGTCAATCCACGGCCGGTGTTTCCGCCCATCGACGATCCAATCGAGTTCCGCCTGGAGGAGTTCCCGCTCAAGGCCGGCGATCGTTGCGAGGGGCTCGGTGAACTGGCCGGCTTCAAGCTGGTGCGCATCGACGCCAAGCAGAAGGACAAGCCCGTCGTTCTGCATGAAGACGAGACGCTGCCGCAAAGTCGCTCCTGTCCGACCGGCTACCGGCTGGGCGGCGTACAAATGCTGTTTCCCACTGGCGGCAAGCCCACTTTCGCGGTGCTGGTCACCGTCGAGAGAGTGGGCTTTGAAGGCCCCGACCATCGCTGGATAGCAGTCACGGGCCGGCTGTGATGGCATCCCGCGCCGAGACCGTTGCCATCAACAACCTGGTGCCGCGTGGCCGTTTGCTTCGCAGCATGCCAACGGTGCGAGCTTCGATCGCGGGCGCCATTCTGTGGGCGATAACCATGGGCGCCAGCGCACTGTTCGGCCTTACGCTGAATGCGTGGGAAACGCCCGCCAGTGTGCGAGCCGTGACGATGCTGTTTGCGGTCGGCGGGTTCCTGGCCTTCCCCCTCGCCCTATTTCTTGCGCGTTTTCTCGCCGAGGGGCGACACGCGAACGCCGCCTTCGCGGCTTTCATGGTCTCGCTTGCAGTTGTGACAATCGCGTCCACGAGCCTCATCTACGCACTGCAATACCGCTCCTATTATGCGCACTCGCATGACGATGCCTTCACGATAACCTGGCTCTTGCAGTTCGTTTTCACGATGCTCGGCTCGCTCTATCAGTTTGCCGTTCTCGGCTTGCGGCTGTTTTTTCCGATCGGTTTTGCGGCGCTGTTCGTTGCGGCCCTGTGGTTTGCACGCTATCCGCGTTAAGCGCATTTTATTGCCGCATCAGGCTTGCCAGAAATCGATTTCGATTTTCGGGGTTATGCGGTAGGACGCCGCCAGACGCCGCTCACATGGATATGCTCACATGATCCCTCGTTATTCGCGCCCGGAAATGGTGGCCATCTGGTCGCCGGAGACCCGCTTCCGCATCTGGTTCGAGATCGAGGCGCATGCCTGCGATGCAATGGCCGAGATCGGCGTCATCCCCAGGGAAGCGGCCAAGACGATCTGGGAAAAGGGCGGCGTCGCCACTTTCAATGTCGAGCGCATCGACGAGATCGAGCGCGTTACCAAGCATGACGTCATCGCCTTCCTGACGCATCTGGCCGAATTCGTCGGCCCCGACGCCCGCTTCATCCATCAGGGCATGACCTCGTCGGACGTGCTCGATACCTGCTTCAGCGTGCAACTGGTTCGCGCCAGCGACATTCTTCTGGCCGATCTCGATGCGCTGCTTGCGGCACTGAAGCGCCGCGCCTTCGAGCACAAGGACACCATCACTATCGGCCGCAGCCACGGCATCCATGCCGAACCCACGACTTTCGGCGTCAAGCTGGCGCAAGCCTATGCCGAGTTTTCCCGCTGCCGCGCGCGGCTCGTCAACGCGCGCGAGGAGATCGCCACCTGCGCGATCTCCGGCGCGGTCGGCACCTTCGCCAATATCGATCCGCGCGTGGAGGAGCATGTCGCCGCAAAACTCGGCCTGAAGCCGGAGCCGGTTTCCACGCAGGTCATCCCCCGCGACCGTCACGCCATGTTCTTCGCCACGCTCGGCGTCATCGCCTCGTCGATGGAGCGCCTGGCGACCGAAATCCGCCATTTGCAGCGCACGGAGGTGCTGGAGGCGGAGGAATATTTCTCGCCCGGCCAGAAGGGCTCGTCGGCCATGCCGCACAAGCGCAATCCCGTTCTGACCGAGAACCTCACCGGTCTCGCCCGCATGGTGCGGGCCTTCGCCACGCCGGCGATGGAGAACGTGGCGCTCTGGCACGAACGCGATATTTCGCACTCGTCTGTCGAGCGGATGATCGGTCCCGATGCGACGATCACGCTCGATTTCGCCCTCGCGCGATTGACCGGCGTGATCGACAAGCTCGTCGTCTATCCGGAAAACATGCTGAAGAATATGAACAAGTTCCGTGGCTTGGTTCATTCGCAGCGGGTGCTTCTGGCGCTGACGCAGGCCGGCGTCTCACGCGAGGACGCGTATCGGCTGGTTCAGCGCAATGCCATGAAGGTATGGGAGCAAGGCGCTGATTTTCTTGATGAGCTGCTTGCCGACAAGGAAGTGACGGCGGCTCTGTCGGAAAGCGAAATCCGTGAGAAATTCGACCTTGGCTATCACACCAAGCATGTCGATACGATCTTCAAACGGGTGTTCGGCGGAAGCTGATTTCGGGAACTTTTTTCGGCACACTGCGTTATATTGCGCCGGTGAGAGAAAATTTGCGGCACGACGGCCGCACCTCCAGTCAAGAAGGGCCTGCGCATCCCTGCCGCAGGCCCTTCTTTTAGCTGCTTATCAGTCCATTCAGGCTTTATCGGCCACCGTCCGGATGATCGTTCCCCACGGGTCCTCGCGCGTTTCATCCGTCCTGGCGATCGCCGAGCGCATCTCGACGAAGGTCAGGCCGGTGTGGCCTGGCTCACGCCTGCCGGCGCGCGCGCTTCGCCAGGAATTGGCGCCGATGTGATGGTGATAGCCGCCGGACGACAGAAACACCGCCTGCTCGCCATATTTCTGGACGGTGTCGAAGCCGAACTCGGAATTCCACCATGCTTCAGCCTCCGCCGGATCGCCGACACGCAGATGGACGTGGCCGACCACGCTGTTTTCCGGTGCGCCCTTCCATTCCGGCGCCCCTTCCGGGACCGAGGCAATGACCGAAGCGATATCCAGCCGTTCGGTCGCCATGTCGACGCGGGAACCATGCCAATTCCAGCTTTCACGCGGACGGTCGACATAGATCTCGATGCCATTGCCTTCGGGATCGTTCAGATAGAGTGCCTCGCTGACCAGATGATCGGACGCGCCATCTATGGCAATGTTCTTGGCGATGGCATGTCTGATCCAGCGACCGAGATCGGCGCGCGCCGGAAGCAGAAAGGCGGTGTGAAAAAGGCCGGCACTGCGTGGGTCTTCCGGCTGAGCCGAAGGATCGGCTTCGATTTCCATCAGTTCACGATCCCCCACGCCAAGCCGTATTGACGACTTGTCGCGGGAAAGCTCTTCAAGCCCAATCACCTCGCGATAGAAGGAAGCGAGATTTTCGGCGTTTCGCGCCCTCAGTCCGATCTGGGCGACGCTGATCGGCGTCGTTGCGGCAAATGGAAGTTCGTTCATTGTTCGGCTCCATATGTCGGCACCGGCCCTTAAGCGAGCACTCCGAGCGCCGCCGATAAATCCGCGTCGAAATTGCGACGCCCAACTAGCAATAAGATCGGGCGTGAGACGGGTTGCGGCAAGCTACCAAACGGGAAACAAGCTGTTCAGCAACGCGATACCGGGCGCCGTGCGGTTGCAGAAGCCCTCGCCCATCGCTAAATGCGCCCGCATGAAGGTCAAGGACGCTGATATTCTCATCATTCCCGGATACACCAACTCGGGTCCCGATCACTGGCAGTCACGCTGGGAGGGCAAGCTCTCCACCGCGCGGCGAGTGGAGCAGGCCGAATGGTCGAAGCCGGTTCGCGAGGACTGGACGGCGGCGGTCGCCAAGGCAGTCAATGAAGCCGAAAAACCGATCGTGTTCATCGCGCATTCGCTCGGCGTACCGACCGTGGTGCAGGCGATTCCGCAATTCAGGAACCGCGTAGCAGGAGCGTTTTTTGTGGCGCCGCCCGATGTCGCCAATCCGGCGATCAGGCCGAAGCACCTGATGACGTTCGGCCCCTACCCACGCGACCCGCTGCCGTTCCCGTCGATCGTCGTTTCCAGCAGCAACGACCCGTTCTGCGCAGCGGAGGTCGCCGCTGACATAGCATCCGCCTGGGGTTCGCTTCTCATACATGCGGGCGATGCGGGCCACATCAACACCGAGGCCGGCTATGGACCCTGGCCGGAGGGCTCGATGGCGTTTGCGAATTTCCTGACGCGACTCTGAGGCGACGTCAGTCTTTGATGACCTGAATCAGGACGGACGCGTAAGTCATTGTTTTATATAGTTCAAGACATCGAGTTCCGCGCAGTCTTGAGCAGGCTTTCGGCGCCCAGGGCCATATATTTGTGCTCGGTTCCGAGCGCAAGGAAGCGGTAGCCCATCTCGACAAACCGCCCGCACATGCCGGCATCTACGACAAAAATGCCTGCATGTTTACCGGCGGCATTTGCCCGATCGGCGATGGAGGCGACGGTCTCCATCATGTCCTCGAGCGTGGAGTCGACAGTACCACCCTCGGTCCACGCGATCGAAAAGTCGGCCGGGCCCACGAAAATGCCGTCGATACCCGGCGTTTCCAATATGCCGTCCAGCGCCTTAAGCGCCGCCCTCGTCTCGATCATGGCGAAAGACACCGTGTTGGCATTGGCCTCGCGCAGCCAGCTTTTTGAATCGCCGCCGCCATTGCGCGGGAGGGCGAAAGTCGGGCCCCACGAGCGCTCGCCGATAGGCGGATATTTCATAGCCGCGGCAAAGCTCTGCGCATCTTCCACCGAATTGACCATTGGCGCGATTACCGCCTCGGCACCGAAATCGAGCGCGCGGCTCGCCATGTCGAAGCGCCCGACCGGAACTCGCACCACCGGATGCCGGCCAGCGCGCAACACCGGGACGATCGAGCGAAGCACGCTATCGTCGGTATGGCCGCCATGCTGCATGTCCAGCGTCACGGCGTCTACGCCTTGCGCAGCGACGATCTCGACCGTCAGGGGGTCCGGAATGCCGGACCAAGCGGTCAGTAGCGTTTCACCGGCATGCAGGCGGCTTGCGAATGTCATGTCGCATCCCTTGAGCTGAACATTTTAGGCTATCTCACCCGCAAACCGCCGGCGGCGCAAACAAAAACCGCCCTGGACGGGCGGTTCGTTGGTCGGCTGCTGGCTTATGTCGGTCTCAGGAATTCTTGACCTGCTCGATCGCGGTCGCCAGCAATTCTTCCATGGTACGGCGTATCTGATGGTCCGACTGCTGCACGCCGGCCGCGTCGAAATCGCGGCGCACCTTGCGGAACACGTCGTGATCGCCGGCCTCCTCGATGTCGGAAACCACCACTTCCTTGGCATAGGCTTCCGCGTCAGCGCCGGTCTTGCCAAGTTTTTCAGCGGCCCACAATCCGAGCAGCTTGTTGCGCCGTGCCGTCGCCTTGAAACGCAATTCTTCGTCCAGCACGAATTTTTTTTCGAAGCCTTCCTGTCGGTCCTTCATGCTGCTCATTGCAGTGTCTCCGGCTGAAATTTCGATTTCTGATTCGAGACCGGGAATATGGGTTATTCAAAGGCAAACCAAAAGAGGCCGGCGCAATCAATCTCACGTGGTTTCTGCCGCCCGCGGCATTTCGCATGGAAAGCGGTTGATTGCGCCGTTTTGCCGATTGAGCAATCCGCGCGATTGGGATAGAGACCGGCTTTGAGACCTGCAACAGCCGCTCTTGCGTGCTATTATAGAGGGATCGGTCGCTTACCGCCTGCCCTTGCATCCAGAGAAATCAGAAAATGAAAAACCGCCGCCGCATTTATGAAGGCAAGGCCAAGATTCTTTACGAAGGGCCGGAGCCGGGAACGCTGGTTCAGTTCTTCAAGGATGACGCCACTGCGTTCAACAAAAAGAAACATGAGGTCGTCGACGGCAAGGGTGTGCTCAACAACCGCATCTCCGAGCACATTTTCACCCATCTCAACCGGATGGGTATTCCCACCCACTTCATCCGGCGGCTGAACATGCGCGAGCAGCTGATCCGCGAGGTCGAGATCATCCCGCTCGAAGTGGTGGTGCGCAATATCGCCGCCGGCTCGCTGGCCAAACGCCTCGGCATCGAGGAAGGTACGGTGCTGCCGCGCTCGATCATCGAATTCTACTACAAGGCCGACGCGCTCGACGATCCGATGGTGTCGGAAGAACACATCACCGCGTTCGGTTGGGCGAGCCCGCAGGAAATCGACGACGTGATGGCACTGGCCATCCGCGTCAACGACTTCCTGTCCGGCCTGTTCCTCGGCGTCGGCATTCAGCTCGTCGACTTCAAGATCGAATGCGGCCGCCTGTTCGAGGGTGACATGATGCGCATCGTCGTGGCCGACGAGATTTCGCCGGATTCCTGCCGCCTGTGGGACGTCAACACGCAGGACAAGCTCGACAAGGACCGCTTCCGCCGCGACATGGGCGGGCTGGTCGAAGCCTATCAGGAAGTCGCGCGCCGTCTTGGCATCATGAACGAGAACGAACCGCCGCGCCCCACCGGCCCGGTACTGGTGAAGCACTGAAACCTTTGCGCCACGGTTCGGCCATCGGGCCGTGGCATTCGACCCCGACCGAATTTCCCGGAGACAAACGGCCGTGATCAAAGCCCGTGTAACCGTTACACTCAAGAACGGTGTGCTCGACCCTCAAGGCAAGGCGATCGAGCACGCAATAGCGGCACTCGGCTTTGAAGGCGTTGGACAGGTGCGCCAGGGCAAGGTGTTCGACATCGAGATCGACGGGGCGGATCGAGCCAAGGCCGCAGCCGATCTCAGCGCCATGTGCGATAAGCTGCTGGCGAATACGGTGATCGAAAACTACGCAGTGGAGATCGCTTGAGGTGAAATCGGCCGTCGTTCTCCTTCCCGGCCTCAACCGGGACCGCGACATGATCGCCGCGCTGACGAAGATCAGCGGCAAGCCGCCCCTGACCGTCTGGCAGACCGACACTGAAATTCCGGATGTCGATCTGATCGTCATTCCCGGTGGCTTTTCCTATGGCGACTATTTGCGCTGCGGGGCCATTGCCGCGCGCATGCCGGTGATACGGGCGGTTGCCGAAAAGGCCGCAAGCGGAGTGCTGGTGATCGGAGTTTGCAATGGCTTCCAGATACTGCTCGAGGCCGGTCTGCTGCCGGGCGCGCTGATGCGCAACGCCTCGCTGAAATTCGTCTGCCGCGAAGTGAAGCTCGAGGTCGCCAACGCCAACACGCCCTTTACCCGCCGCTACGCCCCCGGCCAGGTGATCCGCTGCCCGGTCGCCCATCACGACGGCAATTATTTTGCAGAGCCCGACACGCTGGCACGGCTGGAAGGCGAAGGTCAGGTCGTGTTCCGCTATGCCGACGGCACCAATCCCAACGGATCGATCAACGACATTGCCGGCATCGTCAATGCCAAGGGAAACGTGCTCGGCCTGATGCCGCATCCCGAGAACCTCATCGAGGCGGCGCATGGCGGCGGCGATGGGCGTGGACTGTTCGAAAGCGTGCTTGGATATGAGCCTCCCCACCCAGAGCCGGTGGATGCCTGAGCCGTCGAATATTCCGCTATTCACCCTCCGCCTTCGGACCGCAGCCGACAACTCGACAGGGTCTTCCGCGACATGAAGAAACTCCGCCTGATTGCCGCAGCCCTGACTTCGGCGCTCGCGCTGACGGCATGCCAGTCCGGCACAAAGAGCGCCAGCACCACGGATTCGGGCAAAAGCGCATCTCTACGGACCATGGAGACGGTGGCCATCGCCGCGCACAAATGCTGGTTTGCAGCCAAGGACCCGGCGTTCAGACCCTATCGCATGGCCAATGAATTGAATAATTTCGGTGGCACGCCGCGCTTCCTGCTGGTGCCTGCGAAAGACTATGGCGCGCGGCCTCTGCTCGTCGTTCAGGCCACCGGCAGTTCTTCGCGTGTCGAGGTTTTCGGGCCATTGATGGATCAGGCGCTCGGCGCGCGTATCAATTCGGACGTCAGCCGATGGGCGGCAGGCGACAGCGGCTGCGGCGCCTCGGCCTGAAACCCTGAACCAATTCCCTCTCGGGACCGGACAGTGCCATGACCATTTCGAATACCGTCAAGATCACCGACGAACTGATCGCCTCTCACGGACTGAAGCCGGACGAGTATCAGCGCATTCTGGATCTGGTCGGACGCGAACCGACATTCACCGAGCTCGGCATTTTCTCGGCGATGTGGAACGAGCACTGCTCGTACAAATCCTCAAAGAAATGGCTGCGGACGCTGCCGACCAAGGGTCCACAGGTTATCCAGGGACCAGGCGAAAATGCCGGCGTGGTCGATATCGGTGACGGCGATTGCGTGGTCTTCAAGATGGAGAGCCACAACCACCCCTCCTATATCGAGCCCTACCAGGGTGCTGCCACCGGTGTCGGCGGTATCTTGCGCGACGTCTTCACCATGGGCGCACGGCCGATTGCCGCCATGAACGCGCTGCGCTTCGGTGCACCGGATCATCCGAAGACGCGCCATCTCGTCTCCGGTGTGGTCTCCGGTATCGGCGGCTATGGCAATGCATTCGGCGTGCCGACAGTCGGCGGCGAGGTCGATTTCGACCCGCGCTACAACGGCAACATTCTGGTCAACGCCTTTGCGGCGGGTCTTGCCAAGACGGATGCGATCTTTCTTTCAGAAGCGAAGGGCGTTGGATTGCCCGTCGTCTATCTTGGCGCCAAGACCGGCCGCGACGGCGTCGGTGGCGCCACCATGGCGTCGGCCGAATTCGACGACAAAATCGATGAAAAGCGGCCGACCGTTCAAGTTGGCGATCCATTCACGGAAAAATGCCTGCTGGAAGCCTGCCTTGAACTGATGGCCTCAGGCGCCGTCATCGCCATCCAGGACATGGGGGCCGCCGGCCTCACCTGCTCGGCGGTCGAAATGGGCGCCAAGGGCGATCTCGGCATCGAGCTCGATCTCGACACAGTGCCGGTGCGCGAGGAGCGCATGAGCGCCTATGAGATGATGCTCTCTGAAAGCCAGGAGCGCATGCTGATGGTGCTGCGCCCGGAAAAAGAGGAGGAAGCCGAGGCGATCTTCCGCAAATGGGGCCTGGACTTCGCGATTGTCGGCAAAACCACGGACGATTTGCGCTTCCGCATCATCCATCAGGGCGAAGAGGTCGCCAATCTGCCGATCAAGGAGCTCGGCGACCAGGCGCCCGAATATGACCGGCCATGGAACGAGCCGAAAAAGCCAGCGCCGCTGGCGAAGGACGATATTCCCCAAGCCGATATCGCCGACGCATTGCTGAAGATGCTCGGTGGCGCCAATCTTTCCAGCCGGCGCTGGGTGTGGGAACAGTATGACACGCTGATCCAGGGCAATTCGCTGCAGCTTCCGGGCGGCGATGCCGGGGTCGTGCGCGTGGAAGGCCATGAGAGCAAGGCGCTTGCCTTCTCCTCGGACGTTACGCCTCGCTATTGCGAGGCCGATCCGTTCGAGGGAGGAAAGCAGGCAGTGGCCGAATGCTGGCGCAACCTGACTGCGGTCGGAGCCGAGCCGCTGGCGGCCACGGACAATCTCAATTTCGGCAACCCCGAGCGGCCTGAGATCATGGGGCAGTTGGTCAAGGCCATCGAAGGCATCGGCGAGGCCTGCCGCGCGCTCGGCTTTCCGATCGTTTCCGGCAACGTTTCGCTCTACAACGAGACAAACGGGCAAGGCATCCTGCCAACTCCGACGATCGGCGGCGTCGGCCTGATCCGCGACTGGTCGAAAATGACCCGTATCGGCTTCGCCGCCGAAGATGAGACGATCCTGCTGGTCGGCGCGCCGGCGGGCTGGGGCACGCATCTCGGTCAATCCATCTATACGCGCGACATCCATGGCCGCGTCGATGGACCGCCGCCTCCGGTCGATCTCGCGCATGAGAAGAAGACCGGCGATGCTGTCCGGGCCCTCATTGCTGAGGGAGCCGCAACGGCCGTTCACGACCTTTCCGACGGCGGCCTGGCGGTCGGCCTCGCCGAAATGGCCATGGCATCCGGCATCGGTGCCGAGGTGAGACAATTGAACGGCTCCTCGCCGATACCTATCTTTTTTGGCGAGGACCAGGGTCGTTATCTGGTGACGGTGCCGCGCGACCGCGCAGAGCGGGTTCTTGAACAGCTCAAGGAGAGCGGCGTCGCCGTCGACCTGATCGGCACGACCGGCGGCGGCGAATTGAAACTTGGCGGGGCGCGTGCGATACCTCTGGCCGAGATGATAGAGGCCCACGAATCGTGGTTTCCGCGATTCATGGACAATTGACAGGACCCCTGCCATGGCAATGAATGCGCATGATATCGAGACCCTCATCAAGGAAGGCATCCCGGATGCCAGGGTGACGATTCGCGATCTTGCCGGCGATGGCGAGCACTATGCCGCCGAAGTTGTCGCGGAGAGCTTCCGCGGCAAGAGCCGTGTGCAGCAGCACCAGATGGTCTACGACGCGCTCAAGGGCAATATGGGCGGTGTTCTTCATGCCCTTGCCCTTCAAACCAGCGTTCCGGAGTGATACATAGGGCGCATGAAATTTTCGAACGCCGGACTCGCAGCCGGCGAGGTTAGGAAAGAAAAATGAGCGGAATCAGTGAGTTTATCGGCAACGAAGTCAAGAATAACGACGTCGTGCTGTTCATGAAGGGCACCCCGGGCTTTCCGCAGTGCGGCTTCTCGGGACAGGTCGTCCAGATTCTCGACTATATCGGTGTCGATTACAAAGGCATCGACGTGTTGACGTCGAACGAGTTGCGCCAGGGCATCAAGGATTATTCGAACTGGCCGACAATTCCGCAGCTCTACGTCAAGGGCGAATTCGTCGGGGGCTGCGATATCATCCGTGAGATGTTCCAGGCGGGTGAATTGCAGTCGCTGTTCGAAGGCAAGGGAGTAGCCACCAAGGCCGCGTGATCCGCAGCAAGGGTCGGATTTCTACTTAATTCGTCCGAACTCTTTTGAAGGCGCCGGCCGCACCGGCGCCTTTTTCCGTCTTCTGGATTAGCTATTTTAGAGTGAAGTAATGGATGCATCGTCAACCACGAAGCCCTCGCGCCTGCAAGGCATGGGAAAGGCCGAATTCATTGCCTTGATGGCAATGCTCATGGCGATGAACGCCCTGGCGATCGACATCATGTTGCCGGGCCTGCAGGAAATCGGCGCCAGCCTCGGTGTGGAGAGCGAGAACCATCGTCAGTATGTGATTTCCGCCTATCTGATGGGCTTCGCCTTCGCGCAGATCGTCTATGGCCCGTTATCGGATCGCTTCGGCCGCCGAATGCCGATGATTGCGGGGCTCGTTATCAGCGTGCTTGCCGCGCTCGCCGGCGCGGTTGCACCGACATTCGAAGCGCTGCTGTTGATGCGGTTCGTTCACGGCGTTGGCTCCGCTGCCACACGGGTCATCACGGTTTCGATCATTCGCGACGTTTTCGGCGGTCGTCAGATGGCGGAAGTGATGTCGCTGGTGATGATGATATTCATGATCGTTCCGGTCATTGCGCCCGGCACCGGTCAGGTCATCATGCTGTTCGGCGAATGGCACCTGATATTCGTCTTCATGGCCGCCATCAGCCTGGCAGTCACGCTGTGGATGGCCCTGCGCCTGCCCGAAACGCTCGATCCGGCCGACATCCGGCCCTTCACCCTCAAGTCCATCGTCCAGGGCTTCGGCATTGTGTTGAGCGACCGCGTGGCGCTTTGCTACACGCTGGCCTCCGCCTTCATCTTCGGCGCACTCTTCGGCTTCATCAATTCCGCCCAGCAGATTTACGTCGGCATCTATGAACTCGGTGCATGGTTCCCGGTGGCCTTCGCCGCCGTTGCAGCTTTCATGGCGCTATCCTCCTACCTCAATGCACGGCTGGTCGGCCGCTTTGGCATGCGCAGGATCTCGCACGGCGCACTGATCGGGTTCATGATCGTCAGCGGCATCTGGTTCGTGCTGTCGCTGTTCGGCACGATTCCCTTTCCGTTATTCCTGCTGCTCTTTGCGCTGGCGATGTTCCAGTTCGGCCTCATCGGCTCGAACTTCAACGCCCTGGCGATGGAACCACTGGGTCACGTCGCCGGCACCGCCTCGTCGGTGCTCGGCTTCATGGGCACGGCCGGCGGCGGCGTGATCGGTGCGCTGGTGGGTCAAGCCTTCGACGGCACAACGACGCCGCTTGGCGCGGGCTTCCTGGGAGTGTCCGTGGTGGGGCTGATTTTCGTGATCATTGCGGAAAAGGGCAAGCTGTTCCAGCCGCACAGCCAGCCGATCCGTTAGATCAGTCGAGAGGCGACCTATCCGCGCCCTGCCCGGCGATGAGGCCGGCGAAATCGAACAACTTGCGGTCGAGCAAATGGCTCGGCCGCACATTGGTGAGCGCGCGGATCATCGTATCCTTGCGGCCCGGCATGCGCGTTTCGATGTCATCGAGCATTGCCTTCATGACATTGCGCTGCAATCCGTCCTGGCTGCCGCAGAGATCGCAAGGGATGATCGGAAAGGCCATCGCCTCGGCGAATTTCGCCAGATCCGTTTCCGCGCAATAGCTGAGCGGTCGCAACACCATGACGTCGCCCTCGTCGTTCAGGAGCTTGGGCGGCATGGCGGCCAATCGGCCGCCATGGAAAAGGTTCATGAAGAACGTCTCCAGAATGTCCTCGCGGTGATGGCCAAGCACCAGCGACGAGCAGCCTTCCTCCCGGGCAATGCGATAGAGGTGACCGCGCCGCAGGCGCGAACAGAGCGAGCAGTAAGTTGCGCCCTCGCCGATCTTATCGGTGACGATCGAATAGGTATCGCGATACTCGATGCGATGGCGAACGCCGTAGCGATCCAAGAATCCGGGCAGAATGTGCTTGGGAAAGTTCGGCTGGCCCTGGTCGAGGTTGCAGGCCAGCAGTTCGACCGGCAGAAGCCCGCGCCATTGGAGATCGAGCAGCACCGCGAGCAGCCCATAGGAATCCTTGCCGCCCGACAGCGCCACCAGCCAACGCTCGCCCGGCTTGACCATGGCGAAATCCTCGATTGCCTGCCGGGCGTTACGCAGCAGCCGCTTGCGCAGTTTGTTGAACTCGACCGTGGACGGCGTTGCCCGAAACATGGCGTGACAGGAGGCGTCGTCGCCTTCGGCAATCTGTTCCGGCATAATGTTCATGGGGACCCGGCTCTCTGATGTGCGGCTTCGGCTGAATTAGCGAACTGATCCGCCAAAGAAAAGGCCGCCCGAAGGCGGCCCGTTCCTGATTGCAGAAAATCGGTCCAATCAGCGCGAATAATATTCGACGACCAGATTCGGCTCCATCTGCACGGCAAACGGAACGTCCGAGAGGCTCGGCACGCGCGCATAGGTGGCGACCATCTTGTTGTGGTCGACCTCGATGTAGTCGGGCACGTCACGCTCGGCGAGCTGCACGGCTTCCAGAACGATCGTGAGCTGCTTCGACTTTTCGCGCACTTCGATCACGTCGCCAGCCTTGCAGCGATAGGAACCGATGTTGACGCGGCGGCCGTTCACATTGACATGGCCGTGATTGACGAACTGACGGGCGGCAAAGATCGTCGGAACAAACTTCGCGCGGTAGACGATAGCGTCGAGACGCGACTCGAGCAGACCGATCAGGTGCTCCGGCGTATCGCCCTTGCGGCGGTTGGCTTCCTCATAAGCCTTGCGGAACTGCTTTTCGGAGATGTCGCCATAGTGGCCCTTGAGCTTCTGCTTGGCGCGCAGCTGCAAACCATAGTCCGAAAGCTTGCCCTTGCGGCGCTGGCCATGCTGGCCGGGACCGTATTCGCGCTTGTTGACCGGGGACTTCGGGCGACCCCAGATGTTCTCGCCAAGGCGGCGGTCGATCTTGTATTTCGCGGATTCGCGTTTGCTCATCGCATTCCCTTTCAAAACAATGCATCCGGAACTTCATGTTCCGGATGAAGGAAACGCGCCCTCCTCTGGCCGCCGTTTTAGAGGCCTGACAGGATTTTCCGCGCACGCTTGCGGAAATACCCACGGGACACGTCAAATAGAACACCGGACCTCGCGGCCCGGTGCTGGTGTGGGGTGCGTAGAGAAAATCGGCCTGAAAGTCAACAAGCGCGTTCAGCGCTCGACACCATAAGGCTCAGGATTTCTTGTCGGGCAAGCCCTTGCGCTTGGTTTCGGCCATTTCTTCCAGTTCCTTCTCGCTCATGGATTCGTACATTCCCTTGGACGCACCTTTGAGCTCGCTTTTCTTGGTGTCGCCGCGCTTGGCCGAAAGGGCGGCGCCAGCAGCCTTTTGCTGGGCTTTGGATTTTGCGGGCATGACTTCATCTCCCTATCTGAGTTTGGGAGATAACCGGACAGGATGCGACGGGTTCCAGTTTCCGTCCTCAACTCACCGAAAGGCCAAACCCATGCATCAGCCGGCGTGTCTGGAAATCCGGATTGCCTGAGGTGAAAATCGCTGTATCCAGGCCGTGGTGCGGTTCGGTTACCGGTTTTGACTTCAAAAGCGACACGGCACGACGAGCGATGGCTTCTGCCGGATCCAGCCAATCGACCGGCCATGGCGCCAAGCGGCGGAAAACATTGGCAAGAAAGGGATAGTGCGTGCAGGCAAGCACCACGATGTCAGTGCGCTTGCCCGCTTCCTCGACGAAACAAGGCGCTGTCTCCGCCCGGAGCGCCACGTCGTCTATGGCTTCGCCACGAATGTGCGCCTCGGCCATGCGCGCTAGGTTCTGGCTGCCGACGAGCCGCACGTGGCATTGCGCGGCAAATGACTGGATGAGACCGCGCGTATATTCACGCTTCACCGTTCCGGGCGTTGCCAGGACCGAAACCAATCCGGAGCGCGTACGCTCTGCCGCCGGCTTTATCGCCGGTACGGTGCCGACGAACGGCGTATCGGGATAGGCGGCGCGCAATTCCGTCAGAACCAGCGTTGAGGCGGTATTACAGGCGATCACCGCTATATCGGGCCGATGCTCAGCGATCAAACGGCCGAAAAGCGCCACGATGCGCTGCTTCAGCGCCTCTTCCTCCCAATCGCCATAAGGAAAACCGGCATCGTCGGCGACATAGACGAAGCGGCGGTCCGGCATGCGCACACGGGCTTCGCGAAGAACCGTAAGGCCGCCGATGCCCGAATCGAACACCAGAACCGGCCGCTCAGCCATTGCCGGCGCCGCCGATATCGGGATCGTCATCGTTAGCCATATGCGTCGCGCGATCCGCCTGCGCCTTTCGTTGTGGATAGGCGGAGCCGCGCGGCTCCTTCGGCGAAAAGTAATCGAGGGACGACAGAACCCCGCGCAGCAGCTTGATTTCCTTCAGCGTGAAACCGGGCCGCGTCAGCACCGCGCGCACATTGTCGAGCATCTTCGGCTTCTTCGCGGCAGGTCGAAAATAACCGCGGGCATCGAGTGCGGTTTCAAGATGATCAAGAAACCCATGCAGATGCTCCTTGGCCGCCGGCGTTATTTCCGGGCCCGAAAAGGCGGTATCGGTCTCCGATTCCAACCCCGACTTCATCCACTCATACGACATCAAGAGCACGGCCTGGGCGATGTTCAGCGAAGCGAAAGCCGGATTGACCGGAAAAGTGACGATCTCGTCGGCGAGGCTGATCTCTTCGTTCGAAAGGCCGAAGCGCTCACGTCCGAACATGATGCCGGTGCGCTGGCCGGCGATGAACCGCGACCGCAACTGCCTGCCGGCCTCGACCGGCCCTCGCACCGGCTTGAATCCGTCGCGCGGGCGGGCGGTGGTGGCAACCACGAAATTGAGATCGGCGAGCGCCGACGACAGGTCGTCGAACACCACCGTCGCGTCGATGACGTGATCGGCCTTGCTGGCGGCCGCCCGTGCCTTGTCGCTCGGCCAGCCGTCGCGGGGGGTGACCAGACGCAGTTCGGACAGGCCGAAATTCGCCATGGCACGCGCCACCATGCCGATGTTCTCGCCAAGCTGCGGCTCGACCAGAACGATCGCCGGCCCCTCGGCAATCATGGGCTTGTCGCGATCCGTTCCTGCCATATTCCCAACCGATGCCGGTGTTGCGAGCCAGGCCTCGCCGGCTCTCGCACGAATGTCAGATGTCATTTGCACAGTTTGCCGTCAAACGGAACCGGCGACGGTTCCATCGCGGATCAATGCGCGGACGGCCCAAGGATATAGCGGCATCCAGACCATCGAAACCATCATGCGCGCGCCGCTTCGTAGCGTTTGCGCACGTCGGGGCGCTTTGCTATAGGGGCTTCACTCCCTTCGCGAAGCTTGCGGAACAGCTCGGTTCCTCTCCAGAATGAGGCGTTTTCCATGACCAAGATCAAGGTTGCCAACCCCGTCGTAGAACTCGACGGCGATGAGATGACTCGCATCATCTGGCAATTCATCAAGGACAAGCTGATCCATCCTTATCTCGACATCGACCTGAAATATTTCGATCTCGGCGTCGAGCATCGCGATGCCACCGACGATCAGGTCACCGTCGACGCGGCAAACGCCATCAAGAAATACGGCGTCGGTGTCAAATGCGCGACGATCACGCCCGACGAGGCGCGCGTCGAGGAATTCGGCCTCAAGAATATGTGGAAGTCGCCCAACGGCACCATCCGCAACATATTGGGCGGCACGATTTTCCGCGAGCCGATCATCATGAAGAACGTGCCGCGTCTGGTGCCGGGCTGGACCAAGCCGATCATTGTCGGCCGCCACGCCTTCGGCGACCAGTACAAGGCCACCGATTTCAAATATCCCGGCAAGGGCAAGCTCTCGATCAAATTCGTCGGCGAGGACGGGCAGACGATCGAGCACGAAGTGTTCGATGCACCGGGCGCCGGCGTGGCGCTGGCCATGTACAATCTCGATGAATCGATCCGGGAATTCGCCCGTGCCTCGCTGAATTACGGCCTGCTGCGCGGCTATCCGGTTTACCTGTCGACCAAAAACACCATCCTGAAGGCCTATGACGGGCGCTTCAAGGATCTGTTCCAGGAGGTCTACGAAAAGGAATTCGAACAGGAGTTCAAGGCCCGGAAGCTCTGGTACGAGCACCGGCTGATCGACGACATGGTCGCCTCCAGCCTGAAATGGTCGGGCGGCTACGTCTGGGCCTGCAAGAACTATGACGGCGACGTGCAGTCCGATACGGTGGCGCAGGGCTTCGGTTCGCTCGGCCTCATGACCTCGGTGTTGATGACGCCGGACGGCAAGACCGTCGAGGCAGAGGCCGCGCACGGCACGGTGACCCGCCACTATCGCCAGCACCAGAAAGGCGAGGAAACCTCGACGAACTCGATCGCCTCTATCTTTGCCTGGACACGCGGCCTTGCCCATCGGGCCAAGCTCGACGGCAACACCGAACTGGACCGGTTCGCCAACACTCTGGAGCATGTCTGCATCCAGACCGTCGAGTCCGGCCACATGACCAAGGACCTTTCGCTGCTGATCGGCCCCGATCAGCCCTGGCTCTCCACGACCGGCTTCCTCGACAAGATCGACGAGAACCTGCAAAAGGCCATGGGCTGAAGCATCGCCGGCGGTCTTGACGGGACTTTCGGGGGTGAAAACGCCAAGATGATCACGGCCGCCGCCGCTAGCCTGCCGCGCCTCTTCGGTGCGGACTATAGCGTCTACGTTCGTATTGTGCGGCTTGCCCTTGCCGAAAAGGGCATCGCCTATGAGCTCGTTCCGGTGGATGTTTTTGCGCCGGCGGGCCTGCCGGCCTGGTATCTGGAGCGGCATCCGTTCGGCCGCATTCCAGCGTTCGAGCATAGCGACATCCGCCTGTTCGAGACCGCCGCGATAACGCGCTATATCGATGAAGCCTATAGTGGTCCGGCGCTCCAGCCAGCCGCACCGCTCCAGCGCGCCCTGATGAACCAGATCATCGGCATCCTCGACGCCTATGCCTATCGGACGATGGTCTGGGATATCTATGTCGAGCGGGTTTCCAAGCCGAAGGAGGGAGGAACGTCGGATGAAGAGACCATCCGCGCCGCCATCCCCATCGCCAAGATCTGCCTCGACGTGCTTTCGGACCTGAAATTGGAAGGCGCGTGGCTGCTCGGCGACCAGCTGACGCTTTGCGATTTGCACGCCGCGCCGATCTTTGCCTATTTCGTCCAGGCTTCGGAAGGCCGCCGGATGCTGAGCGACCATCCGGCACTTTCAGCATGGTGGGAGAACGTTTCGGCTCTGCCGAGCTTCATTGCGACCGCGCCCACTTCGTGACATGGCGCCTGTTCCGCTACGATCGGAGTGGGCCTTGTTCATTTGTTCAAGCGTGATCCCGAACGACCGGCTCCGCTTTTGCGATCATACCTGAGAGTTCGAGCGCCGCGCGCGCGCATGCACGAACGGCGCTTCCGAACTCATGCGGCCTGCATTGCCGCCTTCACTGCCGCAATGGCGTTGTCCGCCTTGGAAGCATCGGGACCGCCGGCCTGCGCCATATCCGGACGACCACCGCCGCCCTGCCCGCCAAGTGCGGCGGAGGCAACACGCACCAGATCCACCGCGCTGAAACGGCTCGTCAGGTCATCCGTGACGGCGACGACGACGCTCGCCTTGCCATCCGCCGCACCGACGAACACAACGACGCCTGAACCCAGCGACTTCTTGCCCTCGTCGGCCAGCGGCTTGAGATCGCGTGGCGACACGCCGGAAACCGAGCGGCCGAGAAAGCCGACACCGGCCACCGTTTCACCATCACTGCCGGCGCCGGCGTCAGAGCCGCCGCCGAGCGCAAGCTTCTTACGCGCATCGCTCAATTCTTTTTCGAGCTTGCGCCGCTCTTCCAGCACCGCCTCCATGCGCTGAAGCGCATCGGCGGGCGACACCTTGAGCGCAGCCGCGATCGCCTTGAGGCGACGATCCTGCTCATCAAGATGGCGGCGCGCCGCTTCGCCGGTCAGCGCCTCGATGCGCCGCACGCCCGAGGCGACGGCACCTTCCGAGACCAGCCGCACCAGGCCGATATCGCCGGTGGCGCTTACATGAGTTCCACCGCAGAGCTCTACCGAATATGGCTTGCCTGCCTTCTCTCCATGCAGCCCGGTTCCCATGGAAACCACCCGCACCTCGTCGCCATATTTTTCGCCGAACAACGCCATCGCGCCTTCGGCGATGGCATCGTCGACGCTCATGAGCCGCGTCGTTACCGGACTGTTCTGCACCACGATCTCGTTGGCCATCGCCTCGACGCGCTCGAGCTCCGCGGCCGAGATCGGCTTCGGGTGCGAGAAGTCGAAGCGCAGGCGCTCAGGCGCCACCAGCGAACCCTTCTGTGCGACATGGGTGCCGAGCACCTCACGCAGCGCTTCATGTACCAGATGGGTTGCGGAATGGTTGGAGCGCAGCCGCGTGCGCCGCGCATGATCAACCTGCATGGCAACCGGCACGCCGGTGGTCACACGGCCCTTCGCCACCCGGCCGGAATGAACGAAAAGCCCGTCGCCCTTCTTCTGGGTGTCGGTGATCTCAAGCGAAAACCCGTCGCCGGATATCGTTCCGGTATCACCCATCTGGCCACCGGATTCGCCATAGAACGGCGTCTGGTTCACCACCACCTGAACTTCGTCACCTGCCTCGGCAGCCTCGACGCTGACGCCGCCCTTCACCAGGGCTTGCACGATACCTTCGGCCTCTTCGGTATCGTAGCCCAGGAATTCGGTCGCCCCGGTCTTCTCCTTGACCGCGAACCATACGGCCTCGGTGGCGGCCTCGCCGGACCCTGCCCAACTGGCGCGGGCCTCGGCCTTCTGACGTTCCATGGCCGTGTTGAAGCCATCGAGATCGACCGAAATGCCCCGCTGGCGCAGCGCATCCTGTGTCAGATCAAGCGGGAACCCGTAGGTATCATAGAGTTTGAACGCAGTTTCGCCATCCAGCCGATCGCCGCTGCCCAGGGTCTCGGTTGCGTCCGACAAAAGGGTGAGGCCGCGTGCCAGGGTCTTGCGGAACCGGGTTTCCTCAAGCTTCAACGTCTCGGTGATGAGTGGCTGGCCGCGCACGAGCTCTGGATAGGCCTGCCCCATTTCGCGAACCAACGCCGGCACCAGACGCCACATCAACGGCTCCGATGCGCCGAGGAGTTGTGCGTGGCGCATGGCGCGGCGCATGATGCGGCGCAGCACATAGCCACGACCTTCATTCGAGGGCAGCACCCCATCGGCGATCAGGAAACTGGTGGCGCGCAAATGATCGGCGATAACCCGGTGGCTGGCTCGGCTCTTGCCCTCGGCCTTGACGCCGGTCGCCTCCTCCGACGCACGAATGAGCGCCTTGAACAGGTCGATATCGTAATTGTCATGCACGCCCTGCATGACAGCGGCGATCCGCTCCAGCCCCATACCGGTATCGATGGAAGGACGCGGCAGCGTGACGCGCTCCTCCTTCGTCAACTGCTCGAACTGCATGAAGACGAGGTTCCATATTTCGATGAAACGATCGCCATCCTCGTCAGGGCTTCCGGGAGGTCCGCCCGGAATTTCCTCTCCATGATCGTAGAAAATCTCCGAGCACGGGCCGCATGGGCCAGTGTCACCCATTGCCCAGAAATTATCACTGGTGGCGATGCGGATGATCTTGTGCTCGGGCAGGCCGGCAATCTTGCTCCAGAAACCCGCCGCTTCATCGTCGGTATGGTAGACGGTAACCAGCAGGCGATCGCGCTCGAGCCCGAATTCCTTGGTGATCAGGTTCCAGGCAAGCTCGATGGCGCGCTCCTTGAAATAGTCACCGAAGGAGAAATTGCCGAGCATCTCGAAAAAGGTGTGATGGCGGGCGGTGTAGCCGACATTGTCGAGATCGTTGTGCTTGCCGCCGGCGCGCACGCATTTCTGCGACGTTACCGCGCGCGAATAGGCGCGGCTCTCAAGCCCGGTGAAGACATTCTTGAACTGCACCATGCCGGCGTTGACGAACATGAGCGTCGGGTCGTTACGGGGCACGAGCGGGCTTGAAGCCACGGCTTCATGTCCGTTTTTCCGGAAATAGTCGAGAAATGTCGACCGGATTTCGTTTACGCCACTCATGTCATTGCCTTTGCGAGAACTCCGCCGGTGCCAAAGGCGGGAAAATGGACAGAGCCTTTTAGCCGCCGCCCCCCGCACTGTCCAGAATTGCGGAAACAAACCCGACGAGGAAGCCTTGCCAAAACAAAGCCGCCGACACAGAGGCCGGCGGCTTTGAAAATCCGGCTCAGGCAGGGCCCGTTCACATTTCGCCGGCTTCAGCCTCGAAACCGCCGTCGGGCTCGCCCTCGAGGAATTTCTCGGCAATCAGCCCGGCATTCTGCCGCAAGGTGAGCTCGATCTCGCGGGCGGTGTCGGGATTGTCGCGCAAGAACAGCTTGGCATTCTCCCGGCCCTGGCCGAGGCGCTGTGAATTGTAGGAGAACCAGGCGCCTGCCTTCTCAATCACGCCGGCCTTGACGCCGAGATCGACAAGCTCGCCGGTCTTGGAAACGCCTTCGCCATACATGATATCGAATTCCACCTGCTTGAAAGGCGGCGCAAGCTTGTTCTTCACCACCTTCACGCGGGTCTGGTTGCCGACCACCTCGTCGCGATCCTTGACCGAACCGATGCGGCGGATGTCGAGGCGAACCGAGGCATAGAACTTGAGCGCATTGCCGCCAGTCGTGGTTTCGGGCGAGCCGAACATCACGCCGATCTTCATACGAATCTGGTTGATGAAGATGACCATCGTGTTGGAGCGCGAGATGGAAGCGGTCAGCTTGCGCAACGCCTGGCTCATGAGGCGTGCCTGGAGACCAGGCAGCGAGTCGCCCATCTCGCCTTCGATTTCGGCACGCGGCGTCAGCGCCGCCACCGAATCGACGACCAGAACGTCAACGGCTCCCGAGCGCACCAGCGTGTCGCAGATTTCCAAGGCCTGTTCGCCGGTGTCGGGCTGGGAAATCAGAAGGTTCTCAAGGTCGACGCCAAGCTTTCGCGCATAGACCGGGTCAAGCGCGTGTTCGGCGTCAACGAACGCACAGATACCACCCTTTTTCTGCGATTCGGCCACCGTATGCAGCGCAAGCGTCGTCTTGCCGGAGCTTTCCGGGCCATAGATTTCGATGATGCGGCCGCGCGGCAACCCGCCGACGCCGAGCGCGATGTCGAGTCCAAGCGAGCCGGTCGATACGGTCTCGATCTCGACGATCTTCTCGTTCGCTCCCAGGCGCATGATCGAGCCCTTGCCGAAAGCGCGTTCGATCTGCGACAGCGCGGCATCCAAAGCCTTAGATTTGTCCACCGATTTGTCCTCTACGAGCCGTAACGAATTCTGAGCCATGATACATTACCCCTTGGACGTCAATGAGGACCCGCCGGTCCGATTTATCATTCCATGTGTACCCTTTTTGTTCTCTTTTCGCAATAGGAGCTATGTATTTGATAATAAATCACATCTGTGATTTGTTCTATTTTTATACTCATCCGGCGCGAAGCGATGGCAGGATGGCCGGTCGGACCTTCCCATGGCATCGCCTAAGCGATTCGACGTTGAACGCGCTTCATGATCCATCCGCCTGCGGCGGATTACGATGAGATTGAACCCATGAACTCTCCTCGAATACTCGCCGTCGGCGGGGCGCATATCGACCGGCGCGGCCGGATAACGGACGCCTATGTGCCGGGTGCGTCAAATCCGGGAGTGATGCGCGAGGATGTGGGCGGCGGCGTCTTCAACGCACTGCGCAATGCGGTCCGGCGCGGCGCGGTGGGCTCGCTGATGTCGATTCGAGGCGGAGACGCGGCCGGGGAAACAGTTTCGCGGGCTATCGCAGCGGAAGGCATTGCCGATCTTTCGGTCGTCTTTCTCGACCGAGTGACGCCGAGCTATACGGCAATCATCGATCGTGATGGCGAAGTGATCCTAGGCTTCGCCGACATGGCGCTTTACGACCTTGCTTTTACCAAGCAGATGCGCCGCTCGAAAATGCGCGAGGCGATCGAGCGCGCCGATGCGCTGCTGTGCGATGCCAACCTGCCCGCCTCCGCCCTGCGGCTACTTGCTGAGATTGCGGCTGGCAAACCATCGTTCGCGATAGCGATTTCTCCGGCCAAGGTCTCCCGCTTGGCCGATGGACTGAGTGGCCTTTCCTGCCTGTTCATGAACCAGCGCGAGGCAGCAGCCCTTTCTCACATGAGCGAGTATGCGCCCGCCGCCGCGACGGTGCGTGCCCTGCAAAGCCAGGGATTGGTCAGTGGCGTGATAACCTCCGGCAGCGGGCCGGTTACAGGATTTGACGGCGATGGGCTGTTTTCGATTATCCCGCCGCCGGCATCAGCGGTGCTCGACGCGACGGGCGCCGGCGATGCACTTGCGGGTGCGACTGTCGCGGCGATTGCACGCGGCATGAATTTACGCGAAGCGCTTCGCGAGGGTGTTGCGGCGGCCACGCTTGCCGTTCAGAGCCGCGCATCCGTGCCCGTCTTTTCGGCGCAGACATTTGCCGCTACGCTGGCGCTGGTGCCGCAGGCGGTGGAACTCGGCACGAAAATCGGAGAAACACCATGACACCGGAAGCCGCCCGTTCCTTCACGGACGTCAATCCGCCGGTGGCCGAAGCGCTCGCCTCAGGCAGGCCGGTGGTGGCGCTCGAAAGCACGATCATCACCCATGGCATGCCATACCCGCAAAACAGCGCCATGGCCGCCAATGTCGAGCAGATCGTCCGGGATGAAGGCGCGGTTCCGGCCACCATCGCGGTGATCGGCGGTCGGTTGAAAATCGGCCTCTCAGGCGAGGAGCGTGAGGCCCTCGCCAATTCCACCGGAGCCATGAAACTGTCGCGCGCAGATCTGGCCTTTGCGGTCACCCAAGGCCGCACCGGCGGTACGACTGTCGCGGCAACGATGATCGCGGCACATCTGGCCGGCATCGAGGTATTCGCCACGGGCGGCATCGGCGGCGTCCACAAGGGTGCGGAAGCCAGCTTCGACATCTCGGCCGATCTCGATGAACTCGCGCACACGCCGCTGATTGTCGTTTCAGCGGGGGCCAAGGCCATTCTGGACATCGAGAAGACGCTGGAAGTGCTGGAGACGCGCGGCGTGCCCGTCGTGGCGTTCCGGGCCGACGTGATGCCGGCGTTCTGGTCGCGAAATTCGAATATTTCGGCGCCATTGCGCCTCGACACGGCCAAGGACATCGCGGCTTTCTTCCACACCCGCCGCGCGCTCGGCATCGCCGGCGGCATGCTGGTGGCCAATCCGGTTCCGCAAGACGCCGAGATCGATGCAGCCAGAATGGCGAACTACATCGCCGACGCGCAGGACGCCGCCAGATTGCGGCACATCACCGGCAAGGCGGTGACGCCTTTCCTGCTGGCCAGGATCTTCGAACTGACGAACGGCGAAAGCCTCAAGACGAATATCGCGCTCGTCGAAAACAATGCGCGGCTTGCGGCCGCAATCGCGCGCGAACTGATCCATGAGCCCGCGACAACAAGCCGGCGCCTCAAGAAGCAGTAGTTTTCGAAAATCACCGCAGACCGTGGTTGCCTCGGCCGATGAACCGCGCCAGGCCCTATTTGGCCGACCGCAGCGCGGCCGCGTAGGCCTTGCGCGCCCAGATCGCCATCTCGTCGGGATCGTCGATGGCGCTGTCGGGAATGCTCCAGTATGGCATGGCGACGTTCTTGCCGTGCTTGGAGCCGGTATAAGACCATTGCCTGCAACCAGCAGCTTCGAATTCCGGTGCGGCTTGCGCGTCGGCCTTCAGCATCAGTTCGCCACGCAGTTCGATCGCGATGATCAGACCGTCGTGGTAGATGCCCTTGCCGCCGAACAGCTTGCGAATGCTGACCGGGCCGAGGCCAGCGAAAAGATCGCGAATGGCCTCGTTGTCCATGGCTTCAGACGGCGCCGGCAGCCCGCGCCTGCGCCAGAGCCTTCAGATCGGCGGGATTGAGCTCCACCGATTCGCCGCAGCCGCAGGCCGAGCTCTGGTTCGGATTGGTGAAGGTGAAGCCGGTGCGCAACTGGGTCGTTTCGAAGTCCATGACTGTTCCGAACAGGAACAAGGCCGCTTCCGGCGCGACATAGACATGAGCGCCATCCCGTTCGATATGGTCGTCCTTCGGATCCGGCTCGGTCACCAGATCGACCGTATATTCCATGCCGGCGCAACCGCCCTTTTTGATGCCAAGGCGGATGCCATGGGCCTTCTCGCGCGTGGCCACGATCTCGTTGACCCGCGCGGCGGCCCGATCAGTCATGCTGATGACTGCAAAACGTCCCATATCCTGCTCCACTCTGCGCAGGTTAAAGGCCTGCGGAATGATTCTGTCCTAAGATGGTGAATATTTGGCGGGCGCGCAAGTCGGGCTGTTATCGATGCGAACCGAACATTCCGAAAGCTCATTTTCCATTGCCGGACGCCCGCAGAGCGAGCCCTATGGCGATCGCAATCGCAATGCCAATTCCGATTCCCATCGTGATGTTGTCCGAAGCCAGACCTATTGCCACGCCGATTGCGACACCAATGCCGATACCGGCTGCACCACTCATCCTCATGGATATTCCATGTAGGAGGAAACCACCCTCTGACAACAGCGCAGCGTCGGTTGTCAGTACCATCCGACTGCGATCTGCGCCTCTTCCGACATGCGGTCGGGCGTCCAAGGGGGATCAAAGGTCATGTCGACCTCGACATTGGAGACGCCTTCCACCGCACCGATCGCGTTCTGTACCCAGCCAGGCATCTCGCCCGCGACGGGGCAGCCGGGCGCGGTCAGCGTCATGAGGATTTTAACCGAACGGTCGTCCTCTATGTCGATCTTGTAGACCAGACCGAGTTCGTAGATGTCGGCCGGTATCTCCGGATCATAGACTGTCTTCAGCGCCGAAATGACATCGTCGGTCAGTCGCGCCAGTTCATCCGCCGGAATGGCGGAGGCTGACGGCGCGTCCTGCTGCGGGTCGGCTTCGTTGGTCGCGACAGTGTCATCCATGAAGCTCACCCAAAGAACTTCCGTGCCTTTTCAAGAGCTTCGGCCAGAATGTCGACTTCGGCTCTCGTATTGTACATGCCGAACGAGGCCCGGCAGGTCGAAGTCACGCCGAAGCGCTTCAGCAGCGGCTGAGCGCAATGGGTGCCGGCACGCACCGCCACACCCGCTCGGTCGATGACCATCGAAACGTCATGGGCGTGGATACCCTGCAGTTCAAACGAAACGATCGCGCCCTTGTCCGGCGCCTCGCCGAAAATGCGCAGCGAATTGATGGCGCGCAGGCGTTCATGCGCGTAGTCCTTCAGTTCGGCCTCATGCGCGGCGATCGCGGCGCGACCGACCTTTTCCATATAGTTCAGCGAAACTCCAAGGCCGATCGCCTGCACGATCGGCGGCGTTCCAGCCTCGAAGCGATGCGGCGGATCGTTGTAGGTGACGTTGTCTTCGGTCACCTCGAAGATCATCTCCCCGCCGCCCTGGAACGGGCGCATCCGCTCCAGGAACTCGCGTTTGCCATAGAGCACGCCGATGCCGCTCGGCCCATAGACCTTATGGCCGGTGAAGACATAGAAATCGCAGTCGAGGTCCCGAACGTCGACCGGCAGGTGCACGGCCGCCTGACTGCCGTCAACCAGCACCGGAATGCCCCGCTCGTGGGCTATCCGAACGATTTCCTTGATGGGCGTCACCGTACCCAGCGCATTCGACATATGCGTGATGGCGACCAGCTTTGTCCGGTCGGTCAGGCGCTTCTCGAATTCCTCGATATGGAAGGCACCCTGGTCATCCACCGGCACCCAGACAAGTTTCGCGCCCTGGCGCTCGCGGATGAAATGCCACGGCACGATATTCGAGTGATGCTCCATGATCGAAAGGACGATCTCGTCGCCCTCGCCGATATTCGGCATGCCGAAACCATAGGCGACCGTGTTGATCGCCTCGGTCGTGGATTTGGTGAAAACGATCTCTTCGACGCTTCCGGCATTCAGGAACCGCCGCACCGTTTCTCGAGCCTTTTCATAGGCTTCGGTGGCGGCGTTCGACAGAAAATGCAGGCCGCGATGGACGTTGGCATATTCGCTGGCATAGGCATGTTCGACCGCGTCGAGCATGACTTGCGGCTTCTGCGCCGACGCACCATTGTCAAGATAGACAAGCGGCTTGCCATAGACCTCACGTGAAAGGATCGGAAAATCGCGGCGAATGGCCTCGACGTCATAAAAATCCGCGATTTTCTCCGGTGCGTTCATGCCTCACCCGTGCGTCTGGAACCATTCGGCAAGACGCTCTTCAAGAGCGTCGACCACCGGCTCGTCTTCCAGTTCCTCGATCACTTCGGCAACGAAGGCCCGAACCAGCAGGCCGCGCGCCGTCTTCTCGTCGACGCCCCGCGCCATAAGGTAAAAGAGATGGTTGCGGTTGATCTCGGTAACGGTTGCACCGTGGCCGCACTGCACGTCGTCGGCAAAGATTTCGAGCTCCGGCTTGGCGGCAAACTCACCGTCGTCCGACAAAAGCAGCGTGTTGCACGCCATCTTCGCGTCGGTCTTCTGGGCATATTGAGCGACATTGATGCGGCCCTGGAACACGCCGCGCGCCTTGCCGGTCACCACGTTGCGGATGACCTCGGTCGAGGTCGTGTGCGGAACCGAATGGTCGAGCACCATGGTCACGTCGGTGTGCGTATCACCGGCCAGCAGGTTGATGCCGCGCAGCGTGAAGTCGGCACCCTCGCCCGCTGCGTCAACGACAACTTCCTGCCGGACCAGCTTGCCGCCCGCGTTCATGATGAACAGCGTCAGCTTTGCGTTCTTGCCCAGCTTGGCCTTGAACTGCGCAAGATGCGTTGCGACGTCGGGCTGCTCCTGAACGATCAGCCAGCGGACTTCGGCGTCATCGCCGATCAGGAGTTGGCTGACCGAGCTGGTGAGCGCGGAGCCGGTTCCGGTCTGGCGCTCGACGATCGTCGCCTTGGCGCCATCGCCGACCCGAACCGGAAAACGCACATGCGTCTGTCCGCCCGCCTGCACGTTCTGAAGTTCGATCGGGGCTCCAAGCTCCGCGCCGGCTGCGATGTCGACGAAATAGCCATCGGCAACGAACGCCGCATTCAGCGCGCCGATCGCATCGTCCTTGCCGTACAGGTCGAGCGCGGCAGCAAAACTGCCGTCGGTCAGCTTCTCGGCCAACGCCTGGACGCTCACGCCCTCGACGGGCGCGATTTTCTGGCTTGCCGTCCCGTTCAGAACCGAAAACACGGTCGAGCCGTCAAGCACCGGCGCGAGCGGCTTGGCGTCGGCGGCCTCATCATGGGCGGGAACAGCAGTCAAGAGCCGGCGCAGATCGGTATAGTGCCAGGATTCAACGCGCTTGGTCGGAAATCCCGCCTTAAGCGCCTCGATTGCGTCGTCGCGCTTTACGGTGACCGCGCCGTCGCCCGGCAGTAGCGAAATCCGCTCTCCGAAAGCGTCGAGCAGCGCCGTCTCGGCAGCGGTCCGCTGAGGTGTCGCATGCATGTTCATCGCCTCACCTATGCCGCTTCTTCGATGATCCCGGCGTAGCCGTTCTCTTCCAATTCGAACGCCAACGATTTGTCGCCGGATTTGATGACCTGGCCACGATGAAGCACATGGACCGAATCCGGCACGATGTGCTGAAGCAGACGTTGATAGTGGGTGATGACAATGATCGACCTGTCGGGCGAGCGCAACGAATTGACGCCGTCGGAGACGATCTTCAGCGCGTCGATGTCCAGACCGGAGTCGGTCTCGTCGAGCACGCACAGCTTCGGCTCAAGCAGCTTCATCTGCAGGATTTCGGCACGCTTTTTCTCGCCGCCCGAAAACCCGACATTGAGCGGCCGCTTCAGCATGGCCATTTCGATGTCAAGCGCGCCGGCCGCTTCCTTGACCCGCTTCAGCAGATCGGGAACCTTGAGCGGCTCTTCGCCGCGCGCCTTGCGCTGCGAATTGATCGCTACCTTCAGGAATTCCATGGTGGCGACGCCGGGTATCTCCATGGGATACTGGAATGCCAGGAAAATGCCGGCCGCCGCGCGTTCGGACGGGTCCATTTCCAGGATCGACTCGCCATTATAGAGAATGTCGCCTTCCGTTACCTCGTAGTCCGGCCGACCGGCGAGGATATAGGACAGCGTCGACTTGCCCGACCCGTTCGGCCCCATGATGGCGGCGACTTCGCCGTCCTTAACGGTCAGGTTCAAGCCACGGATGATCTCGGTGCCGGTTTCGGCGATGCGGGCATGCAGGTTCTTGATCTCGATCATATTCTTGTTCTTCCTAAAATCTCTGGTCAGCCGACCGAACCTTCGAGGCTGATGCCGATCAGCTTCTGGGCTTCAACCGCGAACTCCATCGGCAGTTCCTGGATGACGTCCTTGACGAAGCCGTTGACGATCAGCGCGATCGCCTCTTCCTCGGGAATGCCGCGCTGCATGACGTAGAACTTCTGGTCTTCGGAAATCTTCGAGGTCGTCGCCTCATGCTCGAATTGCGCGGTGGCGTTCTTCGCCTCCATGTAGGGCACGGTGTGCGCGCCGCACCGATCACCGATCAGCAGGCTGTCGCAGTTGGTGAAGTTGCGGGCGTTCTCCGCCTTGCGGTGAGCCGAAACCTGGCCGCGATAGGTGTTCTGCGAAAAACCGGCGGCAATGCCCTTGGAGATGATGCGACTCGTCGTGTTCTTGCCGAGATGGATCATCTTGGTACCGCTGTCGACCTGTTGGTAACCGTTCGACACGGCAATCGAGTAGAACTCGCCGCGCGAATTGTCGCCGCGCAGGATGCAGGACGGGTATTTCCAGGTGATCGCCGAACCGGTTTCGACCTGGGTCCAGGAGATCTTCGAATTCTTGCCGCGGCAGTCGCCACGCTTGGTGACGAAATTGTAGACGCCGCCCTTGCCTTCGGCATCGCCGGGATACCAGTTCTGCACGGTCGAATACTTGATCTCCGCATCATCGAGCGCGATCAGTTCGACAACCGCAGCATGAAGCTGGTTTTCGTCGCGCTGCGGGGCGGTGCAGCCCTCCAGATAGGAAACGTAAGCGCCTTCCTCGGCAATGATGAGGGTGCGCTCGAACTGGCCGGTGCCCTTCTCATTGATGCGGAAATAGGTCGACAACTCCATCGGGCAGCGCACGCCCTTCGGCACGAAGACGAAGGAGCCATCGGTGAACACCGCCGAGTTGAGCGTCGCGTAGAAGTTATCCGACTGCGGCACCACGGTGCCAAGATATTTTTTCACCAGTTCCGGATGCTCGCGAATGGCCTCCGAAATGGAGCAGAAGATCACGCCGGCCTGTGCCAGCTCCTTCTTGAAGGTGGTGACGACTGAGACGGAATCGAACACCGCGTCGACCGCGACGCGGCCCGACTTGTAGACGTTGTCGCTCGCCTCAAGCTCCTCGCCATCGGCCGGCTTCTTCTGGACGCCGGCAAGGATTTCCTGCTCCTTGAGCGGAATGCCGAGCTTTTCATAGACCCGCAGCAGTTCCGGATCGACTTCGTCGAGCGATGTCGGTCCGGGCGTGCTTTTCGGCGCGGCATAGTAATGGATGTCCTGGAAATCGATCTTCGGATATTCGACGCGCGCCCAGGTCGGCTCCTCCATGGTCTGCCAGCGACGGAACGCTTCAAGACGCCACTCAAGCATCCATTCGGGCTCGTCCTTCTTGGCCGAAATAAGCCGAATGATCTCCTCGTCCAGGCCCTTGGGGGCCTTGTCCATTTCGATTTCGGTCTGGAATCCGTATTTGTATTGGTCGACGTCGATCTTGCGGACCCGATCGATCGTTTCCTGCACAGCAGGCATCAGCGTTCTCCATCCTCGCCGGGGTCAAGGCCCGGCAGTTTTCAAACTATGGCACCGCCCGAGGCGATCCATGGCGGCGTAAGCTCCATATAGTGTGTCCTGTCCGGAAGTTCATCCGTCAGAAGTGCCTGCGGCACTCCAGCACACACCGGCTTGTTGGCCCAATGGAGCCAAATTCAGTCTTCTGCCCTCAGGCAGCTTTCGTCTTTTGCGCCCGCCGCGCCAAAATCGCGGCCAGTGCGCTCTTGAATTTTTCTATCTCCGCGGGCGTCGTCGAGCGGCCGATCGAAACGCGCAGCGCGCCGTCCGGATTGTCGTATCCCATCGCCTTCAGCACGTGGCTCGGGCCGACTTTCCCGGATGAGCAGGCAGATCCCGCCGAGAGGGCGACACCGGCAAGATCGAACGCGATCTGCGCGGTTTCGGCTTTCACTCCGGGGATAGCGAAAAATACCGTGTTGGCAAGCCGCTCTACCGCCCGGCCGAAAATTTCCACATCGGGCGCAAGCTGACATATGGCGTCTTCGAGCCCATTGCGCAAATTGCGTAGCTGCCCAATTTCGCCAAGCGCCGATAGCGCCTCCCGCGCCGCCGCTCCAAAGCCGGCAATCGCCGCCAGGTTTTCGGTGCCGCCGCGAAAGCCCCGCTCCTGCCCGCCGCCTGTAACGAGCGCCTTCGGCATCATCAGGTCCGACGCGGCGACAAATGCGCCAACACCCTTTGGGCCGCCGATCTTGTGCGCGGACAAGATCATATAATCCGCGTAACCTCGCGCTATATCGAGCGGAATGCGACCCGCGGCCTGCACCGCGTCGACGACAAACACCCCGCCGGCCGCTTTGACAATCGCCGACAGTTCGGCCAGCGGCTGGATGACGCCCGTCTCATTATTGGCGGCATGGATGGCAACGAGCGGCAGGCCCTCGGAGCGGTCATGCGCGGCCAGCGCGCGCTCAAGCGCCGGAAGATCGGCAATGCCGTTCTCGTCAACCCCGATACGAACCACGCGATCGGCGCCGAAACGGCCACCGTTCAAAAGACAGGGATGGTCGGCCTGCGAGACATAGAGCCTCGACATGCGCATCGCCCCCCGGCCCATCTGCCAGTCGGGCGAAAGCAGCGTCGCTGCAGCTTCCGTCGCCCCGGACGTGAAGACGACATGATCATGCCCGGCATTGACCAGCGCTGCGACGTCACGACGCGCCTCCTCGATGATCTTGCGCGCCTGCCGGCCTTCGCTGTGTACGGACGAGGGATTGGCCGCGACTTCAAGTGCGGCAAGCATTGCCCCTCGCGCCGCTGGCAGCAGCGGTGCGCTCGCATTATAATCGAGATAGGCGCGCGATCCGGTCATTTCCGCTCTTTCGGCCGTCTTCGCCGCGACAGAAACAACGCGAACGTTATTTCCTTGAAATTCCAAGGCCAGACGTCCTATTTACCCGTTTTGCCGGCCGGGTGACTAGCCCAGCCAGTTTTGAATGGTTCTAAACTAGTTTCTAAGTAGGTGCCCGCCCGGCGTCAAGGCCAGCGGCGCAATTGTTTACAATTGCAGTCTGCTTTTCGCCAATCGAGTGGAGTTGTCATGCCCGAGGTCATTTTCGCCGGTCCCGCTGGTCGCCTGGAAGGCCGCTATCAGCCGTCGAAGGAAAAGAACGCGCCGATCGCCATCATCCTGCACCCGCATCCACAATTCGGGGGCACGATGAACAACAAGATCGTCTACGACCTCTTCTACATGTTCCAGAAGCGCGATTTCACCACGCTCCGCTTCAATTTCCGCGGCATCGGGCGCAGCCAGGGCGAATTCGATCATGGCACCGGCGAATTGTCGGATGCCGCCGCAGCACTTGACTGGATTCAGTCGCTTCATCCCGATTCCAAGAGTTGCTGGGTCGCCGGCTATTCCTTCGGCGCCTGGATCGGCATGCAGTTGCTGATGCGCCGGCCGGAGATCGAAGGCTTCATCTCGGTCGCGCCTCAGCCCAACACCTATGACTTTTCATTCCTGGCGCCCTGCCCTTCGTCCGGGCTCATCATCCATGGTGACGCCGACAAGGTGGCTCCGGCCAAGGACGTGCAGGGGCTGGTCGACAAGCTGCACACACAAAAGGGCATCACCATCACTCAGAAGACGCTGCCCGGCGCCAACCACTTCTTCACCAACGACGCGCAACTGTTGATCGACGAATGCGCGGATTATCTTGACCGCAGGCTTGCCGGCGAATTGTCCGCTCCGCGGCCAAAGCGCCTGCGCTGAAACCTGCGGCTCAAGGCCGGGCAAGCACACCGCCGGTCACCGCCTCGCGGCACCCGGTTGTGGTGGGAAAAGTAAGCGGAAGGCCCTTAAGCGAACGCACCGCCAGATAGGCCCAGGCTTCGGCCTCGGTCGAATCGCCGTTCAGCCCGGCATCTTCGGCGACGATCACCTCGGCACCCGTTTTTTGCGCGCCCGCCCTGAGATCACCAACGATATGCGGATTCTTTCGCCCGCCGCCGCAGACGATCCAAAGTTTCGGCGGTTGCGGCAGGTGCTCGGCCGATTTCAGTATGGCTCCAGCCGAGACCGCCGCCAGCGTACGCGCGCCATCGGCGAGTTCGAGGCCCTGTACAGGAGCCAGCGTAAAATCGTTGCGGTCCAATGACTTGGGGCCGGATTTTGCGAGGAACGGCGCCTGTAGATAACGTTCAACCACCACCGAAACGATGCGACCTTCGCTGGCGATCGCGCCGTCCGCGTCATAAGGAACGCCGCCCTCGCGTGAGACGAACTGATCGATCAGCGTGTTGCCCGGCCCGGTGTCGAAAGCGATCGGATCGCCTTCTGCCGGCACATAGGTGATGTTGGATATGCCGCCTATATTGACGAACACGACCGGGAATTTCCCGGCGAACCGCTCCGGCAGCGCGGCGGCAAGGGCAGCATGATAGGCTGGCACCAACGGCGCGCCCTGCCCGCCGTGAACCATGTCGTTGGCGCGCATGTCGTAGACCACCGGCAGTTTCAGTTCGCGGGCCAGCAGCGCCCCTTCGCCTAATTGCACCGTCAAGCCGACCAGTGGCCGGTGCAGCACGGTCTGGCCGTGAAAACCGATCACCTCAGGGCTACCCCACTTGCCGACCGCCGGAGAATGCAGAAATTCTTTCACTGCCCGCGCATGCCGCAGCGTGATGTCGCGCTCCAGCGCGGCCAGATCGCCCGGTCGGTCCTGCCGCCGGCGGATGTCCTTGGCAGCCTCCAGCGCCATTTCGATGCGTCGCGCGAACGCCGCATCATAAGGTACGAACAGCGATGGGCCGGCCTCGACAGCAGCGATGCCATCGGTCCTCAGCATGGCGATATCGATGCCGTCCATCGAAGTGCCGCTCATCAAACCGATCGCGCAGATAGGGGCCATGTGCTCGCCGTTCTTGTGATTCCCTGGCATCGGATGCTAAACGCGCCGCAACACACTTGCCATGCTCGCCGCACGCTTCATGGTGATAACGGGAATATGACGAATGTCCGCTTTCAAATCCGACTTCCTGCGCATCATGTCCGAGCGCGGCTTCATTCAGCAGACCTCGGATGATGCCGGCCTCGACAAGCTGTTCGCGACGGAGACGGTAACCGCCTATATCGGCTTCGATCCGACCGCCTCCAGCCTGCATGCCGGCGGCCTCATCCAGATCATGATGCTGCACTGGATGCAGAAAACGGGGCACCGGCCCATGGCCCTGATGGGCGGCGGAACCGGCATGGTCGGCGACCCCTCGTTCAAGGACGAGGCGCGCAAGCTGATGACGCCGCAGACGATCCAGGCGAACATCGACGGCATCAAGAAGGTGTTTTCGAACTATCTTACCTTCGGCGAAGGCCCGCGCGATGCGCTGATGGTCAATAATGCCGACTGGCTGCTGCCGCTGAATTATCTCGAATTCCTGCGCGATGTCGGCCAGCATTTCTCGGTCAACCGCATGCTGTCGTTCGATTCGGTCAAGCAGCGGCTCGACCGCGAGCAATCGCTGTCTTTCCTCGAATTCAACTACATGATTCTGCAGGCCTACGACTTCGTCGAGCTTAACCGGCGCTATGGCGTAAGGCTGCAGATGGGCGGTTCGGATCAATGGGGCAACATCGTCAACGGCATCGATCTCGGCCACCGTCTCGGCACGCCGCAGCTCTATGCGCTGACCTCGCCGCTGCTCACCACCTCGTCCGGCGCCAAGATGGGCAAATCGTTGAATGGCGCGGTCTGGCTCAACGCCGACATGCTGTCGCCCTACGAGTTTTGGCAATACTGGCGCAACACCGAGGACGCCGATGTCGAGCGGTTCCTCAAGCTCTACACGACCCTGCCGCTCGATGAGATCACCCGACTTGGCAAGCTGGGCGGCGCCGAGATCAACGACGCCAAGAAGGTGCTGGCGACTGAGGTAACGGCAATGCTGCACGGACGGGACGCGGCCGAACAGGCCGCCGAAACCGCCCGCAAGACCTTCGAAGAGGGCGCGCTTGCCGAAAGCCTTCCGACAGTCGATCTCGACAGATCGGCGCTGGAAGCCGGGACAGGCATTCTCTCGCTGTTCGTTTCCGCGGGCCTTGCCGCCTCCAACGGCGAGGCGCGCCGCCACATCCAGGGTGGTGGCGTGCGGCTCAACGACCAGAACATCGCCGATGAGCGCCGCATGGTCACGCTTGCCGACCTGACTTCGGAAGGCGTGCTGAAGCTTTCGCTCGGCAAGAAGAAGCACATTCTGGTGCGGCCGAAATAACGGCCGCACCAGCGATTCCGCTCCGAAAACCGCTGCCCGCTTTTTCCTGGAATTGTGCCTACTGGAACTCAAAGATGGACCGGAAGATCCCCGGCGCGATTACCGACAACGGATTGATCTGGAGCACGGGCGACTTGGCCCTGCCCGCAAGCCGATAGGTCACGCCGATGAGGCCGCGATCGCGACCATTGCCCAAAATGGCGCCGAAAATCGGAATCTCGCCGAAAAGGCGATTGAGACCATAGGCCGGCATGAACGTCCCGGTCATGGCCATATTGCCGTTCTGGTCGTAAAGCGTTCCCTGGAATGTCGTGCCGATCAATGGTCCGCGCAACACGCCATTGGCGATCCTCAGATAGCCCTGCCCCTTTTCGATTTGCGCGGAGCCGCGCTCGAACTGAACCCGCGACGTATCGATTTCCTTGCGCACTGCCTGATTGAGGCTGCGATTGTCGCCCGGCGGCGTGGTTGAAACGATCGAGGCAAGTTTCGGCTCGTTGACGATCCAGAAATTCCTGGCATCGATCCTGCCGACCATTGGACCATCGCCCTCGGCGGCCAGCGCCGCCCCGATCTGACCGCCCTCCATATGCTGGTAGATGTTCAGGAAGCGCAGGATGGCGCCGGCATCCGCCGACCGCAATTTCAGGCTGCGCCGACCGCCTTCGGAGGCACTGCTGGCGGTTATGGCAGCGCCCGAACCGGACACGGCGCTGATCTGGAGGCCGTTTACCCTCGATCCCGTCGCATCATATCTGAGCGCCGCATCGGACAGGGTTTCGCCATTGAAGCCCCTGATGGACTTGACGTTCAAATCTATGGAGACGGCGGCAGTTTGTGTCGATTTGGCCGCCGCGCCGATCTCGGAGGTGTACTGCTTGATCAGGGAGCGGGCGTCCATGCCCTTGCCGCTTACCTTGACGGAAAACTTCTTGCCCGACCGCTTGATCGAGACGGCTACATCGTCGCCGCGATTGAGCCTGACTTTGGCGAAGCGCGCCGAGGCCAACTGCCCCTGCTCCAGCGTGACATCGCCACCTATTGAGAATGACTCGCCTTCCAGTTTGAAGTCGGAGAGTGTCGAGACCCCATCGGCCTTCTGAAGCACGAAAGCGATATCGGCTTTTATTCCGCGCCCCTTCGACCAGCCGACCCACGGAATGTCGAGCCTGGCTCCCGTGAGATCGGCGCTGACCTCCTGCCTGTCCTTCCTCGCGACATCCAGATCCACCTTCACGGTGCCCGATATCAGCGACGCAAGGCCGGGAATGAGCGTCTCTCGCGTCTTGTCGTCCAGAATGAGCCGAACCTTGCGCTCCCGCTCCGGGCCGCCGGTCCGCAACGGCTCAACCAGCGAAATCTCCGCAGGTATGCCGTTCAAATCGGCTTTCGCCTCTATCAGAGCCTGCTCCGGCTCTATAGTGATCGTGCCGTCGGCCTCGCTGATCTTCTGACCATCCATGGGCTTGGCCAGCGTCAGGCCCTCATAGTCAAGCACCACGCGCCATCCGAGCTTTCCTGCATCGACCCCCTTTTGGAGTGGAACGTCGGCCTTTACATTACCGCGCACCTTTCCGCTGAAATCATCAGGGGCCAGCGGCACATGGCGCATCGCATTGATCGGTTCGTATGAGGCGAGTTCCGTAATCGCCGCCGCATCGCCCTCGACATCCATATCCAGCGTACCGATCAATGGCTTACGATTTGCCTTTTCGATGCGCAGCGTGCCGTTGCTGGCGGCGACGCTGCGGCCGCTCTGCATGTAGACGGTGCCTGAGGAAAGCGAGATATCGACCTCGTTGCCGCGAAAATCGACAGCGCCCATCGCATCACGCACCGGCGGCATGAGACCCGCCGTATCGAAACGCGTACCCTCTATCTGAAAATGTCCGGAAACCTCCTCTGTCGTCAGCGGAATGCCGTTTCCAAGCCGCCCCGGCGGAACCCGGAATTGCACGCGGCCTTCAGCCACGCGACCACCGAACAGATGCTCGAGCACCCATTTCCTGGCGCCTCGGGCGGCGAACCACGGCCACAACTGCTTGGCGTGGGAGACCTCCATTGAAGTGACGGTGACGGCGAGGGCTATGCCAGGCGCCTCGCCCGGCGCAAACTCCACCGAACCGGTGCCAAGCGCGGTACCGGACCCGCTTTTGATCGCAATTTCATCGGCGGTCAGTCGATTGGCCTCGGGATTGTAGGTGCCGCTGACGCGCGCCAGAAAATCGAGAGTGGGCTCCGGCGAATCCGCGGGCGCCAACGTTGTATCCGTGCTGACGAGTTCATACCGATAGACGGGAATCTCATCCGGCTTGCCGCTGCCGGGCCTCGGCCCGACCGCGCCATTGAACTCCAGGCTGCTGCGCCCGGTCACCACACGCAAGCTGTCGATTTCGACCTTGTTGGAGCCGCCCAGCAAAGTGGCCTGAAGCGCAATGCTTCCGTGAAACGCATCCTTTTTGCCGAGATCGATCACCGAATCGTCGAGACGCAGAGCGACACCCAGCCGCGCAGGATCGTCGCCCGAACCCTCCGCCCCGGCGATAGAGAGCTCGAAGGGACCGAGCCTGTTTTCGTCGCCCGGCTCTGCCGCTTCACCGGTGCTCGAGACTGCCACCTCGGGCGGCGCCTCGCTTCCCATGACGAGATCGAGCGCCGTCACCCGGCGCAAAACAGCGTCGCGCGCTGCCGTTCCCTCTATCGACAGCGCCCGGCCGTCGATCTCGACCTTTGCATCCACCGCAAGCTTGCCCGGCTCTGCGCTGGTCAAGGCGGCGGTCATGACGTGCAGCAAGCGCAGGCGCCCATCCTCCGGAAGCACGATTTCGACATTTTCGAGCTCGATCTCGTCGGTCGACCCTGCCCGCAGCCAATCCAGCGCATTGTGAACCTGATCGAATACGACCTGCGAAACCTTGTCTGGGTCGATCAGGCCCACTTCGTTCTGAAGGGTTTTTGTCCAGTCGCCGCGATCGGCCGGCGGCATCGCCGCTGTCGTGATCCGCGCGTCGTAGATTTTTGCGCTACCGAGCCGCAGATTGCCCGTCAGAAGCGGCAGGAACCGAACCCCGAACCTGACGACGCCTGCCTTGACGATCGGAGTGCCATCGGCTGCGTCGAGGCTGACGTCACGCACCTCGACCGCGAGCAGGCGCGAGCCATCCACCGACATGGAGGCCGATCCCATGGTCGCGCCGATATCGACCCCGACCGCCGCCGTGATCGCCTTCTCGGCCTCCGAGCGCAGCCGCTCTGTGCCCAAGCCGGAATTTGCCACCAGCAGGACGACCAGCGCACAGAGCCCCGCCACCCCCGCCAAGATGGCAAAGGTCGCGGCAACGGCTTCAACAATGCGCCGTCCGAAAGGTCGTTTTTTCTTGGAGTCACGTTCCCCTGCCGACGGAAAGGCATCAAGATCTACGATCTCGGTGCGTCGGAACCGTACCTTTTCGTGTTTTGGTATGTCGTGATCCACACGATATCCCGTCGCAGCACTTCTTTCGGGGACGAATCCTCGAATAACAATATATATCCGAAGCTCACCTCATGACGACAAACAAGGGCACCTATATGGCTGAACTCGAAGCGGGGCAAACCGCGCCAAATTTCAATCTGCCGCGCGATGGCGGGGGTTCCATGGCACTTGCCGATCTCAGCGGCAGGAAGGTCGTGCTCTACTTCTACCCCAAGGACGATACCAGCGGCTGCACCGCTGAATCCATCGACTTTTCTGCACTGAAGCCTGAGTTCGAGACGGCAGGTGCAATTGTCATCGGCATGTCGCCGGACAGCGTCAAAAGCCACGACAAGTTCAAGGCCAAGCATGGTCTCGCCGTCGATCTGGTCGCCGACGAAGAACGCAAGACGCTCGAGGCCTATGGCGTCTGGGTGGAGAAAAGCATGTACGGGCGCAAATATATGGGTGTCGAACGCTCGACGTTCCTGATCGACGCCGATGGCAAGATCGCCAGAATCTGGCGCAAGGTGAAGGTGCCCGGTCACGCGCAAGCGGTGCTGGAGGCGGTGCGCGCCCTTTGAGGCGCTCTCCTCAATCGGGAACGCTTTGGGCGCTAAGGCATTTCAACTCCGAAGGAAATCACCAAGGAGAAGACCATGCTGCGTGGTGTATTACTCTGGTTGCTGGGCGTGCCGATCCCCATCATCATCCTGCTCTGGCTGTTCCTGGACTGAGGGAACAGTTCGTTTTCGCATCTTCGCTCCCCTACCGTCTCGTTGTTCTACGGGCTCAACCGGATTCAAAGCTTTGTTAACCCTAACAGTGTGTAATCGCCCTCATTGGTGATTGACTTGGGGTGAGTTCGGTCCCGTGAAAAAATCTGGGGAAGCCACGGTATTCGGCAAACGCCGAGAACCGCACACGATCATCATCGCTCGCGGCAATGACATACGCCATTTTACCATCCGGCCATGGGCCGCGGCCTTTGTGGGCTCGGTGCTGGCTGCCGCGGCGATCGGCTATCTGCTCGCCACTTCCTATCTGGTGTTGCGCGACGATCTGATCGGCGCGACGACAGCGCGGCAGGCCCGCATGCAGCAGGCCTACGAGGACCGCATCTCGGCGCTGCGCGCGCAGGTGGACCGCATCACCAGCCGCCAGTTGCTCGACCAGCAGATCATGGAAACCAAGGTCAGCGAATTGATCGAACGCCAGGCCAAGCTTTCCGAGCGCCATGGCCGGCTGGAACCGCTGCTTGGCACTGGCAATGCCGCGGCCGCCTTGCCGGAAACGATTTCGCCGCCGGTGGGCAAGCCGGAAATCCGTGCGAGCCTCTTCGATGGCGAAACGGCAACACCCCTGCTCGAGCTGGCATATGCCGCAGCGAGCACAAGCTCGGCAAATCCGTTTGCACTCTGGACCACACGCGACACCGCGCAGCCAACACAATCCTCGGCCGACCATGCCGACAGGCTTTTCGTCGCGATAAACAAGTCGCTGCGCACGATCGAGAGCGAGCAAATGGCACGCATCGAGGCGCTTGCCGACAATGCCTACCAGACGGCCGACGCGATTTCAGACGCCCTGCAAACCGCCGGCCTGCCGGTCGATGAGGATTTCGGTCAAGGTGGCGTGGGTGGACCGCTGATTGCCGTCGACGATCCGAGCAAGTTCGACACCAAGGTCAAGGAACTCGACGAAGCGCTCGATACTCTGGACAAGATGAAGAAGGCGGCGCGCCGCCTGCCGCTCGCCAATCCGGCGCCCGGTCACTCGATTTCCAGCACCTTCGGCATGCGCAAGGACCCGCTTCTCGGCTCGCCTGCCTTACACTCGGGAATGGATTTTCGCGCCCCCACCGGCATCGATGCACGCGCGACGGCAGCGGGAACGGTGGTAAAGGCCGGGTGGCATGGCGGCTATGGCCGGATGATCGAGGTTGATCATGGCGGCGGTTTCACCACGCGCTACGCTCATTTGAGCAAGATAGAGGTCAAGGAAGGCCAGAAGGTCGGCATCGGCCAGGTCCTCGGGAAAGTCGGAAGCAGCGGACGTTCGACCGGGCCGCACCTTCACTATGAAGTCCGGCAGAACGGTCATCCCATAAATCCGCTCAGACTGCTGACACTCGGAAAGACCATCAGTCAGTTTCTGTAAGCGCGACCATGATCGGCCGGCACGTTAAAGCTAGATTGCGGCCTTCAGGCTTGTCTCGACATAGATCTGGCGAAGCCCGTTCGCCACCGGTCCCGGCTGACCTTCCCCCAGCGACACACCGTCAATTTCCACCACCGGGCAAACGAAACCTGTCGCCGAGGTCGTGAACGCCTCGCGCGCCTCCAGCGCTTCCGCAATCGTGAACGGCCGCTCCTCGACCTTCATCTGAAGGGTGCGCGCGCATTCGAGCACTGCCGCGCGGGTGATGCCGGCCAATATGTCGCTTGAAAGATCGCGCGTGACGATCGTGCCGTCCCGCGTCACGATATAAGCGTTGTTGGACGTGCCTTCGGTGACGTGGCCGTCCTGCACCAGCCAGGCATCGTCGACGCCCTTTTCCTGCGCGATCATCTTGGCCATCGACGGATAGAGCAGTTGCACGGTCTTGATGTCGCGCCTGCCCCATCTGAGATCCTCCACCGACACGACCCTTGCGCCGCGTTTCGCCAACGGGCTGTCGACGATCGATTTCGACTGGGTGAACAGGACCAGAGTCTGCGGCGTGGCGCTCGGATAAAGGAAGTCGCGGTCGGCGACGCCGCGTGTGATCTGGAGATAGACAAGGCCTTCGATGACGGCGTTGCGCGAAACAAGTTCGCGATGGATCGCCAGAAGTTCGTCCTCCGGCAGCGGCATCGCCATCTGCAATTCTCCAAGCGAGCGCTTGAGCCGTCGCATATGACCATCAAAGTCGATCAGCTTTCCGCCGAGCACCGAGGTCACTTCGTATACGCCGTCGGCGAACAGGAAACCCCGGTCGAAAACGGAGATTTTGGCATCGCCTTCGGCAACGTAGTCGCCATTCACATAGACCGTGCGCGCCATCGGTTTACTGTCCTTTCTGCCGTGCGCCCGATCATCCTGTTTCGCAGGCGCTTCCTGCAATCACTCGTACTTTATGACCTCTTCGGGGAGCAGCCCCTTGGGCGCAAAACGCAGCACGAGAATGATCGTCAGACCAATCACGAACACACGCATCTGCAGCGCACGTGTCGCGAGATCGTCAGGCGGGGCAATGCCGAAAGCCTGCTGTATCCATGTGGCGCCGTAGTGGAACCCGATCAGCGCCGCCGGTTCCGACATGGTCCAGATGACATAGACGAGCAATGCGCCGAAAATCGAGCCGAGGTTGTTTCCGGAACCGCCGAGCACGACCATGATCAAAACAAGGAAGGTGTGGTTGATCGGCAGAAATCCAGACGGATCGAAAATGCCACCGAAGGTGATCAGTGCGGCCCCACCGATACCGACAATGAAATTGCCGATCACGAACATTTCCAGAAGCCGCCGATTGACGTTCTTGCCGGTGGCTTCGGCGGCGAGTTCGTTGTCGCGAATGGCGCGCATCATGCGGCCCCACGGGGAGGCCCAGCCACGCTGCAAAAGCACATAGATGATGACGATCAGCACCGCCGTGACCGACAGATAGGCCGAGCGCGCCGCGACGAAGCCGATGTCGCTGGGCGTCGGTACCGGCCATGGCAGTGGCGAGACGGTCAGGGTTCCCCTGGTCAGCCAGTCGGCATTCTTCAGGAAAGCCTTCACGATTTCGGCAATGCCGAGCGTCGCGATCGCCAGATAGTCGGAACGCAGGCCAAGCGTGATACGGCCGATGAACCAGGCGAGGATTGCCGCGAAAAGACCCCCGACCAGCCAGCCCAACCAGACCGGCATGCCGAAGCCGCCAATGAATCCGGAATTCTGTTCGATCAATTCCGCTGCCGGGGTCAATGCCTCTTGCGCCATGAGATAGGTGACGAGCGCAGCCGCGACCGTCAGAACGGTACGGAGCTTCTTCGGCACGCCATAGCGATGGCTGCGGCTCAGGAGCACCGTGACCGCCCCTCCGATCAGGATGATCAGCGCCATGCGCATGAGCATGCCCGGCGCTTCGGATTGCCAGAATACCGGATTGACCGGAAACGAGACCAGCATCGAGCCGAAGGCAGCGATGGCAATGAACCCCATGATGCCCGCATTGAACAGGCCGGCGTAACCCCACTGCACATTCAGCCCAAGCGCCACAATCGCCAGGCAGCTCGCCTCGGTCAGCATCCGCAGCCCATAGGCGTTGCCCTGCCACAGGAAGATCAGCCCGACGATGACGGCCAGGCCGGCAAGCAGGGAAACCGTGCGCAGTTCGACCGCCCGCATCACAGCACCTTTCCTTTGAAGATTCCGTGCGGGCGCCAGATCAGAACGACGACCAGAATGACGAACGGCACCACGATCTTGTACTCGGTAGGCACGAAGGTGATGTTCGTGGGCAACTCCATCCAGTCAGCCACCAGCGGCTTCAGCGGCCGGAGCAGGATCGCCCAGTTGAACACGGCGATCGTCTCGGTATAGCCGACGATCAAACCGCCGACGATCGCGCCATAAGGCTGACCGATACCGCCGACGATGATGGCGGCCACGATGGGAAAAAGCAGATTGAAGCTCAAATCCGGCTTGAGGCTCACATCCATGGACAGGAGCGTTCCGCCCGCCGCCGCGAGGCTACCGGCGATGATCCAGGTCGTGCGTACGACATGCGCGGTGCCTATGCCCGAAATACGCGCGAGGTCGGCATTGTCCGACATTGCGCGCATCGCCTTGCCGGTGCGCGAACGGGTGAGGAACAGGTGAAGTGCCACAATGGCCAGGACAGTAAAGACGATCAAAAGCACCTGCGGCTCGGTGATGACGATGTCCCTGCCCCCGACGGGTATCCGATAGATATCCTTTGCCGTCACATACATCTGGCGGGGCGCGGTTCCGAAGAACAGGCGGATCAGCCCCTGCAGCATCAGCGCGACGCCGAATGAAGCGATAACAAGCGTGATCGGCTTGGGATTGGTCTTGCGCAGCGGCGCGTAGAAGCCCTTGTCGAGCAGAATGGTGATGAATGCCGTGACCGCCATGGCAATCGGCAGCACGACAAATGCGGTCGGCAAGCCGACGGGTGCCCCCAGCCACGGCATCGCCATCGTCAGCACGAAGGCGACGAAAGCCCCGAGTGTCATCAGGTCGCCATGGGCGAAGTTGGCGAAGCGTAGGATGCCCCAGACCAGGGTCATTCCCACCGCCCCGAGCGCGTAGACCGAGCCGATGATAAGACCCGAAATGACCACCTTGTTGATGAAGAAAACGAGTTCGTTGATCGGCAATGCCGACAGCAGGCCTACTTCTTCCATCAGTGTTTTGCCCCGCCGCCGAGGAAGCTCTCGGCCACCTCCGGATTGTCGAGCAACGCCTGCCCAGTATCGGTGAAGGAGTTGCGGCCGCTGGCGAGCACGAACCCCTTGTGCGCAATCGCGAGCGCCTGGCGCGCGTTCTGCTCGACCATCAATATGCCGACTCCTGCCTTGTTGATGGCGATGACCCGCTCGAAAATCTCGCCCATGTAGCGCGGCGAGAGCCCTGCCGTCGGCTCGTCCAGCAGAAGCAGCTTCGGCTCCATCATCAGCGCGCGTCCGATCGCCACCATCTGCCGCTGGCCGCCGGAAAGCTCGCCCGCCGGCTGCTTGTGCTTGTCGCGCAGCGGCGGAAAATATTCGAAGATCTTCTCGATCAGATGGCGGAAATCGTCGCGCCGCACATAGGCGCCCATTTCAAGGTTCTCACGAACGCTCATCGTCGGAAAAACGTTGAACTCCTGCGGCACGAAAGACAGCCCGGCGCGTACAAGCGCTTCCGGCTTGGCGTTGGTCACATCCTTGCCGTCGAAGGAGACGCTGCCTTGCGAAACGGTCAGCAGGCCGAACAGCGCCTTCAGCGTGGTGGATTTGCCCGCACCGTTCGGGCCGACGATGACGCCGATCTCGTTGGCTTCGATGCCGATATTGACGCCGTTCAAGATGTTCGCGCCGCCATAGCCGGCGTGAACGTCGCTCATGTTCAGTATGCTCATGATGCGCGCTCCACAGGCGCACCGCCGAAATAAGCCTCGATAACTTCGGGATTCTTGCGTATCTCGGCCATTGGTCCCTGAACCATCACCGCTCCCGCCGCCATGACGATGACCGGATCGCAAAGCCGCGCGATAAGGTCCATGTCGTGCTCGATGACGAAGAAGGTCAGTCCCTTTTCACGATTGAGCGTCTCAACCACCGAGGCGAGATCGTTGAGCAGGGTGCGGTTGACGCCAGCCGCCACTTCGTCGAGCAGTACGACGTTGGGGTCGGCCATCATCACGCGGCCAAGTTCGAGCAGCTTCTTCTGGCCGCCCGAAAGATTGCCGGCCCGCTCGTTGCGAACGTGGGTAAGCCGCAGCACCTTCAGGATTTCTTCGGCCTTGCGCCGTCCGGCAAGTTCGTCACGAACCACCCTGCCACGCCGGAAGCAGGCATCGAAAAGCGATTCCTCGGACTTTCGTCCCGTCACCACCATCAGGTTTTCGAGCGCCGTCAGATTGGAGAATTCCTGCGCGATCTGGAACGTGCGCGACAGGCCGCGCTGGAACAGTTCATGCGCCGGCAGTCCGGTCACGTTCTTGCTATTCAGCCAGATCGTACCGGAGGTCGGCGCGAATGCGCCCGCCACCATGTTGAACATCGTGGTCTTGCCCGCCCCGTTAGGGCCGATCAGGCCGGTGATTGTTCCCTCTTCCACTTTCAGGGAACAGTTATCCACCGCAAGCACATGACCAAAGCGCTTGCTGACATTTCTGACCTCGATGAGCGTGCTCACGCCACCCCCGTTGATTTCTTGGTTCTTGGACGTGCCGCGGGCAGTTTTCCCGGTATCCCCATATCGGGCGCCTTGCACGTCTGCCTGGAAAGAGGTCCGGACGTTGCCGGACCCCTCTCTTGGATGCGAGCCTTACTGAGTGGCTTCCTTGAAGCCCTTGCCTGAAACGACCATCTTGATGACGTTGCCGGGCACGTCGCCGTTCTTGTCGAACTCGTGGCTTCCGGAGGCGCCTTCGTAGTTGATGTCCTTGCCTTCGGCGAGCAACTTCTTGGCCTTTTCCCACTCGCCGGGGAGGATCACTTCACCAGGCTCGGACGACACTTCGCGCACAGCCGCGCTGAGCCCTTCCCGGGTGTCCTTGCCAACCTTTTGGATGGCGAGCGCGATCAGGAAAGCGGCGTCGTAGGACTGAGCGCCGAAGCTCGACGTCGGATCGAGGCCGGCCTCCTTGGCGAGGTTATTGTAGACCTCGGTGCCGGGACTGGTGGTGTTGCCGATGCGCACACCGATCATGCCGTCCAGCTTGCCTTCGCCGATATTCGTCACGATCGCGTCGCCGACCATGCCGTCGCCGCCAGCGAACTTGCTGAAGTCGCCGCCTTCCAGCGCCTGACGGATGATGGTCGAGCCGGAGCCGTCGACATAGGCAAGCACGACCAGGAGTTCGGCGCCCGACGCGGACAGCGAGCCGATCTCGGCGCGGTAGTCGGCCTTGTTGTCCTCATGCGCTTCCTTGGCCGAAACCGTGCCGCCCAGCTCCTTGAACGATGCCTCCAACGCGTCGGCAAAGCCTTTGCCATAGTCGTTGTTGACATAGGTGATGGCGATGTTCTCGTTGCCGTCTTCCTTCAGGAGCTTGGCGAGAATCTCGCCGCTATAGGCATCCGACGAAGTGGTACGAAACACCAGATCCTTGTCGTTGAGTGCGGTCAACGCCGGTGAGGTCGCCGCCGGCGAAATCAGCAGCACGCCGCCGGGAATGGCGGCATTGTTGGCGGCCGCGATCGTCTCGCCCGAGCAGAGCGGGCCAACCAGCGCAGTCACCTTCTCGGAGTTGACCATGCGGTCGGCGGCGTTCGAGGCAGCCGTCGCATCGGCGCAGGTCGAGTCGGCTGAAATGAAGTTGATCTTCTGGCCGTCGAGGATGCCACCCTGGTCATTCACATGCTTGACGGCGAGTTCAGCGGCCTTGAAAATCGGCGGGACAAGGCTTTCGATCGGACCGGTGAAGCCGCCGAGGAAGCCGACCTTGACGTCGGCGCTGGCGGGGGCCGCCCCGGCCAGCAGGGCGCTGCCGAGCATGGCCGAAGCCAACAGCCTTCTAGTGGTGCATTTCATAGCTTCTCACTCCCTGTGTGATACTTGATTGTAGTCCAGCTCAGCGCGATCCCCGCGCCTTCCTCCAAGTATGGCCGGTTGCGTTCCCAGGCGCCAGCCTGATTGAATTGAATATGCTCCCAGCCCTATTCTGCTCCTACAGAACTGCATCGCATCGAACAAGGCCCGGAATTTTGAGGCCCGCCGACGAAGCGACGCATACAACCATTTCCCGGTTATTTTGTTGCGTTTTTCTTGAGTATGAAGCGCTGAATCTTTCCCGTCGCAGTTTTCGGCAAAGCGTCCAGGAATTTTATCGAGCGCGGATATTTGTAGGGGGCGATCGTCTGCTTCACATGTTCCTGAAGCGTCTTGATCGTCAAAGCATCGGCGGCGGTACCCTCCATCAGTACCACATGCGCCTGCACGATCTCCCCGCGTGCGTCATCGGGCACACCGATTACCGCGCATTCGGCCACGAATTCGTGTGCGAGCAAGACCGCCTCCACCTCGGGGCCGGCAATATTGTAGCCGGAGGAAACGATCATGTCGTCGGAACGCGCGGCGAAATGGAAGTAGCCGGCCTCATCCTGCGAGAATGAATCTCCGGTCAGATTCCAGCCGTCGCGCACATAGGTTCTTTGCCGCCGGTCGGCGAGGTAGCGGCAACCGGTCGGACCGCGCACCGCAAGTTTTCCGATCTCGCCGCGCGGCTTCTCATTCATATCGTCGTCCACGACCTTGGCTTCGTAGCCTCGGACCGGCTTGCCGGTCGAGCCCGGCGCGGAGTCGCCGAAGCGGTTGGAAATGAAGATGTGCAGCATCTCCGTCGAGCCGATGCCATCGAGCATCGGCTTGCCGGTCTTCTGCATCCAGGCGTCATAGACCGGAGCCGGCAAGGTTTCGCCGGCCGACACCGCAGCACGAAGGGAACTGAGGTCCGCCCCCTCGTCCATGGCAGCCAGCATGACGCGGTACGCGGTCGGTGCGGTGAAGCTGATGGTGGCCTTGTAGGTTTCGATGATCTCGATCATCTTCGGCGGTGTTGCCTGTTCCAGCAGCGTTGCGGCGGCCCCGAAGCGCAGCGGGAAAATCGCCAGACCGCCCAGGCCGAAGGTGAAGGCCAGCGGCGGCGAGCCGACGAAGATGTCGTCCGGCGTTACCGAAAGCACCTCCTGGGCATAGGCATCGGCGATGATCAGCAGATCGCGATGGAAGTGCATCGTGGCTTTGGGCTCGCCTGTCGTGCCGGAGGTGAAGGCGAGCAGCGCCACATCATCGCGGCCTGTCGGCACCGCATCGAACCTCACCGGCTTGTCGAGTGCGACCCGATCGAGCTCGGCATCGTGATTGGCGGTGCCGTCGAAGCCGACGACCTGCTTCAGGAAGCGGCTCTCCTTGGCGCAGGCGATCAGCTCGTCCTTGATGCGTGTATCGCAAAGCGCAAAGCTGATCTCGGCCTTGTCGACGATCTTGGCAAGCTCACCTGCCCTCAACATCGGCATGGTGTTGACGACGACCGCCCCGACCTTGGTGGCGGCAAGCCAGCACGCGACCATGGCCGGGTTGTTGGGAGAGCGGATCAGGACCCGGTTGCCCGGCTTGACGCCGTAGTTCTCCACCAGGGCGTGAGCGATGCGGTTCGACCAGTCGGCAAGTTCCTTATAGGTGCGCCGACGGCCATTGCCGATAAGCGCGGTATTATCGCCGAAGCCCTTGGCGACCAACGCATCGGAAAGCTCGTAACCGGCATTCAGGATGTGCGGATAGTCGAACCCTTCGAGCAGGAAATCCGGCCATTCCTCCATCGGCGGCAGGTTGTCCCTGGTGAAGGTGTCGATATGCGCCGATGGTCCAAGCATTTCAGCCTCTCGCAAGTGTCTGGCGGGCGATTATGACCTTCTGGACGTCCGAGGCGCCCTCGTAGATTCTCAACGCACGGATTTCACGATAGAGACGCTCGGTGACGCCGCCCTTGCGAACGCCGTCGCCTCCATGGATCTGCACCGCCTTGTCGATCACGCTCTGCGCGCGGTCGGTGGCGTAGAGCTTGGCCATCGCCGCTTCGCGGCTGACGCGGGTAGCCCCGGAATCCTTGAGCCAGGCGGCGCGGTAGATGAGCAGCGCTGCGGCGTCGATATCGAGCGCCATGTCGGCGATATGGCCCTGCACCATCTGCAGCTCGGCCATCGGCGCGCCGAACAGCTCGCGCGAGGTGGCGCGCGCAACCGTCTCGTCCAGCGCGCGCCGGGCAAAGCCGAGTGCGGCGGCGGCAACTGTGGAGCGGAACACGTCGAGCACCGACATGGCGATGCGAAAGCCCTCGCCCGGCTCGCCGATCATTGCGGTTTTCGGCACGCGGCAGTTTCTAAACACCAGCCGCGCCAGTGGATGCGGCGCGATCACCTCCAGCCGCTCGGCAATCTCGAGTCCCGGCGTGGCGGCAGGCACGACAAAGGCCGAAATGCCCTTCGCGCCCGGCCCTTCGCCAGTGCGGGCGAAGACGGTATAGACATCGGCGATGCCGCCATTCGATATCCAGGTCTTCTCGCCGTCGAGTATGTAGCTGTCGCCTTCTGCGCGCGCCGAAAGCTCGAGATTGGCGACATCGGAACCGGATTTCGGTTCGCTAAGCGCGAAAGCCGAAAGCGCGGTGCCGGCGCGCGTCTTGGTCAGCCAGTCGCGCTTCTGCGTCGGCGTGCCGAACAGCGAGATCGCGCCAGTTCCGAGCCCCTGCATGGCAAAGGCGAAGTCGGCCAGCCCGTCGTGACGGGCAAGCGTTTCACGGATGATGCAGAGACTGCGCACATCGAGGCCGTTGCCCGGATGGTCGGGATCGACAGCGGAATATTCAAGCCAACCGCCCTCGCCCAGCCTCGTGACCAGCTCGCGGCAGGCCTCGTCGACGTCCGCGTGATCGATCCCGCTCAGGCTGACCGCCGCCCAGCCCTCAAGCACCTCGGCCAACTCGCGATGGCGCGGCTCGAAAAAAGGCCAGTCGAGAAAACTGCGGTCGGCCACCTCAGTCGCCTTTGAAAACCGGTTTCTGGCGTGCCACGAAGGCATCATAGGCGCGTTTGAAGTCTGCTGTCTGCATGCAGATCGCCTGCGCCTGCGCTTCGGCCTCGATCGCCTGCTCGATCGACATCGACCACTCCTGATTGAGCATGGTCTTGGTCATCATGTGGCCGAAGGTCGGCCCCTCGGCCAACCGTTTCGCCAGTGCCAATGCTTCGGCATCGAGCGAGCCGGCATCGACGATGCGGTTGAAAAAGCCCCAGCGTTCGCCTTCCTCGGCGCTCATGGTGCGGCCGGTGTAGAGCAGTTCGGAGGCGCGACCCTGACCGATGATGCGCGGCAGGATCGCACAGGCGCCCATATCGCAACCGGCAAGGCCGACGCGGGTGAACAGGAAGGCCGTTTTGGCTTCCGGCGTCGCCAAGCGTATGTCCGAAGCCATGGCAATGATTGCACCGGCGCCGACGCATACACCATCGACGGCGGCGATGACCGGTTTGCCGCAATTGACCATTGCCTTGACGAGGTCGCCGGTCATGCGGGTGAAATTCAGCAGGCCCTTCATGTCGAGATCGAGCAGCGGGCCTATGATGTCGTGGACATCGCCGCCCGAGCAGAAATTGCCGCCGTTGGAGCCGAACACGACAGCCTTGATGTCGTCCGCATAGACCAGAGCGCGGAACACATCGCGCAATTCCGCATAGCTGTCGAAGGTCAGCGGGTTCTTGCGCTCGGGGCGGTCGAGCGAAATGACCGCGATGCCGTCCTGCGCGCTCCAGCGGAAATGCTTCGCTACATAACCGGCCATGTCAGTCATTGCCGTCGATCCTCGCTGTGAGCTTCGGAGACTTCCCGACCGAGCCCAGAATGGCGATCATGCGTTCGCAGTCCTCCGACGGCAGATCCTCCAGTATGTCGCTGACCCAGATCGCATGCGCGTCGGCCATGCGCTCGAACTCCTCCAAGCCTCTCCTGCTCAGGCGCACCAGCGTCGCCCGCTTGTCGCCCTCCACCGGAACACGCAGCAGCAGACCATCGCCGACGAGGCGCTCCACGATGCCGGTGACATTACCGTTCGAAACGCGCAAGGCCGCCGAAAGCTCGCTCATCTTCAGTCCGTTTTCGAAACGGTAAAGGGCCGCCAGCACGTCGAAGCGCGGCAAGGTCGTGTCGAAATCCACCCGCAGATTCTCGCGGATCGTCGCTTCTATGCGCTTGGTCGCCTTCAACATGCGCAACCAGACGCGGACGCGCTGCCTGACCATATCCGGGGGCGACGTTTCCCCGACCTGCCTCATGTTCATATTTCGCCTCCGGAAATGGAAAGAGCCTGCCCGGTAACCGACGCCGAGTGGGGCCCGCATAGATAAAGCACGCTCTCCGCCACCTCTTCAGGCAGCACGAAGCGGCGCTGCGGATTGCTGCGCGTCAGTTCCTCCGTGACCTCCTGGCGGCTCCTGCCGGTTTTCTGCATGATGTTTTCGATCGAGCGTTCCAGCATCGGCGTCAGCGTGAAGCCGGGGCAGACGGCGTTGACCGTGATACCGGTATCGGCAAGCTCCAGCGCCAGCGAGCGCATTAGGCCGATGACGCCATGCTTTGCGGCACTGTAGGCGGAAACATAGGGATAGCCCTTCAGACCGGCGGTCGAGGCAACCGCAATCAGCCGGCCCTCACCGCGTTTCCTCATGCCGGCGAGCGCGTGCTGAAAGGTCAGGAACACGCTGGTCAGGTTCACATCGAGCATTCGCCGCCACAGATCGACGCCGGTGCGGTGGAAGGGTGCGCTCTCGGCGCTGCCGGCATTGGCGACGACGATATCGAGATCGCCAACCTCATCGGCAATGCGGGAAAACAACGCCCGCACGGAGGTCTCATCGGTGATATCGGCATTCATCGCCACAATGTGCCGCGAGCCGGCTGCCACTTCCGCAAGTGCCTCCATGCGTCGGCCGGCGATCACAACGGTGGCGCCGGCATCGGCAAGCGCCCTTGCGATCACCGCGCCCATGCCCGAGCCGCCACCGGTAACCAAGGCGCACTTTCCGGACAGGTCGCTCATACCGGCCGCTCCAGCGCTGCCGCCTCGGCGGCGCGCTCGGCAAGGCGCCGCAACTGGTCGCGACCGGGTAGATAGGGATCCGGCCAGGCCTCGATCGTATCGCCGAGCTGCGCCGCTGCGCGCAGGGTCCAGTAAGGATCGGTCAGATGCGGGCGGGCAAGGCAAACCAGGTCAGCGCGGCCGGCAAGCAGGATCGAATTGACGTGATCCGGCTCGTAGATATTGCCGACGGCCATGGTGGCCATGCCGGTTTCGTTGCGGATGCGGTCGGAAAACGGCGTCTGGAACATACGGCCATAGACGGGGCGGGCGAGCTGACTGGTCTGCCCCGCCGAGACGTCGCAGATATCGACGCCGGCCTCTTGCAGCATCCGCGCGACCTCGACCGCTTCCGGCGGGGTCACGCCCTCTTCGCCGACCCAGTCATTTGCCGAAATGCGCACCGACATCGGCTTCTCGCGCGGCCAGACCTCGCGCACCGCATGGTAGACCTCCAGCGGATAGCGCATGCGGTTTTCAAGGGCACCGCCATATTCGTCCGTGCGATTATTGGTAAGCGGGGTGATGAAGGACGACAGCAGATAGCCGTGAGCGGCGTGGATTTCGAGCATGTCGAAGCCGGCGCGGTTGGCCATCTCGGCCGACGCGACGAACTGGTCGCGCACACGCAGCATGTCGGCGCGGGTCATCGCCCGCGGCGTCTGGTTTTCCGCCGACCAGGCGATCTCGGAAACCGACATAACCGGCCAGTTGCCCTGCTTCAACGGTTTATCACCGCCTTCCCAGCCGACACGGGTCGAACCCTTGGCGCCGGAATGGCCGATCTGAGCGCAGATCTTCGCCTGCGTTTCGCGATGAACGAAGTCGACGATGCGCTTCCAGGCGACCTCATGCTCAGGCGCATAAAAGCCCGGACAGCCGGGCGATATCCGCCCTTCCGGGCTAACGCAGGTCATTTCTATATAAAGAAGCCCGGCCCCACCTTTGGCGCGTTCACCATAGTGCACCAGGTGCCAGTCGGTCGGCGTGCCATCCACCGCCTTGTACTGTGCCATCGGCGAGACGACGACGCGGTTCTTCAGCTCCATTTCACGCAGCCTAAACGGCGCGAACATCGGCGCGCGGCGCGTGCCCTTCGCCGCCCCTGCCCGCTCCTGAAACCAGGTCTCCGCACTCTCCAGCCACGCCTTGTCGCGCATGCGCAGATTTTCGTGGCTGATGCGCTGCGAACGCGTCAGAAGCGAATAGTTGAACTGCACCGGATCGAGGTGGAAATAGCGTTCGACCTCCTCGAACCACTCCAGAGAGTTGCGCGCCGCTGACTGCAGGCGCAGCACCTCGGTGCGCCGCTCGTCCTCATATCTGGTGAAGGCAGTTTCCAGCGACTTTTCCGTATGCACCAGCTCCGCCAAGGCGATCGCGCTCTCCAGCGCCAGCTTGGTACCCGAACCGATCGAAAAATGCGCCGTTGCCGCCGCATCGCCGAGCAGCGCGATGTTCTTGTAGGACCAGCGTTTGCACAGGACACGCGGGAAATTCAGCCAGGCCGATCCACGAATGTGGCCGGCATTGGTCATCAACTCATGACCGTCAAGATATTTGGCGAAGATGCGCTCGCAGACGCGGATGCTCTCCTGCTGGCTCATCTCACCGAAACCGAATTTCTCCCAGGTTTCGGTGCTGCACTCGACGATGAACGTCGCCGTGTCATGATCGAACTGGTAGGCGTGAGCCCACACCCAGCCGTGCTCGGTCTCCTCGAATATGAAGGTGAAGGCGTCATCGAACTTCTGATGCGTGCCGAGCCAGACGAATTTGCAGGCGCGCACGTCGATATCGGGCTCAAAGGCGTCGGCGAATTCGGCCCTTGCCCGCGAGTTCAGCCCATCGGCGGCGACCACCAGATCAAATTCATCGGCATAGCCGGCGACATGATCGACATTTGTCTCGAAGCGCAGTTCCACGCCGAGCTCGCGGGCGCGGGCCTGCAAAAGCAGCAGCAACTGCTTGCGCCCTATGCCGCAAAAGCCATGCCCGGTGGAAACCGTCCGCGCGCCTTTGAAATGAACCGCTATGTCGTCCCAATAAGCGAAATGCGCGCGGATTGCCGCGGCGCTCTCCGGATCGTTGGCCGCAAGATTGGTCAGCGTCTCGTCGGAAAGCACCACGCCCCAGCCGAACGTATCGTCCGGCCTGTTGCGCTCGATCACCACTATCTCGGAATCCGGCGCGCGCAGCTTCATGCTGATGGCGAAGTAAAGGCCGGCTGGTCCTCCACCGAGACAGGCGATCTTCATCAGCACCAACTCCGCTTCATCGCAAAAGGATGGCACTGCGCCGGAGTAATTTCAAGCATGAAGTTTCAAGCTTGAAATTATCCGAAAGCACCTTGCATTGGGTGCTCGCGGCGTGATCATTGATCGAAAGCGCGCGCGGTGCATCGCGCCTCGGAGCGAGCGGCGACATGATGAAAATTACAGACTGGGACGATGCCTATTCAAATGCTGCCCATATTCCCGACGGCCAGTCTTATGTCGGCCGCTGGACGGCGCAGGCCGCGGCGTTTCGGGAAAAACTTCTCCATACCACGAGGATGAGACAGGATATCGCCTATGGCGACCATGAGCGAAACCGCTACGATCTGTTTTTGCCGGAAGGAACAGCCAAGGGCCTCGTGGTCTTCGTTCATGGCGGCTATTTTATCGCGTGCGATAAGTCCATGTGGTCGCATCTGGCGGCCGGATCGCTGGCGCATGGCTATGCTGTCGCGGTTCCTTCCTATGTGCTCTGCCCCGACGCCTCCATCTCCAATATAACCAGGCAGATCGCTGTGGCGATCGCCGCGGCTGCCCGCGAAATCGCCGGCCCGATCTTTCTTACCGGTCATTCCGCGGGCGGGCATCTCGTCAGCCGGATGAGCACGACAACGACGCCCTTGGCCGCGGAAGTCGCCGGGCGCATCCGCAAAACCGTCTCGATCTCGGGACTTCACGATCTGCGGCCCCTGATCAATACCAAAATGAACGCCATGCTGCGGCTTGATGCTGCTGAGGCGCGGGCCGAGAGCGTTGCCCTTCTCGATCCTGTCGCGGGTACGGATATTACCTGTTGGGTCGGAGCGGAGGAGCGACCGGAATTTCTGCGGCAGAACGCGCTACTGGAAAATCTCTGGAGCAGTTTCGATGTCCGCGTGTCGAGCGTTGAGGAGCCTGGCCGCCATCACTACAATATCATCGATGGGCTGACCGACTCGTCTCACGGGCTGGTGCGAACATTGCTCGGCGTATAGGAACAAGTCTAAATCATCCGAGAGCCACCGGAGGTCCCGTGCAAACCGTATTCGTCCAGCTACAATGCAAACCCGGCCAGACCTATGCCGTGGCCGATCAATTGTATGAGCGCGAAGTCGCATCTGAACTTTATTCAACCAGCGGCGACTATGATTTGCTGATGAAGATCTATGTCGAGGATGACGTCGATATCGGCAAGTTCATCAACGAGAACATCGCCAATGTCGAAGGCATTGTGCGCTCGCTGACCACACTGACCTTCAAGGCTTTTTGAAGCAGCTTCGACCCTGCTTCGGGGGGCGCCGTTCAGCGCTGTGATTTCAGGAACTTTTCCTGTCCGCACGCCGTGCTGCAATATAGCGCATCACCATCACACGGCGGCGCATGATCTCGGTTCGCATGGCCATCAGGTGCAGCACGAAAAACAGCACCGTGAAGCCCACCGCCACGATTAGAAGCGGCCATAGCAAGCTTGGATGGATCGTCGGGCCATCCAGCCTGAACACCGAGGCCGGCTGGTGCAACGTGTTCCACCACTCGACCGAAAATTTGATGATCGGGATGTTGATGAAGCCGACCAGCGTGATGATCGCGGCCGCGCGCGCCGAGCGAGCCGGATCGTCCAGCGCCCGAGTGAGCGCGATGATGCCGAGATACATCAGGAACAGCACGAACACCGAGGTCAGCCGAGCGTCCCACACCCACCAGGTGCCCCACATCGGTTTGCCCCATATCGAACCGGTGACCAGCGCCAGCGCGGTGAAGACCGCACCGATCGGCGCCGCCGCTTTCAAGGACACGTCTGCCAGCGGATGACGCCACACCAGAGTGCCGAGGGCCGAAATCGCCATCAGCGAATAGCACATCATGGCGATCCAGGCGAAAGGCACATGGATATACATGATGCGGACGGTAATGCCCTGCTGATAGTCCTCCGGCGCCGCGAAGCCCAGATAGAGGCCAAAGGCCAGGCAGATTGCTGCTGCTGCCGCCAGCCACGGAACCACGGCATCGGCCAGCGCGATGAAGCGCGTGGGATTGGCGAGGTCCAAGAGGCGGCGCGGCCGTGAGGCTGTCTCAGTCATGCGGCCACACTAGACAGCCAACGCGAAATCGGCAATGCGGGAGCTCGCCGCAGGTGAGCCCCGCGAAGCCTCAGGCCGCCTCTTCGTGCAGCGACACGTGGCTGAGTTGACGCACATCCTCGTCGGTGAGCAGGCCACCAGCTCGCAGAAGCGCGGCGAAACGGCCATTCGTCTGCGACAGCTCGTTGAAACCGCCCATCTCGACGATGCGGCCATTGTCCATGAAGACGATCAGATCGGCGTCACGGACAGTGGTGAGGCGGTGAGCGATGATGAATGTCGTGCGCCCCTGGCGGACACAGTCGATGGCATCCTTGACGCGCGATTCGGTCTCGACGTCCAGCGCGCTCGTCGCTTCGTCGAGAATCAGGATCGGCGCGTTCTTGAGGACGGCGCGCGCGATGGCGATGCGCTGGCGCTCCCCGCCGGAAAGCTGCCCGCCGCGCTCGCCGACCTTGGTGTCGTAGCCGGAGCTTTTCATCAGGATGAACTCCTGCGCAGCGGCGGCTTCGGCTGCCGCATGCACGTCGCCATAGCTGGCATCCTCACGACCGACGCGGATATTCTCCTCGATCGAGCGATTGAACAGACCCGCGTCTTGGAACACCGTAGCAATGGACTGGCGCAACGACTTCTTCGTGACGCCGCGTGTGTCCATGCCGTCGATCAGGATGCGACCTTGGTCCGGCGTATGGACGCGCTGGAGCAGGTTGATCAGCGTCGTCTTGCCGGCGCCCGTCGGGCCGACGATAGCGATAGTCTGGCCGGCATGAACCTCGAAGGAAATGTCCCGCACGCCCTGCCCCGAATTGGGGAATTCGAAATTGACGTTCTCGAAGCGGACATGACCGGTCACGTTCTCAAGCTCGCGCAGGCCCTCCGGTTCCGTGCGAATGGCCACTGAATCCTCCAGCTCATAGAAGGTTTCGAGCTTGGCACGCGCCTCGAAAATCTGATTGACGAAATTCGATATCTGATCGAGACGGCCGATCAGCAGAGCGGCAAAGCCGGTGAAGGCCACGATGTCGCCGATGCGCAGCTCGCCGCGCGAAACCAGCCACGCCCCGATCATGAGCACGACCATCATCGAGATGGTGGAGGCAAGCCGATGCAATGCGCTGGCAAGCGCCCACCAGTCGAGCACGGGATACTGCGCCTTGAGCAGATCGCGGGCATGCTCCTTCAGCTTCTGCGTTTCCTGGCCGATGCGGTTATAGCTTTGCAGGATGGCGACATTGGTCACCGAGTCGGTCACGTGGGCGAGCACGTCATGGTGATGCCCCTCGACCTTGGCCTGACCGTCCTTGGTCTTCTGCATGACCACACGGCCGATCAGCACGTAGAGCGCACCAAGCGCAAGCAGCACCGCGGCCATGCGAACATCGAGGGAAATCGCGGTCGGCACCAGCAGCACCAAGGCAACGGCGGTGGTGAGGTGTTGGCGCATGAATTCAAGCCAGAGGCTGAACAGCGTCTCGACAGCGCGCAGCATCGTGTGAAGCGCATTCGACGTGCCGCGCTCATGGTGCCACGACAAAGGCATGGTAATGGTCTGTTCGAACGACCGGCACAGCACGCCGATGCGCAGCGAGTGCGCCAGCCTGTCGGCACCGCGCGCCACCAGCACATAGGCGACGATGTTGAACACGCCGAGGCTCGCCCACAGGGCAAGTGTCGGCAAAACTTCGCCTTCGTCCGAAATCGCATCGATCACCCGCCCGAACAGGATAGGTTCGGCGATCGTTACAATAGCGAGGACGATGTTGGCGGCGCAGATGAAGATCACGCGCTGTTTTTCGGCAGCAAGATACCGGAGCGCTCTAAAATAGACTTCCAGCAAGGACACGGGAACTCACCTCGTGAGATCTTAAAATTATGTGGCGTGCCGTTACCGGTTGAAAGCATCGCCTACGCCACCGCAAGACAATGCTCACATACAGGCTCAGTTCCGCTTTTTCGAACAACATACGACAACCGGACGAAATCTGTCGTGATTACGTAACAAATTGAGATTTAAGGAAAAATGTCACCCTTGCGGCGAAATCATGGCGGTCAGTTACGGCGCTCGCGGATTCTGAAAATATTTTCATCCGCCGCGATTTTTCCCGTTCTGGTGGAAATAGCCCGACTGTCGAGGGGGCGCGAACGCAATCCTTCCGCTTGTTTTGTGCGTCTTCGCGAACGCTCGGCGCACGTTTCGCCAGCGGCCGGGCCCAGGCGTAGAGCGCTGATTCTAACGCTCTGATTTACCTGGAGATTCGACCGGAACCGGCAGAACCAGGTCCGGACCGTCTCAGCCCGGAATCGCTACCCGCACGAGGATTTCGCCGCTGCCGACCAGATCGAGCCCGGGTGCCTCAATGCGCTTGCCATCCACCTCTATGAATGCCGTTTTCGTGCCTTTCCGGCGAACGACCTCGATATGGTAGACAGCGTCGGCGAGCTTCAGTCTCGCGCTGTATCCATCCCAATTCCCGGGCAGAACCGGATCGACGAAAAGGCGCTCGCCCTCGCGGCGGATACCTAGAATGCTCTCGACGGCGGCACGGTAAAGCCACCCGGCAGAACCAGTGTACCAGGTCCATCCTCCGCGACCGGCCTTTTCACCCTCCGAATAGATATCGGCGGCGACGACATAGGGCTCGACGCGATAATGCTCGGCGGCCGCTTCATCGAGTGAATGACTGACCGGGTTCAGCATGCTCAGGCAGCGATAGGCTTCTTCGGCTCGCCCCATTTCAGCCAAAGCGATGACAAACCACGTCGCCGCATGCGTATATTGGCCACCATTCTCACGAACGCCCGGTGGGTAACTTTTTATGTAGCCCGGGTCTTTTTCCGTGCCCGAGAAGGGCGGAGTGAACAGTTTGACGATCCGTGCTTCGTCGTCGACCAGCATTTTCACCGCCGAATCCATGGCGGTTTTCGAGCGTGAGGGGTCTCCCTCGCCCGACAGAACGCTCCAGGACTGCGCGATGGAATCGATCTTGCACTCGTCCGAGCGACGAGAGCCGACCGGTGTGCCGTCATCGAACCTGCCGCGCAGGTACCATTCGCCGTCCCACGCGGCGTTTTCAAGCGCCCGCTTCAGGGTGCGGGCATGCTTGTCCCATTTCGCCGCGCGCTTGGTGTCGCCTTGCGCCCGCGCCAGCGGCGTGAAATCGCCGAGGGTTTTCAACAGGAACCAGCCGAGCCAGACACTTTCACCCTTGCCGCTCTCGCCAATGCGATTCATGCCGTCGTTCCAGTCGCCGCCGAGGATCAGCGGCAGGCCCCGCTCGCTGGTGCGGGCGATCGCCAAGTCCAGAGCGCGCGCGCAATGCTCGTAGAGCGGTGCCTTGGTCTTGGATTGTTCCGGAATGAAGAAGGCGTCATGCTCGCCTTCATGCAGCGCCTGACCTTCGATGAAGGCAAGCTTCTCCTCCAATATCGAAACGTCTCCGGTAACCTGAACATAGCGTGCCGCGCCATATGCCAGCCAGACCACATCGTCGGAGATGATGGTTCGCACGCCGGCACCCGTGCGCGGCAGCCACCAATGCTGGACGTCCCCTTCGGGGAATTGCCGCTGGGCCGCATTCAGCAACTGGTCGCGCGCCAGCTTGGGGTCGTGCATCAGGAGCGCCAGGGTGTCCTGCAACTGGTCGCGGAAGCCGAAGGCCCCGCTCGCCTGGTAGAAGGCCGAGCGTGCATGAATGCGGCATGCCAGGCTTTGATAGGGAAGCCAGTGATTGATCATGGCATCCAGTGCCTTGTCGGGCGTTCTTACCTGGAGGGTGTCGAGGAAACCGCGCCAGTTGCCTTCGTTTTCGGCCAAGCGTTCGTCGAAATCGCGGCTGCGGTGGCGATCGACAAAGATGCCCGCCTCCTCGGCCGATCCGGCATCACCGAGAAGCCACAGCATCGAGATTTCGCCGCCGGCAGGCACCTCGATGTCGCGGGCCATTGCCGCGCACGGATCAAGACCGGCCTCGACCTTGCCGGAAAGCGTCAGGCCGCCGGTGACGGCACGCGGGTGTTCGACGGTTCCATGGCCGATGAATTCGTGGCGATCGACCGTCACGGACTGCGCATCGCCATCGGTGGCAAAAAACGCCACCCGGTCGCCGAAGTCCAGGCTGTAGCTGTTGCTTGCCAGCAATGCGCCCGTTGCCTTGTCACGCCACGGCACGATCGTTGGAGCCGACCTGGCGCGATTGTTGCCGAGCACCCATTCGGCATAGGCATAGACGCGCAGCTTCGCCGCAACGGTCCCTGAATTGCGGATGCGCAACCGTGAAATCTTGACCGGATCGACTGGATCGACGACCTGCGTGAGCTCCGCCGACAAGTTTGCGCGTGTCGTGCTGAACGTGCTCGTGCCCTGCCCATGCCGCGCTTCATAGACAATCGCCGGATCACGCAGAACCGCCGCAAATGGCGAAAACGCCTCGCCCGTGGCGAGGTCATGGATATAGACCGCCTCGCCCGGCCGGTTGCCTACAGGATCGTTGGACCAAGGCGTTAGCTGGAAGTCGCGGCTGTTGCGGCTCCAGGTGAACGATGCTCCCTCGGCCGACGTGTGAAAGCCGAAGGATGGATTGGCGACGACATTGATCCAGGGCTGCGGCGTCGTGCGGCGGCCGCCCAGACGCACGACATAGTCGCGCCCGTCGCGATCGAAGCCGCCGAAACCGTTCCATAGGTCGAGCCCGGAGCCGTCGGCGACGCTCTCGACCGGGGCCGGCGTCGCAACGCGATCCGCATCCGCCGCGAGCGCTGGAACCCCGGCAATCGCGATCAGTGAATCCCTGGCCTGCAATGCGTCCGTTTCGGCGCGCTCGATCTGGTCGAAGATCGTGCCGTTGCGGGTGTGCAGCGCGATGCGGGCGGATGATAGCAGGGTCTTGTAGGAGGCCTCATCCATGAGATCGCGCCGCACGGCGAAGATGTGCTGGCGCGGCCCTATTTCCTTGCCACGCAGACGGCTGTTCTCGCAAAGCGCCTCGATCGCCTGCTGCAGGTCCTGAACATAGGACGAGGCCTGCTCATTGACGATGACGAGGTCGGCGAGAAGCCCACGCGCGCGAGTGTATTCCTGGAAGCGCAACGCCTGCGCCACAATCTCCAGGTCGGCCACATCGCTGATGCGCACGCAGAAAATCGGAAAGTCCCCGGAAATCGCCATCGGCCACAAAGCGGACTGCCGCCCCAGCCCGGAAGCGACCGTCTCAGCCGGCATGCGCAGGAACGGATCGGGGTAGAGCAGATAACGTGCAAGCCGTTGCACATTGGCGGCATCCGCCAGGCTCAGACCGAAATGGCGTGTCTGCACCTGCGAGCGCGTCCAGGCAAGCATCGCTTGCCGCGAGAAGCTTTCGGTGTGGTCGAGCCTGGTCATCGTGGCCTCGACCTCTTCGCGATCGGCTCCGACGATGGTCCAGAAAGTCAGCGACACCTTCTTGTTGGCGGGAACACGGACCCGGCGGCGCAGCGCCATCACCGGATCGAGGACGAAGCCCGCGCTGCCGGAAAGTTTCGCATCGGCATCGAAAGCCGCGGCATCCGCTATGCTGCGGCCGCGGCCGATGAATGTGCGGCGGTCGGTCTCGACCTCGGTTTCCCGGGTGAGCCCGGATGCGTCGGTGACAAAGTGAGCCACGGCGATATCCGGTTCGTTCGCCGCTCTCTTGCGACGCGTGGCGAAAATGGCGCTTCCGTTTGCGGCAATTTCCGTTTCCACGAACATCTTCGAGAACGCCGGATGCGCGCTGTCGGCGGCCTCCGGTGCAAGCACCAGTTCGGCAAACGACGTGACTTCGATATAGCGGTCGGCGACGCCGTCATTGGCAATCGTTATGCGCCTGCCTTCGCCGTTTCCTTCCGACGCGACGATGCATTCAACCTCGGACCGCAGCGTGCCAACGGTCTTTATGAATGTGGCCTTGTCGTCGCAGAACAGGGTCTGCGCATGTTCGCCCGGTGCCTGCTTCGGTTCCGTGGTCGCCGACCACCAGTCGCCGGTGCTTGTATCGCGCAGGAACAGATAGGTACCTTGCCGGTCCTCGGTCGGATCGGACTGCCACCTGGTGACAGCAAGGTCGTTCCATCGGCTGTAGCCGGAGCCGGTTGCCGTCACCATGACCGAATAACGGCCGTTCGACATCAGATTGGTCGAGCGCAGGGCGTGGGCCGGATCGACGACCAGCCGCGTATCCGGGCTCTGTTCCACCAGTTCGGTCTTGCCGCGCTCGTCGGCTTCCGTCCTGACGGTCGCGACCGGAATATCGCGTGGCGCCCGCTCCTGCAGCAGCAGTTCCGCCGCCTCGATCACCGGATCGCTGTGGAACCGGTCGCGCATGCGGCCTTCGAAAATCGCATTTGCGACCGAGACGATCGACATGCCCTGATGATGGGCCATGTAGTTATAGACCACGGCGTGATCGCTGCCTTCCGGCACGCGCTGCGGCGTAAAGTCGACGGCATCATAGTAGCCATAACGGCCGAGTCCGCCGATCGCGCGCAGCCTATTGAGGTTGTCAACCGCCTCACGCGGCATGAATTGCGCCGCCAGAACGGTTGCGTAGGGCGCAATCACGGTGTTCTGGCCGAGCCCGCGCTTCAGGCCGAGGCCCGGCACCCCGAAATTCGTATATTGATAAGTCATTTCGCGGTCGCGGCCATTGTAGGCCGCTTCCGAGATGCCCCACGGAACCCCCTTCGAGCGTCCGTATTGAATCTGTCTGCGGACCACGAGCTTGCTGGTCTGGTTGAGAAGACCGCCGCGCGGCTCCTTCATCACCAGCGGCGGCATGAGATACTCGAACATCGAACCGGACCAGGACATCAGCGCGCCCCTGAAGCCGATCTCGACAATCGGGCGGCCGAGCCGGAACCAGTGCTCTGTCGGGATGTCGCCCTTGGCGATGGCAAACAGGCTGGTCAGTCGCGCTTCGGAGGCGAGCAGGTCATAGCAAGCCTCGTCGAGTTGATGTTCCTCCACGCGGTAGCCGATCGACAGCAACTTGCGCTCGCGCCGCATGAGAAATGAAAAATCCATTTCGAAGGCGAAGCGCCGGGCTCTTTCGCGCAAACCCTCCAGTCTCACGCGCAGCGCTTCAATCGCGCTTTCGTCGCTATGCGCGTCATGCACATGAGCTTCGCAAGCAGCCTCGAGTTTAACCGCCCAATCCGTGAGGATCTCGCTGCGCTGGGTGCCGACCTCGTTGTGGATAGCGCCGGCGAGTTTGCGGATTTCACCGGAAAGCACCGCCAGGTTGATGGTGCGGATCGACGCCATCTCGGGTTGCGCCTTGATGGTGTTGACCGCCCGTCGCATTCCCTCGATCCGGTCGCGCAGCCTTTGACGCAACGGCCGAAGCTGCCGGCGGTCGTCGGGCAGCGCGTTCAGGCTTTCTTCCAGGATGGCGACACTGTCGAGCAACCCGTCGAAATCGCCCTGCAAATGGACCGAGGGCGCTTCCTCCCACTCGCGACAGGCGGCGGCAACCGCCACCAGGTGACCAGCCAGATTGCCGCTGTCGACGCTCGACACGTAAAGCGGATGGAGCGGCAGCAGGGTCGCCGTATCGTACCAGTTGTAGAGGTGACCGCGATAGCGCGGCAGGCGCTCCACCGTGCTCAGCGTCTGTTCGATACGGTCGGTGGCCTCGGCAAGGCTGATCCAGCCGAAATCACGTGCCGACACGATCGACAGGAGATAGACGCCGATATTGGTGGGCGAGGTGCGGCGCGCGACCACCGGCGTCGGCGTTTCCTGAAAATTGTCCGGCGGCAGCATATTGTTGTCGGCCGTCACATAGGTTTCAAAATAGGCCCATGTGCGCCGTGCCACGACGCGCAGCCGGTCGATGTCGCGCTCGGAAACACGCAGGCGATCCTCGGTTTCGGCCGAGCGGCTGATCAGCCAGGCGAATGCAGGCGAGCCGGCCCAGAAAATCGCGAAGAAGAACGCAACGAAGCTACCGGTGGAATCCGCGGCGACCGGTATCGCCAGTCCGGCGATGGCGATGACGACGGCACCCCGCATCATCCGGTAGTAGGACAGCAGATCGTTGCCGCCGCTCTTGTGCGCCTGCGAGGCGGTGCGCCACTCAAGCAGGTTCTGGCGGCTGACGAACAGCCGATAGATGGTGCGCACAATGGCGTCGCCCATCATCCAGGCCGAGTGCGCGATCAGAACGATGCGCAGCACCACCATGGCCGTACCAAAGGCGACGTCGCGGCAGAGCGCGCTGAAGTGCCCCCGCGCCGTGGCTTCGCTGCTCTTCGGCAGGATCGCGTTGACGATATCGAATGTCGGGGCCATGAACAGGCTGAGGATCAGAAGCGCCTGCCATTGCGCGGCCTGGGTGAACGGCAGCAGCGTCCAGCCGGCGATCGCGGCCATGACCCAGAAGATCGGCGTCAGGCTGCGGCGCAGATTGTCCACCATCTTCCAACGCGACAGTGCCGGCACGCCTGATTTCGGATCGAAGATGAAGCCGAGAAGCTGCCAGTCGCCCCTTGCCCACCGGTGCTGCCTGGAGGCGTCGACCGCGTAGCGTGTCGGATAGTCCTCGACCACCTCGACGTCGGTGACGAGTGCGGCCCGCGCCAGCGCACCCTCCAGAAGGTCGTGGCTGAGGATGGAGTTTTCCGAAATCCGCCCCGTGAGCGCCGTTTCCATGGCATCGATGTGATAGAGCCCCTTGCCGGTGAAGGAGCCGTCTCCGAACACGTCCTGATAGAGATCGGACACTGCGAAGACGTAGGGATCAAGGCCGCGATTGGCCGAAAACACCCGCTGGAAGAAAGAGGCATCGTCACCGCTGGTCAGCGATGCGGTCACGCGCGGCTGCAGGATGGCGTAGCCGGCAGTCACGCGCCGCCGCTCGGCATCGAATTCAGGCCGGTTGAGCGGGTGGCAGAGCTTGCCGACGAGGCGTGCGACGGCGCCGCGCGTCATCCTGGTGTCGGCATCAAGCGTCATCACATGAACGACGCCCTCCGGCAGGGGCGCATCGGTCGGCAGGAAGGTGGTGTCGCCGTCGCCGCGCAGCAGTAGGTCGAGCTCGTGCAGCTTGCCGCGCTTGCGTTCCCAGCCCATCCACGTCTTCTGCGCCGGATTATAGAGCCTGCGGCGATGCAAAAGGTAGAAAAGCGGCGCGCCTTGCGATGGATACCGGGCGTTCAGCTCCGCCATCTCGGCACGGGCATATTCCAGGATTTCCATGTCGCCGGGCGTCTGCTCGGCATCGCTGTCCGGCCAGTCCGACAACAGCGCGTAGTGAATGGCGCCGTGCATATTGGCCAGGTGGTGCACTTCGAGCTGACGGATGTTCTCGTCAACGTCGTCGCGCGAATCGATCAGCGCCGGTACCACCACCAGTGTCTTGGCTTCGGCCGGAATGCCGGCCTTGAATTCATAGCCGATCAGCCGCGTCGGCTTCAGGAACTGAAGGACGATGGTATTGAAGAACGCCATCGCGCCCTCGCTCGCCGGTACGGCGAACAGGATGAGCATTAAGGTGATGGCTGGCTTCGACAGGCCGATGCCGGCAAGCGCGAATCCGGTCAGCGTAAGCAGCAGAACCGTCAGCGCCAGAACCGGAACGGCAATTCCCAGCCATCCCGTTCCGCGGAACGCCCGCATGAACCCGTCGGCAACGGTCGGGCGATAGCCGATCGCCTGCTCGAGCTCGCGGCGGCGCGAGCCGACCAGAAAAAAGCCGATGTCATTGCACTTGGACTTGTCGCCCACGGCGCCGGCATCGGCCCAAGCCAGATCGGGATTCTCCGTCATCTTCACCGCGCGCTCGGCGACCTCGAATTCGGTGAGCTCGGAGCGGCGCGCCAGTTCCTCGATGGTGTTGCGGTACTGGTCGCGCGAGTGGAAGTCCAGTTCGGTGAAATTCGCCCGCTTGCGCAGCAATGCATCGATGGGGCTGACGGATTCGAACCAGAGCGTCCAGTCAACGTCATTGATCAGCCGCAGGCCGCGAATGATGTTTCCGGTCGTCACATTGCCGCTGGACAGCGTCTGGTGTTCGCGGATGATGATTTCTTCCGCGTCGGAGCCGGATTTTTCGAGCTGATCCTCCAGCCACACCAGTGCCTTGCCGGAATTGTGCGAGCCGTCGCGCAGGCGGTAGAGCAGTTGCGTCGCAAAGGTGGTGTCACGAGCATGCGTCGTATAGCTTGCCAAAATGGCGCGGCGGTCGTCCCCCTCGGCGGAGGCCACGACGCGATCGGCGACGTCATTGGCGATCTGGCGCATCTGATGGGCCCGGTTCACGCGCACCGCGAGACGCCGCAGATTTTCGACCAGGACGAAGCGCAGCAACGAGGGCAGCGCCCACAGTTCGCCGATCCGCATCGGCTCGATGGACTGGTAGCCGTCAACCAGCACTTTGAACATTTCGGCCGATACGGCGCTGTCGCAGTGCGCAACGTAGATCCAGGCCAATGCCAGCGCTCGCGGCACGCTCGTTCCATCGGGCAGCTTGATGACCGGCAGCTCATGGTAGAACCGGCGCGGCAGGTCGCGCTTGATCTGGTAGATCGTCTCCTCAACCAGATAGTTGTTGTCCAGAAGCCACTGCGCGGCGGGCGTTATGGCGTCGCCGCGCGCCTGGGCAGCGTTGGTGGCGCGATAGACTTCCAGTATCTTCTCGGCGTTTTCACGGTTCCGGGCCTGAAAATCGAAAGGCGCGAGCCCGCTGAACTGCGTCAGCTCGTTGCGGGCCAGGCTCTCGCCGAGGGCGCGAAGCCGGTCTTCCGGCAAATAGCTCGATCGAATTGGCTGCTCTGCGACCGCCGGGAAATTGGCAACTGCTTCCTCGATTTTGCGGGGGTCGGTCTGAATATTCATAAATATCAACTTCCGCTCAACAGCACGGGCCCACGCAGCCGACGCAGCCATTATCCATTATAAGGCCGGAACCGTCATGAAGAAGATTGGCTGCATCGCAACAGGAAACCGAGGCGCTACTTTTGCAGTGCGGTATCAAATAGGTAGAATTGTGTCACAAACTATTTGGCCCGGGGAAAGACCGGATGACAGGCGAGAAACCCCGCCTGCATCGACCTGGCGAACCAGGGGAGACGCCGCCGCCGTCGGCGGCGTGAAACCTTAAAGTAAAATCTTAGATGGCCGCGGTAACGATGACTTCGACCTTGTAGTCCGGCGTGGCGAGCTTGGCCTCACCGGTGGCGCGCGCCGGCGTGTTGCCGGCCGGCACCCACTCATCCCATACGGCATTCATTTCCGCAAAGGTGTTCATGTCGGCGAGCCAGATGATCGCCTGGAGGATCTTGGTCTTGTCGGATCCAGCCTTGGCCAGCAGTGCGTCGACCGAGGCGAGCACCGCCTTGGTCTGCTCGGTCACGCTTGCGCCGGGCGCGCCGACCTGGCCGGCCAGATAGACAGTATTGTTGTGGATGACGATGTCGCTCATGCGAGCGCCGACATCGATGCGGCGAATGCTCATGGCTCGGTTCCTTCCTTTGTTGGTTGCCGCGCCTTCCATAGATTTGAGACCTCGTTCCGGCAAGGCCGCACCGAAGAAATTGGTTCGCCTTCCATTGTTGTGCACGGACTTCGCGGATGCGGAATCGGGGATATTTGCCGCCCCCACGTTGACTAATGTAATAACATCACATATCAACACGCCTCGTTCGAACCATCCACACCTTCAGATGGCGCCATGACCGATGCATGCCTGACATTCCGCGACCTGACGCTCGGCTACAACAGCCATCCGGCGGTGCATCACCTCAACGGCGCTGTCAGGGCCGGCTCGCTTACCGCGGTGGTGGGCGCCAACGGTTCGGGCAAGTCGACCCTCATGAAGGGCATTGTCGGCGTGCTAAAGCCGATGGCGGGCACCTGCCTGAAGGCAAACGGCGCTCGCATCGCCTATCTGCCACAGCAATCCGAGTTGGACCGTTCGTTCCCTGCGCGCGTCGTCGATCTGGTCATGATGGGCTTGTGGCCGAAACGCGGTCTGCTCGGTCGCGTCACAGGCGAGGACCGACATGCGGTGTCGAAGGCGCTGATGGCAGTCGGTCTCGAAGGCTTCGAGAAGCGGCCGCTCGATACGCTGTCGGGCGGCCAACTGCAGCGCACGCTTTTTGCCCGGGTTCTCGTGCAGGATGCCGAAATCATCCTCCTCGACGAGCCCTTCAATGCGGTCGATGCCAAAACGCTTGGCGACCTCATATCGCTAATCAAGCGCTGGCACGGCGAAAGCCGCACGGTCATGGTCGTCGTCCATGACCTGGAACTGGTGCGCGAACATTTTCCCGAAACGCTGCTTCTGGCACGCCAACCCATCGCTTGGGGTACCACGGCGGAGGCGCTACGGCCGGAAAACCTGCTGCGGGCGCGTCGTTTCGATGAAGCATGGCACGACGATGCGCCCTGGTGCGAGCCTGAAGGGCACGACCACGCGCATCACCACGACCACGCCGAACACACATCGGGCCCGCGAGCGGCATGAGCGACAAAAATGTATGATTTCCTGATCGCTCCGTTTTTCGAATTCGGGTTCATGCAGCGGGCGCTGGCCGGCGCGTTGATGTTATCGCTCGGCGCCTGCCCGGTCGGCGTCTTCCTGATGCTGAGGCGCATGAGCCTGACCGGCGATGCCATGGCGCATGCCATCCTTCCCGGAGCCGCCGCCGGCTTTCTTCTGTTCGGCCTGCAAATCGTTCCGATGACCATCGGCGGTCTCCTCGCCGGTGTGATCGTGGCGATGGGCGCCGGGCTGGTCTCCCAATTCACGGTGCAGAAGGAAGACGCCTCGATGGCGGCCTTCTATCTTATTTCGCTGGCGCTCGGCGTGATGCTGGTTTCACTGCGGGGTTCCAGCGTCGACCTGATGCATGTGCTGTTCGGCACCGTACTTGCATTGAACGACGACGCGCTGGCGTTGATCGCAACGATTTCGCTGGTCACGCTGGCGGTGCTGGCGATCTTCTGGCGCGCCATCGTCGCCGAGTGCCTCGATCCGCTGTTCCTGAGGTCGGTCAGCCGCCTTGGCCCGCCGGTGCATTTCATCTTTCTTGGCCTCGTGGTCCTCAATCTGGTGGGAGGCTTCCAGGCGCTCGGCACCTTGCTCTCGGTCGGGCTGATGATGCTGCCGGCCGCCGCCGCCCGGTTCTGGACGGCACGGGTCGGGCCGATGTGCGCGCTTGCCGTGGTCATCGGCTTCGCCTCCTGTATCGCCGGGCTGCTGATGTCCTATCATGCCGCCCTGCCCTCGGGTCCGGCCATCATTCTCGCGGCCGGCGTCGTCTATCTCGTCTCGACCGTTTTCGGCACGCGGGGCGTTCTCAACACGCGCGTGCGTCGCCACCGCCACAGAACCGCCTGAACACCTACCAAGGAGATCTTCATGCTCAAGACGATTCGGCTGGCCGCCCTTATGATCGTTATAACATCACTTCCCATTGGGATTGGCACGGCTTCCGCCGACCCGTTGAAGGTCGTCGCCAGCTTCTCCATCATCGGCGACTTCGCGAAAAACGTCGGCGGCGATCGCATTGAACTGACCACGCTGGTCGGTCCGGACGGCGACGCCCATGTCTATGAACCGAAGCCGGCCGACGCCGCTGCCATGGCCGGGGCCGACGTCGTGCTGGTGAACGGATTGCATTTCGAAGGTTTCCTGCAGCGCCTTGTCGAGGCCAGCGCCAGCAAGGCAACCGTCGTCGAACTGACCAAGGGCATCGAGCCTATCAAGGTGAGGCAAGAGCATGCGCATGCCGAGGACAGCGAGGCGCATGAGGCCGAGAGCGATCATCAGCACGATCACGGCGGCATCGACCCGCATGCCTTTCAATCAATTGCCAATGCCCGGATCTATGTGAAGAACATCGCCGACGCCTTTTGCGCCGCGGATGCCGAGGGCTGCGACAGCTACAGATCAAACGCCGAAGCCTACGAGAAGAAATTGAACGAGGCCGAAGCCGAGGTAAGGGCCGCCGTCGCCTCGATCCCGCAGGAAAGGCGGGTGATTATCACCTCGCATGACGCGTTCGGCTATTTCGCCCATGAATACGGCATCACCTTCCTGGCGCCGGAAGGCATCTCGACGGAAGCGGAGGCTTCCGCCGCCGATGTCGCGGCATTGATCAAGCAAGTCAGGGAGGACAAGGCGTCGGCGATCTTCGTCGAAAGCATCACCAACGCGCGCCTGATCGAACAGATCGCCACCGAAACCGGCCTGAAGATCGGCGGCACGCTCTATTCCGATGCGCTTTCGGACGCCTCCAGCCCTGCCCCGACCTATATCGACATGATGAAGCACAACATCACGACGATAAAGAACGCGGCGCTAGGTTCCTGAACACCGCGTTTGAGGAATGCCTCCCAAGGCGGTTGACCGCGCCATGGCGGCCACTGATGATCGATGAGATTTGATGCGCGAAACAAGTGTGCCGCAAGGAGCTTTGCCGTGACCGAAGCCGTGACCATCACTCGAGACGGGAATATCGCTGTCGTCACCGTCGACAATCCGCCGGTGAACGCGTTGAGCTTTCACGTTCGCGAACCCTTGCTGGCAGCGCTGGAGACGTTGGGCGGCGATGCATCGGTGGCCGCCATCGTGCTCGGTTGCGCCGGGCGCACCTTCGTCGCCGGCGCAGATATCACCGAATTCGGCAAACCGATGCGCAAGCCGGAATTGCGCGACATCATCGCGGTGCTTGAGACCATCCAAAAACCGACTGTCGCGGCCATTCACGGCACCGCGCTCGGCGGCGGCCTGGAACTGACGCTCGGCTGCCACTTCCGCGTCGCCGACGTGAATGCCAGGCTCGGCCTGCCGGAAGTGAAACTCGGCCTGCTGCCCGGCGGGGGCGGCACCATCCGCCTGCCTCGCCTGGTCGGCCCTGAAATGGCGTTGAAGGCAATCGTCTCGGGCACGCCGATGGCGGCGCCTGAAGCGCTGTCGGTCGGGTTGGTTGACGCGGTGTTCGACGGTGATCTCCTGTCCAATGCTATCGGCTTCGCGCGCCGCAAAGCGGCGGAGGGCGGATCGCTCGTGGCCGTGCGCGATCGATCCGAAAGGATCGCGAATGCCGATCTCGCGCGCTTCGACGCCGAAGCTGCAGAACTTGCCAGGAAAGCCCGAGGGCTCGAAGCTCCCCTCGCCTGCGCGCAATCCGTGCGCAACGCAATTACTCTGCCCTTTGACGAGGCGCTGGCGGAAGAGCGGGCGCTCTTTGCCAAACTGGTCTCGGGCGATCAGTCGCGCGCCCAGCGCCATCTGTTCTTCGCCGAGCGCGAAGCAGCCAAGGTCGCCGGCATCGGCAAGGAGGTGAAGCCGCGCCCGATCGCCCGCATCGGCATCGTCGGCGCCGGCACCATGGGCGGCGGCATCGCCATGGCCTTCGTCAACGGCGCCATTCCCGTCACCCTTTTGGAAATGAACCGCGAGGCGCTGGACCGAGGTCTTGCCATGATCGACAAGAACTACTCGATCTCGGTGGCGCGAGGCTCTCTCACCGAAAGCGCCAAGGCCAAGCGGATGGCGGGCCTGACCGCCACCATCAACTATGCCGATCTTGCGGACTGCGATCTGGTCATCGAAGCGGTGTTCGAAGACATGTCGGTGAAGAAGGAGGTGTTCGGAAAGCTCGATGCCGTGTTGAAGCCGGACGCGATACTCGCCACCAACACATCCTATCTCGATGTCAATGAAATCGCCGCTTCCGTGGCGCGCCCCGAAAATCTCCTCGGCCTGCATTTCTTCTCGCCGGCCAATGTCATGAAACTGCTTGAGATCGTGCGGGGAGAACAGACAGCACCCGAGGTGTTGGCAACCGCGCTCGCCCTGGCAAAGACAATCGGCAAGATCCCGGTTGTCGTCGGCGTCTGCCATGGTTTCGTCGGTAACCGCATGCTTTCGGCGCGCTCGCGGGATGCTGAAGCGCTGCTCATCGAAGGCGCTTTGCCCGAGCAGATAGACAAGGTCTTCACCGACTTCGGCTGGCCGATGGGTCCGTTCCAGATGTACGACCTTGCCGGCCTGGACATCGGCTGGCGCAACCGAAAGGCGCGCGGCGAGACTGCCGCGATTGCCGACGCGCTATGCGAACAAGGTCGCTTCGGCCAGAAGAGCGGCAAGGGCTTTTATCTCTATGAGGGCGGCTCGCGCATCCCCCTGCCCGACCCACATGTAAGAACACTCATCGAGGCGATCTCGGCGGAGCGTGAAATCGAGCGCCGGCCGATTTCAGCAGCCGAGATCATAGAGCGCACGCTTTATCCGATGATCAACGAGGGCACGAAAATCCTCGAGGAAGGAATTGCCGCCCGAGCCTCGGACATCGACATCGTCTGGGTCAATGGCTATGGCTTTCCCGTCGGCAAGGGTGGTCCGATGTTCTGGGCGGAGCTCGAAGGATTTGGCAAAATCGTCGAACGTCTGGAGCATTGGCATGAGCAAACGGCCAAGGACGTGTTCAAGCCCTCGCGGCTTCTACGCCGAGCCGCCGAAACCGGAAAATTGCCGGCGAATATCTGAGAGCGGGGTAGTCACGAAGCGTCGGCGCGCACTATATGTCTGGTCCAACGACCGAATCTTTGAAGAGAGCCGCCATGGAATTCCGCCAGATTTCCGACAATTACTCGGTTGCCGTACAGATCACCAGCGACCAGATCGCCACCATCAAGGCGGCCGGGTTCAAGAGCATCATCTGCAACCGTCCGGATAACGAACAGCCGGGCCAGCCTTCCGCGGACGAAATCCGCAAGGCCGCGGAGGCCGAAGGCCTTGGCTTCCGCCATGTTCCCGTGATCAGCGGTCAGCCGGCGACGCCCGACGACGTGGCGGCCATGGCCTCAGCCCTCAAGGAACTCGAAGGACCGGTCTTTGCCTATTGCCGCTCCGGCGCGCGCTCGACCAATCTGTTCCTCGCGGTACAGGCTGAATCCTGATCCGGTCGATCATCTGACCCGCTCATAGCGGCAAGGCTGACGTCTCCTTCAGCGTTTGCAGGACGATCGCCGTTTTTACGTGTTGCACGGATTCGTGCGGCAGGAGGACGTCGTTGACGAAATCGGCAAGCGATTTCAGGTCCGGCGTCACCACCTTCAAAATATAGTCCATCTCGCCGGTGAGCGCGTGTGCCTCCTGCACCTCGGGAAGCCGTGACAAAAGCTCGGCGAAGCGCTGGGCGTTGTCGCGATTATGGGTCGCCAGCGTCACCGAGATGATGTTGACCAGCGGAAAGCCGAGCCGATCCCGATCGAGCCTCGCGCTATAGCCCTGGATGAAACCATCCTCCTCAAGCCGCTGGCGCCGCCGCGAGCACTGCGAAGCCGACAGGTTCACGCGCTCGGAGAGCTCGTTGTTGGTCAGCCTGCCATCGGCCTGAAGAAATGACAGGATTTTGCGGTCAAACTGATCGATATGCGTATCGTCCATAATGTTTGCCCATTTGGCGCATGACTTATGCACCAAAACAACATTTAGGCTCTCCGAATGCAAGCACCATGCATAGCAGCGGGAGTATCATGACACTCATCGGAAATTGCCGCGCAGGCAGGAGGAGATCATGGGTCCGTTTCCGCACGATGCACCGCCGGCAACCATCAGCAAGACCAATCCGGCCGGCACCGATGGCTTCGAGTTCGTCGAATTCGCCCATCCGGAGCCAGAAAAACTGTCCGAGCTGTTCAAGCGCATGGGCTATGCGCCGGTAGCAAGGCACCGCACCAAGAACATCACCGTCTGGCGGCAAGGCGACATCAATTACGTCGTCAATGCCGAAACTGGCTCCTATGGTATGAAGTTCGTCGAAAAGCATGGTCCCTGCGCGCCTTCGATGGCGTGGCGCGTTGTTGACGCCAAACATGCATATGACCGCGCGGTGGCGAAAGGCGCGACGCCTTATGACGGCGATGACAAGACGCTCGATGTGCCGGCCATCGTCGGCATCGGCGGCTCGTTGCTTTACTTCATCGAGACCTATGGCGAGAAAGGCTCGGCCTATGATGCCGAATTCGAGTGGCTGGGCGAGCGTGATCCTAAGCCGGAAGGTGTCGGCTTTTATTATCTCGACCACCTCACCCACAACGTCTATCGCGGCAACATGGACAAATGGTGGGCCTTCTACCGCGACCTTTTCGGCTTCAAGCAAATTCACTTCTTCAACATCGCCGGCAAGATGACCGGGCTGATCAGCCGTGCCATCACTTCGCCCTGCGGCAAGATCCGTATTCCGCTCAACGAATCCACCGACGACAAGAGCCAGATCGAAGAATATCTGCGCAAGTACAAGGGCGAAGGCATCCAGCACATCGCGGTCGGAACCGAAGCGATCTACGACGCCACCGATCGGCTGGCGGACAACGGGCTGCAATTCATGCCCGGACCACCCGATACCTATTACGAGATGTCTCATGAGCGCGTGAACGGCCATGACGAACCGATCGACCGGATGAAAAACCACGGCATCCTGATCGACGGCGAAGGCGTGGTCGATGGCGGCATGACAAAGATATTGCTGCAGGTGTTTTCGAAAACCGTCATCGGCCCGATCTTCTTCGAGTTCATCCAGCGCAAGGGCGATGAAGGCTTTGGCGAGGGCAATTTCCGCGCTTTGTTCGAGTCCATCGAGGAAGACCAGATCCGCCGCGGCGTCATCAAGATCGAGGCGGCGGAATAGGCGTACGGAGCGACTGGTCTATAAGGCTAGCCGCTCCACCTCTTCCCGCCGAAATCTCAGATCATAGTCGAGGAAGAACTCATCGAGTTGCGGCGGGGCAACCGAGGTGCCCGACAGCATGGCGTGCACCTGTCCGCGATGGTGGATCTGGTGCAGGAAAAGATGCGTTAGCAGGTCGCCGATGCGCTCGGGGATGATGCCGGCTTCGTCCCTGTCCGTCGAGACACGACGCTCCAGATCGGTTTCGGCAAGCCCGTCGCAGAAAACGACCAGTTTTCGGTCGAAATCGGCCTGCGCCGCGGCGAGCTTGCGAGGATCATCGTAAGCTATGAAACCGTCGAGCAGTCCAAGGCCCACGCCCTTCTCTTCCAGCATGTCGAAATAGAACAAATCGATCAGGTGGATGTGGTTCAGCGTTTCCTTGATGGAGGGAAAGAAGCTGGTACGCTCCGCCTCGAACTCGCCTGGTCGAAGCGCAAGCACCGCACGGTAGAGCCTGTCGTTGGACCAGAGATTGTTCCGTGCCATCCGGCGGTTGTGGCTCAACAGGTCCATGCATACGCCTCGTGTTCAGGCCTCGTATTTATGCACCACCTGCTCGATGGCGCCGAAGATCGAATGGCCGTTCCTGTCCTTCATCTCGATGCGCACGGTGTCGCCGAAGCGAAGGAACGGCGTCTTCGGCGCGCCACCTTCAATGGTCTCGATCATACGCATTTCGGCGATGCAGGAATATCCGGCGCCGCCCTGATCAATCGGCCTTCCTGGCGCCCCATCGAGCTTGTTGGAAACCGTGCCGGAACCGATGATGGTGCCTGCCGCCAACGGGCGGGTCTTTGCCGCGTGGACGATCAGACGCGGAAAGTCGAACGTCATGTCCACACCGGCATTCGCCCGGCCGAAAGGCTTGCCGTTGAGATCGACAGTGAGCGGCAGGTGAACCTTGCCGCCATCCCAGGCCTCGCCCAACTCATCAGGCGTGGCGGCGACCGGCGAAAAGGCGGATGCCGGTTTCGACTGGTAGAAGCCGAAGCCCTTTGCCAGTTCGTCCGGGATGAGCCCGCGCAACGACACGTCATTGACCAGCATGATCAGCCGGATCGCCTCGCGCGCGGCATCGATGCCGGCGCCTTGCGACACGTCGTCCACTATAACGGCCAGTTCGGCCTCCAGATCGGCGCCATACGCCTCGTCGGCAAGCGGGATCGGGTCGCGCGGCGCAAGAAACGTGTCCGAACCGCCCTGGTAGATCAGCGGATCGGTCCAGAAACTTTCCGGCATCGCCGCGCCGCGGGCTTTGCGCACCAGTTCGACGTGGTTGACATAGGCCGAGCCGTCCGCCCATTGGTAGGCCCGGGGCAGCGGCGAATGCGCGTCATGTTCATGAAAGCGCGTGGACGGCACCGCGCCGGCTTCGAGCGAACCGGCAAGCGCCTCCAGGTGGGGCGCGATGCGGTGCCAATCATCAAGAGCCGCCTGCAGCGTCGGAACAAGAAAGGAAGCGTCGGTACAGCGCGTCAGATCACGCGAGACGACGACCAGTTTTCCATCCCGCGTGCCGTTCTTCAATGTCGCCAGTTTCATCGGCCTCGTGTCCCCTCCAGCGTTCTCATGACGCGCCGGGTTCGGCCGCCAAGCCGCAGCTTAGAGCATCGTTTGGAAAAGTGGGAATGGGTTTTCGGCGAAAACGGCCTCCGACGGAATTGGGAGCTACATCGAAGTCAGCTCCAATCGCCTTCAGGGGTGCCGTTGAACCGCTTTTTCAGGTCCTTCCAGCAGTCGATGTAGTTATCCTGCCTTGCGTCAGTTTCGGCCGCAAAATGCGTCAGCATCTGCGGAAAGCGCGTTTCGAACATGAAGGCCATGGTGTCGTCGAGTTTCACCGGCTTCAGTTCCGCCCTGGTCGCTTTTTCGAAACCTGATGCATCCGGCCCGTGCGCCAGCATCATGTTGTGCAGGCTGATGCCGCCAGGCACGAAGCCTTCCTCCTTGGCGTCGTACTGGCCGCGGATAAGCCCCATGAATTCGCTCATGACGTTTCGGTGATACCAGGGCGGCCGGAAGGTGTTTTCCGCTACCAGCCAGCGCGGCGGGAAAAGCACGAAGTCGATATTGGCAGTGCCCTCCTCGCCACTCGGCGCCGTCAATACGGTGAAAATCGACGGGTCGGGATGGTCGAACAGGATCGCGCCAACAGGAGAATAGGTGGAAAGATCATACTTATAGGGCGCGTAGTTGCCGTGCCACGCGACCACGTCGAGTGGTGAGTGATCAAGTTCGGTGACGTGGAACCTGCCGCACCATTTCACGATTAGCCGGCAGGGTGTCTCCTTTTCCTCGAACCAAGCCGTCGGCGTCTTGAAGTCTCGGGGATTGGCGAGGCAGTTCGCACCGATCGGCCCGCGATCGGGCAGCGTAAACTTTGCGCCGTAATTTTCGCAAATGTAGCCGCGAACCGGCCCGTCGATCAGTTCGACCTTGAACACCAGCCCGCGCGGCAACACGCAGATTTCACCCGGCTGAATCTCGATCGCGCCCATTTCAGTGCGCAGCCGCAGGCCACCGACTTGCGGCACCAACAGCAATTCTCCATCGGCATTGAAGAAATGATCGTCGTCCATGTCGGCGCTGGCTGTATAAACATGGGCAGCCATGCCGGTCTGGCCAAGCACGTCGCCGGCCGTCGTCATGGTTCGAATGCCCGTCAGAAAATCCATCGGCCTGCCGGGCATCGGAACCGGGTCCCAGCGGTATTGGCCAAGCGCAAGTTCATGGTCGCCGATATTTGGAGCGCTCTTCCAATATGGATAATCCACTGGTTTGAACCGTCCCGTATGCTTCACACTCGGGCGGATACGATAGAGCCAGGACCGCTCGTTGGCGCCGCGCGGCGCGGTGAAGGGCGAACCGGAAAGCTGTTCGGCATAGAGCCCATAGGCCGGCCGCTGGGGCGAGTTGCGGCCTTGGGGCAATGCACCGGGCAGGCTCTCTGTCTCGAAGTCATTGCCGAAGCCTGGCATATAAGAAAGGCCCATGGCATCTCTCCTTTTTGCTGGCTTGCAATTATTGACTTGTCTTCGTTACATTCGTAACCATCGGATTTGTAACTATCAACGTTTCCGGCCGGGCGGGGTTGCACACGGCCGCGAAGCAGCAGAACCGATGGAGATCAATTTCGATGTCAGGCGACGACATTCTCGAGCTGGAAAATTTTCTACCCTATCGACTGAACCGGCTTGCCGATGCTGTCAGCCGGCGATTTGCCAAGACCTATCGGGATCTTAACGGCCTGACCCGGCCTGAATGGAGAACTTTCGCCACGCTCGGTCAGTATGGATCGATGACGGCAAGCGGCATCGGCGCCCATTCGACCATGCACAAGACCAAGGTTTCGCGCGCCGTGGCAGCGCTGGAACGGCGCAAATGGCTTACCCGCACGCCCGATCCGGTCGACCGCCGCATCGAGCATCTGAGGCTGACGAAGGCCGGCATCGCCGCCTATCGCGAGATGGTGCCCTTGGCGAGGGGATTCGAGACCGATCTTCTGGGGCATCTCGACGAGCAGACGCGGCGGGCGATCGTGCAGGGGCTTGCCGCACTCGAACAGGCGGCTGATGTGGACTAGGACCAATCGACATTCAGGATTTGAGGCGTGGTATGAGCAAAAATCGTTCAGTTCGAGGAGCGGAGCCGACGGCGCAGTTGCCCTGCGTCGAGGCTTCGCGACGCGGAAATGGGCGATTTTGCCATATCCTGCGGGACGCGGCGGATTGCGGCCCTGAATGCGTCGAAAATGCTCGACGGTGGTCGACACCGCCTTGCGCTTTTCTCCTGTTCAGGACCGAAATCCGGCTCGCGCCACGCCCAAACCCTGAATGTCGATTGGTCCTAGCTCACCAGTCCATCACCACCTTGCCGGAATTGCCGCTCTTCATCGCCTCGAAGCCGCTGATGTAGTCGTCGATGCCGAGCCGGTGCGTGATGAGGCCCGAGACGTCCAGAGGTCCCTGCACCAGCGCGATCATCTTGTACCAGGTCTCGAACATTTCGCGGCCATAGATGCCCTTCAGGTGCAGCATCTTGAAGATGACCTTGTTCCATTCGATCTCGAAGCCGGTCGGGGCGATGCCGAGAATGGCGATCTTGCCACCATTGTTCATCGTGTCGATCATGTCGCGGAAGGCGGGCGCGGCACCCGACATTTCAAGCCCGACGTCGAAGCCCTCGGTCATGCCCTCCTCGCGCATCACGTCTCGCAGCTTCTGCTTCGACGCATCGACCACATGATGAACGCCGAGCTTGCGGGCAAGCTCAAGCCGCACGGGATTGATGTCGGTGATGACAACCTTGCGCGCGCCGACCGCCTGCGCCACCAGCGCGCCCATGATGCCGATGGGACCGGCGCCCGTCACCAGCACGTCCTCGCCGACCAGATCGAACGAAAGCGCGGTATGCACGGCATTGCCGAGCGGATCAAAGATCGCCGCGATTTCGTCAGGCACGTCGTCGGGGATCGGCACGACATTGTGCTGTGGGATGGCCAGATATTCCGCAAACGCGCCCGGCCGGTTGACACCGACGCCGAGCGTGTTTCGGCATAGATGGCCGCGTCCGGCGCGGCAGTTGCGGCAATGGCCGCACACGATATGGCCCTCGCCCGAAACGCGCTGGCCGACCCTGTATTCGGTTACGGCCGCGCCGAAATCGGCCACTTCGCCGACGAATTCATGGCCGGTGACCATCGGTACCGGCACCGTCTTCTGCGCCCACTGGTCCCAATTGTAGATGTGGACGTCGGTGCCGCAGATCGCCGTCTTTTTGATCTTGATCAGCACGTCGTTCGGGCCGATCTCCGGCACCGGAACCTCTTCCATCCAGATCCCCGGCTCGGGCTTCGCCTTCACCAGTGCGCGCATCATGTTGGACATGATCTTGTTCCTCTTGATCCGGAGACTTTCAATGTAGTGCAGGGCTGCCGGTCATGAAATGCAGTTGAATATCCTCTCACCCAACCTCCGCTTCGCGGTCGCCCCAAAAAGGGGAGAGGAGCGTCTCCGCCCGCCTCTTCTCCGCGCCGGAGAGCAGGTGGCCGCGACGCGGCCGGATGAGGGCTGACTCCGCATCAGATCACACCCAATTCCTTTCCTACCGCATCGAAGGCCTCGACCGCACGGTCGATGTCTTGCGCGGAGTGCGCGGCGGACATTTGCGTACGGATGCGCGCCTGGCCCTTGGGCACGACCGGAAACGAGAAGCCGATGACGTAGATGCCGTGATCCAACAGTCTTGCCGCCATGTCCTGCGCCAACGCCGCATCTCCAAGCATAACCGGAATGATCGGATGATCGGCGCCGGCGAGCGTAAAGCCAAGTCTCGACATGCCGGCGCGGAAGCGGGCGGCATTGTCGTAGAGCTTGCTGCGCAGCCCCTCGCCTTCGGCAATCAGTTCGAGCACCTTGATCGAGGCGCCGGCGATAGAAGGGGCCAACGTGTTGGAGAACAGATAGGGCCGCGAGCGCTGGCGCAGCCAGTCGACCACCTCTCTTTTGCCGCTGGTGTAGCCACCCGAGGCACCGCCGAGAGCCTTGCCGAGCGTACCTGTGAGAATATCGACGCGGCCCTCGACGCCACAATATTCGGGCGTGCCTCGGCCGTGCTGCCCGACGAAGCCGACGGCATGACTGTCATCGACCATCACCATCGCATGGTATTTTTCGGCGAGATCGCAGATGCCCTTCAGATTGGCGATGATGCCGTCCATGGAAAACACGCCATCCGTGGCGATCAGCCGGAACCGGCTGTCTTTCGCCTCCTTCAGCCGGGCCTCGAGATCGGCCATGTCGTTGTTGGCGTAGCGCAGCCGCCTGGCCTTCGACAAGCGCACGCCGTCGATAATTGAGGCGTGGTTCAACGCATCGGAAATGATGGCGTCCTCGTCCGAAAGCAGCGTCTCGAACAGGCCGGTATTGGCGTCAAAGCAAGAGGAATAGAGAATCGTGTCTTCCATGCCGAGGAAGGCCGAAATCTTCCCCTCCAGTTCCTTGTGCTCCTCCTGCGTGCCGCAGATGAAGCGCACAGAGGCCATGCCATAGCCATAGCGGTCGAGCGCCGCTTTCGCCGCGTCACGCAGCTCGGCACTGTCGGCCAAGCCGAGATAGTTGTTGGCGCAAAAGTTTAGCAGCTTTTTGCCGCCGACCGCGATCTCGGCTGATTGCGGTGAGGTGATGACGCGCTCGGATTTGTAGAGCCCCGCTGATTTGAGGCCGTCGAGCTCGGAAGCGAGATGAGAGAGGAAAGCGTTGGTCACGAAAAATCCCTCGATTGGTCAACCGACCTTCGCGCCACCGGCTCGAAAAATCCATCCGAAATCACCTTCCCTCGGCAAACGAGGGAAGGTGACCAGCATCGTTTTCAGAAGAACGCCTGGATGCCGGTCTGTGCGCGTCCCAGGATCAGGGCATGCACGTCATGCGTGCCCTCATAGGTGTTGACGGTTTCGAGGTTCTGCGCATGGCGCATGACGTGATAGCCGATCTGGATGCCGTTGCCGCCATGCATGTCGCGGGCCTGCCGGGCGATGTCGAGCGCCTTACCGCAATTATTGCGCTTGACCAGGCTGATCATTTCCGGCGCGAATTTATGCTCATCCATCAGCCGCCCGACGCGCAGCGAACCCTGCAGGCCAAGTGCAATCTCGGTCTGCATGTCCGCCAGCTTCTTCTGGTAGAGCTGCGTGGCGGCGAGCGGCTTGCCGAACTGCTTGCGATCGAGGCCATATTGGCGTGCTCGATGCCAGCAGTCCTCGGCGGCGCCCATGACCCCCCATGAAATGCCGTAGCGGGCGCGGTTGAGGCAGCCGAACGGTCCCTTGAGCCCTGAGGCGTTGGGCAGCAGCGCCTCCTCACCGACTTCGACGCCATCCATGACGATCTCGCCGGTGATCGACGCCCTCAGCGAAAGCTTGCCCTCGATCTTCGGCGCCGAAAGGCCCTTCGTGCCTTTTTCCAGCACGAAACCGCGGATCTGGTTGTCGTGGCCCACCGATTTCGCCCATACGACAAACACGTCGGCGATCGGCGCATTGGAAATCCACATCTTCGAGCCGGAAATGCGGTAGCCGTTCGCCGTCTTTTCGGCACGGGTCTTCATGCCGCCGGGATCCGAACCGGCGTCGGGTTCCGTCAGCCCGAAGCAGCCGATCCACTCGCCCGAGGCAAGCTTGGGCAGGTACTTTCGGCGCTGCTCTTCCGAGCCATAGGCATGGATCGGGTACATGACCAGCGAGGATTGCACGCTCATCATCGAGCGGTAGCCGGAATCGACCCGTTCGACTTCGCGCGCCACGAGCCCATAGGTCACATAGCCCGCGCCCAAGCCGCCATATTCCTCCGGAACGGTGATGCCGAGCAGACCCGCCTCGCCCATCTCTCGAAAAATCGCCGGATCGGTCTTCTCGCTGAGATAGGCGTCCTCGACGCGGGGGCTTAACTTGTCGGCGGCAAACGCGGCCGCCGCATCGCGGACCATGCGCTCATCCTCGGTCAGCTGGCCTTCCAGCAAAAACGGATCGTCCCAGACGAAGGAGGCCGTGTCCGCCGCCCTTTTTTCGATGTTCATGGCGCCTTCCGAATTTATTTGAAGCTTGAAATATTACTGTAGCGCGGATTGCCCGCGAGGGCAAAACGCTTTTGCCGCTTCGCGATGGGCCAGAAGCGGAAAACTCAGGGACACACTTATCTTCTGGTTCCCCCAAAATGCGTCTATAAGCGCTAACAAACGCGCATCCGAAGCCCGAAACAGCGCATCCATCGAGACGACCAAAATGACCATAACCGACAGCCTCACTCAGCTTGGCGCGCCTGTGGCGACGCCCGCTTCGCCGGAAACAGCCGTCCTGGAGACGGTGCCCTATTCGCGTGGCGATGGCCCGCCGGCGATCGTCCGCTTCACCTGCCCGGAATTCACCTCGCTCTGCCCGGTGACCGGCCAGCCGGATTTTGCGCATATTGTCATCGACTATGCGCCCGACGCCGCCCTGGTCGAATCCAAGTCGCTGAAGCTGTTCCTGGTTTCCTTCCGAAATCACGGCGCCTTCCATGAGGATTGCACCGTCATGATCGCCCGGCGCGTCGTCGAAGCAACCAAGCCGCTCTGGCTGCGCATCGCCGGCTACTGGTATCCGCGCGGCGGCATTCCGATCGACGTCTTCTGGCAGACCGGCACTCCGCCCGAAGGGGCATGGCTGCCGGACACCGGCGTGGCGCCCTATCGCGGCCGCGGTTGATTGGCTTTTCCGTCGCGCTCGAATCCGCATATGATATCCAGATGCCGATCCGCCACCTCTCAGAAACGATGATCAACCAGATCGCTGCCGGCGAGGTCATCGAGCGTCCGGCAAGTGTCGTCAAGGAACTGGTTGAAAACGCGCTCGATGCGGGCGCCACGCGGCTGGAAATCGTTACGGCGGGCGGCGGGCTCAACCTGATCCGTGTCGGCGACGATGGATCGGGCATTCCGCCATCCGAGCTGGAACTTGCGGTGTCGCGGCACTGCACCTCCAAACTCTCCAACGACATCCACGACATTCGATCGCTCGGCTTTCGCGGCGAGGCCCTGCCCTCGATCGGTTCCGTAGCGCGGCTAACGATCCGCTCGCGCACCGTTTCCGGCGATGCCGGCGCCGAAATCGCGGTGGAGGGCGGCCAGGTCTCGGCGGTACGGCCGGCCGCCGCCAATCGCGGTACTTCGGTCGAGGTGCGCGACCTGTTCTTCGCCACGCCGGCGCGGCTCAAGTTCATGAAGGGCGAGCGCGCCGAGTCGACGGCGATCAGCGACGTCGTCAAGCGCATCGCCATCGCCTTTCCCGCCGTCGCCTTCACGCTCTCCGGCCCGGATCGTACACGCCTCGAACTGCCAACCGCCGGCGACGGGGAGGATGGCCGGCTGCGCCGCATCGCCCAGGTAATGGGCGAGGAATTTCCCGAAAATGCGCTTGCGATCGACGCCGTGCGCGAAAACGTGCGGCTCACCGGCCATGTGTCGATCCCGTCTTACTCGCGGGCCAACGCGCTGCAGCAATACGCCTATGTCAATGGCCGCCCGGTACGAGACAAGCTGATCGCGGCCGCCATTCGCGGCGCCTATGCCGACGTGCTGGCGCGCGACCGCAACGCCGTGACCGTGCTGTTCCTGACGATCGACCCAGCCCATGTCGACGTCAATGTCCATCCGGCCAAGGCCGATGTGCGCTTCCGCGATCCGGGCTTGGTGCGCGGGCTGATCGTCGGCGCCATCCGCGAGACGCTAGCCAATGCCGGCATCCGGCCGGCAACGTCAGCCGCCTCGGCGATGATGAACGCCTTCCGCCCCGGAGCCGCAGCCTACGGACATCCCGGTCCCGCCAACGGGCACCGCAGCTTCAACCCCGGACTGCGAGCCGCCGCTGCCGGCGGTTTCGATGTCGCCCGCTCGCCCTACCGCCCGCTGGAACCGAGATTTTCCGAAAGCAGTCAGGCGGCGTTCGACACGGGTCCAGGCGTCAGTGCCGACGCGCGCGCCGGCTACGGAGAAGTGCCGGAGGTGATGCTGCGGACCGAGCTCGGCGCGGCGCGCGCGCAGGTCCACGAGAACTATATCGTCGCGCAGACCGCGGATTCGCTGATCATCGTCGACCAGCACGCCGCCCATGAGCGGCTGGTCTATGAGGCGCTCAAGCAGGCGCTCGATGCGCGCGCTCTTCCGGCACAGATGCTGCTTTTACCGGAAATCATCGATCTGCCGGAAGACGACGTCACGCGGATTGTCGCGCATGCCGACATGCTGCGCCGCTTCGGGCTCGGCGTCGAGCGCTTCGGGCCGGGCGCCATCGCGGTGCGCGAAACACCGGCCATGCTCGGCGAGACCGATGTCGGCCAGCTTATCCGCGATCTCGCCGACGAGATCGCCGACAACGACACCACCGAGACGCTGAAGGCGCGGCTGCACAAAATTGCCGCCACCATGGCCTGTCATGGCTCGGTTCGCTCCGGCCGCCGGCTGCTGCCCGACGAGATGAACGCGTTGCTGCGCCAAATGGAAGCAACTCCTGGTTCCGGCACCTGCAACCATGGCCGGCCCACCTATATCGAGCTGAAGCTGGCCGACATCGAACGGCTGTTCGGCAGACGATAGCGCTGCTTGACCGCGACTGCGTTTTGTGGCGGAACAGTTCGGCAAACAGGTTTGAGCCAAGATGATGAACCGCTTTGAGGGGCCCGGCGCAAGGGAAGCCCGCATCCGCTATCTCGACGGAGATTTCCAGGTCACCAGCCCGGGGGCCTTCGTGCGCTGTGCGGTCACCGGTGAATCCATCCCGCTTGACGAGCTCAAATATTGGAGCGTCGCGCGCCAGGAGCCGTATCTCAACGCCACGGTGGCGCTCAATCGCGAAATCGAAGCCAATCCCGAATTGCGGAAGCGTCGTTAGCCTAACCGCCGTCGGCGCCAGGCTTCGAGCGTCGCGCCAATGATGCGTTCGGGCACTTGCCCCACCTCGAAAACAGTTTCGATCTCCAGAACGGCGAGCATTTCCAGAAATGCCTCGGGGGCGGCTCCATGGCGCAGGCGCGCGGCATCCTTGGTCGTCGTCACCAGTTCAAGCCCGTCGGCGCGCGCGGCCGCGGCCAGCTCGTCCAGATCGTCGCGGCTGTAGAAATGGTGGTCCGGGAACGAGCGTTTGGCGGCAACGATGCCGCCGGCCTTCGCGACAGTCGTGAAGAATTTCTCAGGGTGGCCGATGCCGGCAAAGGCAAGAAAGCGTCGGCCGGCGAGATGTTCGCCGTCGCGCGGCCGAACCGCTGCCTCGAATATCGGCTTGCCGGCGCGTGAGGCTTTGCGCACAGTCTGATCGGCCGCGAAGCCCTCGCCCATCTTCAGCACCGCATCGGCGAACCGCAACTGGTCGACCAAGGGCGCCCGCAGCGGCCCCCCCGGAATGATGTGGCCGTTGCCGATGCCATAGCGCGCGTCGACCACCAGCAGGGCGTAGTCGATGTGAATGCGCGCACTCTGGAAGCCGTCGTCCATGATGAGGAAATCGCAGCCGCGTTCCTGGAGCAGCTTCGCCCCGGCAACCCGGTTGGCCGTCACCGCTACTGGCGCGTGTTCGGCCAGAAGCAGTGGCTCGTCGCCAACATGCCTGGCGCTGTCGTGGTGCGCATCGACGATATGGGCTTGCGAAAAACTGCCGCCATGGCCGCGCGACAGGAAACCCGGCTTGAGCTTCATGCGCCTGGCCGAGTTGGCCATGGCAATGGCAACGGGTGTCTTTCCAGTGCCGCCGACGGTGAAATTTCCGATGCAGAGCACCGGGAGATCGGCATGCACGCGCTTGGCCGAGGCCATGCGGCGCGCAGCCGCCAGCCCGTAAAGCGTGGAGAGCGGCGACAGCGCCAAGGCGCGCCAACCGGGCTTCTCCCACCAGAACGGCGGCGCTTCACTGGTCACGAAGCGAACCCGTTCCCTTGAGGCGGGACTTGACGATCAGCGGCTGGATGAAGGGCTCGAGCGCCTTCAATGTCTTGGCGAGCGCTCCGCGCATCTCGTTGACCGTGGTGACGCCTGCCGCCATCATGTCGTGGCGCGCCCTCTCGTTGAGCAGCAGGAAATTGACCGCGCGGGCCAGCATGTCGCTGTCGCGCACCAGCCGGGCACCGCCGCTTTCAATCAGCCGCTGATAAGTATCACGGAAATTCTGGACATTGCGCCCGGACAGGACCGCCGTTTCCAGCATCGCCGGTTCCAGCGGATTCTGTCCCCCTTCCGACGTCAGCGAACGACCGACGAAGGCGATTTCCGTCAGGCGCAGATAAAGACCCATTTCACCGATCGTGTCGCCAAGCAGAATGTCGGTGTCGGCCGTCACCGCGTCGCCGGTGCTGCGCCGCGCGACCTTCAGACCGCGCTCTGAAAAATCGGCAATCAGCGCCTCCGCCCGGTCGGGATGGCGCGGCACTATGATCGTCAGCAGGCCGGGATGGCGATCCCGCAACAGAAGGTGAAGGTCGGCGGCCACCTGCTCCTCGCCATTGTGCGTGGAGATGGCCGCCCAGTTCGGCCGCTTGCCGATCTGCCGCTGCAAGGTGGCAAGCTCCACATCGTTCGCCGGCGGCGGATTGGTGTCGACCTTCAGATTTCCCGAAATGGTTACCGGACGCGCCCCAAGGGCGGCGAAACGTTCGGCGTCCACCTCGGACTGGGCGACCACGTGCGCCATGTTCTCGAACAGGGCTTCAGCCAGATAGGGCCGCTTCTTCCATGATTTGAAGGAGCGATCGGACAAGCGCCCGTTGACCAGAACCTGCGGCACGCGGCGGGCGCCAAGTTCCAGGATCGTCATCGGCCAGATTTCCGACTCGGCGATGATCGCCAGATCAGGCTGCCAGTGGTCGAGGAAGCGGCTCACGGCGGGCTTCAGGTCGAGCGGCACATATTGGTGGATGACACGGCTGCCGAGCCGCTCCTGCGCTACTTTTGCCGAGGTGACCGTGCCCGTCGTCAGCACCACATGCATTCCATAGCCCAGTATGCGCTCGATGAGCGAAACCACCGCCACCGTTTCACCGACGCTTGCCGCGTGCACCCAGATCACCGGACCTTCCGGGCGGGGGTGGCCGGCACGACCGTAACGTTCGCGCCGCCGCCTGTGATCTTCCTTGCCCCGGCTGGAACGCCAGGCGACATAGGTGCCGATCACCGGATAGGCGAGCGAGCCTGCCAGGCGATAGGCCGACAAAAGGGTGCGCGCCCAGCGTTCGCTCATTTGCGCTCACCATCGGCCAGGCGATATGCCGTCTCGGTCGCTACGTTCAACGTGTCGGTGAGTTCCTGCCGCTTGCGTTGCATTTCAGCCTCGTCGGCATCCGCCGCGACATGGATCGGATCACCGACGACGAGGCCACAACGCCCGAAAGGCAGGTTGATCGTGGTCTTGTCCCAGGTCCTTTCGAGCACCTTGCGTCGGCTGGTGGCGATCGCCACCGCGATTATCGGTCGACCTGAAAGACGCGCCAGCGTGACGATGCCAAGCCCTGCCTGACGCGGGGTGCCGTGTGGAATATCTGCGATCATGGCGACATTCTTGCCGGCATCGAGCGCCCTTTTCAGGGCAATCAAGGCGCGCGCGCCGCCTTTTTCGACATTCTGAGTGCCCTCGCGTCCGCCCGAACCGCGCACCGCCTGAAATCCGAGCTTCTCGACGACCAGCGCATTGAGTTCGGCATCGGCGCTGCGCGATACCATCGCCACGAGGCCCTTGGCCTTAGGGTAGATGCATGGCGCCAGCAAATGCTGGCCGTGCCACAGTGCTACGATTGCCGGGGTCAGCGTGGCGTGGGCCTCGTCCAGGTTGGAAGAGCCCTTGGCAAGCGGATTGGTCAGCCGGATGAATCGCAGCGCCTGCGCAAGCAATGTGGCAAGGATGCCCTTGACCAGGCGCGACTGCGCCAGCGGCTTGCGAATCCTTCGCCAGAACCGCTTGCCCGCGCCGGTCTTGCGGTCCTTTCCTGCCGCGACGGCAGCGAAGGGCTGGGCTGTGTGCCTTTCCGTCATCAGCTCCGGCCAGGTGTGTTGTGATCAGGGTCGAGAAGCCGATGCAGATGAACGACGAAATAGCGCGTGAGGGCATTGTCGACGCTGGCCTGCGCCTTCGCCTTCCAGGCTGCCTCGGCCGAGCGGTAGTCCGGATAGATGCCGACAATATCCAGCGCGTCGAGATCACGGAATTCGGTCGAGCCCAGGCTCTTCAGTTCTCCACCGAACACCAGATGCAGGAGCTGCTTTTTGTCGTTTTCCTCAGCCATGTCCTAGTCCTGAATCATGTTGGGCAAAATTGCCATCGTCTCTAGCGCAAAACGTGTTCGAGTGGAATCCACTTGAACGAAGCGATTTTACGCAGATTCAAAGTCTTACAGCGCCGCCGCGCCTCGATCGCTTCAGGCGTTAGCCTCGGCGACAACCCCGGCGATGACCTTCAGCAGGGGGCCGCTTCCGGCCACCAGTACGCCATGTTTCGACACCCGGCCACCATAAGACGGCGGCTTGCCAAAAGCATCGAGCATTTGGCCGCCAGCTTCGCGCAGGATCAGGTCGGCGGCGGCGATGTCCCAATCATGCGCATTCGACCTGACGAAGGTTGCGTCGAGCCTGCCCTCGGCAATCATCGCCAGGCGATAGGCCAGTGACGGAATATGGGCGACGCGCCGGACACGCTGTTGCCAGTGCCGTGGCATGGCGTCGAAAAAATGCTTCGGCCCGCCGATCTCGACCAGTTCACCCGCCTCACGCACATGGATGACCTCGCCGTTTCTGCGAGCACCCCGGCCGGGCAGAGCGGAAAATATCTCGCCAAGCGCGGGACAATCGAGAACGCCCGCGATAGTCTGGCCGCCTTCCACCACCGCGACGCTGACGCACCAAGTCTCCAGTCCCTGGATGAATGCGCGTGTCCCGTCGATCGGATCAACCACGAAGGTGCGCCGCGCTTGGAGCCGCGCGGCATCGTCCGCCGTTTCCTCCGACAGCCAGCCATAGTCCGGCCTGGCTGCCATAAGCGTCTCGCGCAGGAATTTGTCGGCCGCGTAGTCGGCTTCACTCACCGGTGACTGGCCTGCCTTCATCCAGACTCGCGGGTCTTTCTTGAAATAGCGCAATGCGATCTCGCCGGCTTCGCGCGCGGCTTCCAGCAATAGCGGCAAATCATCGGCGGCAGCCGACACGAACGGCTCAGCTTCCGGCAAGCGTCATTCCTCCAATCAGGAGGGTGGGAGCAGCCGTGCCGAAATTGCGATCGATGTCGTTTGCCGGCACCATATTGAGGAACATATCCTTGAGATTGGAAGCAATCGTCACTTCCGATACCGGATAGGCAAGCTCGCCATTCTCGATCCAGAAGCCCGAGGCGCCGCGGCTGTATTCGCCGGTGATCATGTTGACGCCCTGGCCAAACACTTCGGTGACATAGAAGCCGGTCTTCAACGAACCGATCAGGTCCTGCGGGGAGCCGACGCCGGGTTCGATGGAAAGATTGGTCGAACTTGGGGAGACGGAGGAACCGCTGCGGGCGCCGCGCCCGTTCGTCTGAAGCCCGAGTTCCCTGGCAGCGGAAGTTGAAAGAAACCAGTGTTTCAGCACACCGTTTTCGACCATCACCAGCCTTTCGCCGGCCACGCCCTCGCCGTCGAAAGGCCGCGAGGCCGGGCCGCGCGGGCGCTGCGGCTCATCGATGACGGTTATGCCGCCTGCCGCGACCTGCTTGCCCATCATGTCTCGCAGAAAACTCGTCTTGCGGGCAACGGAAGCGCCGTTGATCGCACCCGCAAGGTGGCTTGCTATGCCACGCGCCACGCGCGGGTCGAAAACAACATCGATCGGGCCGGTCCGGGCCTTGCGGGCATTCAGCCGCCGCACCGCCCGCTCGCCGGCGCTCACTCCAATCGTCTCAGGCGTATCGAGATCGGCGAAATGCAGCCGCGAAGAAAAATCGTAGTCGCGCTCCATGCCGGTGCCCTCACCCGCGACCATACTTACCGAACGCGAAAAGCGCGTGCCGACATAATGGCCGAGAAATCCGTGCGAGGTGGCCAGAACCAGCCCGCCGAAGCCGGCACCGGCGCCGCTGCCGCCGGAATTGGTGACGCCCGGCACCGCAAGTGCTGCCTCCTCGGCCGCCAGCGCATCGGCTTTCAACTGCTCGGCCGAAACCGCTGTGTCATCGAAAAGATCGAGTTCGTTCACCACCTTCGCCAGAAGCGCCGCGTCGGCCAGCCCCTGGAACGGGTCTTCGGGAGAAACCCTGGCCATGGCAACCGCACGTTCGGCCAGTGTCGCCGGGTCCGAAGCGGCCGTCGCCGAAACGCTGGCGACGCGCTTGCCGATAAAGACCCGCAGCGACACATCCTCGCTTTCGGAGGCTTCCGTTCCTTCTACCTTGCCAAGCCGCACGGAAACGCTCGCCGAGCGGCCGCGCACCGCCACCGCGTCGGCTGCATCCGCGCCTGCACGCTTTGCCGCCTCCACGAGAGCGGAAACGCGATCGGTCAATTTCTGGGGATCGCGTGCGTCGTGATCGGTATCGGTCATATGAGCTTTCCTGAACCAGATCGGTTTCTTCGCGGCGGTTGGCGCGAAACCCTGCCGCACCATCTATTGTTCCGCCTCTGCTTGTGCAATGGCTGAGAGCCGTTTTGACAATTCCGCTCCGGCGGACATCTGCGGCGGTTTTCTATGCTTCCGGTGTTCATGGACCAAACGTCCACTGCGCTCCGGTTCTCGAAAAATCGCCCCATCTGTCTCGCCGGAATGGTTTCTCAAAAAAGGCTCTAAAATCTTACTCAACCCGAATGGATAGTGGCCTTTGCGCACCCCTTCCACTTCGGATCAACGGGAATCATCGGCATGACGCCCTTTCACCTCGCCTTTCCAGTCCACGACCTCGAAGCAACCCGCACCTTCTACCGCGACGTGCTTGGCTGCGCCATCGGCCGCTCGTCGGAGACCTGGGTCGATTTCGATCTCTATGGCCACCAGATGTCGGCACATTTGCGACCCGGAACCGCAAAGGCCGCCAATGACGGTCAAGTTGGCGGCAAGCTCGTGCCCATACCGCATTTCGGCGTCGTCCTGACGATGGACGAGTGGGAGGCGCTTGCCGCGCGCCTTAAGGCTCGCACCGACATCGACTGGCTGGAAAGGCCGATGGTGCGCTTTGCCGGCGAACCTGGCGAGCAGGCCACCCTTTTCATCCGCGATCCTTCTGGCAACGCGCTGGAGTTCAAGGGCTTTCGCTCCCTGGATCAGGTTTTCGCGCATTGAGGCAGCATCGCGGCTAGCCCCTCAGCCGCCTTTCCCTTTGATGCAAGGCAAAATCGACGGCGCGCTTCAACTCATCCTTGATGGGGGTTGTCTCGGCCATGACCGCATCGATCTTGAGAAAGTCCAGCGCGCGGAACCTGGACGAGGGCGAGCGCAGAAAAATTTCGGGCCGGCTCTGGCTGAGCTTGATGGCGGTGATCGACTGCATCATCAATTGACTGGCGCCGAATATCAGGTCGAGCGAGTTGGGTCGCTTGCGGCCGGTCTCGCTCGGTGCGCCGACTACATCGATCGCGATGACGATATCGGCATCGTTTTCGACCAGATCGAATGGCACCGGATTGTATATACCGCCGTCGATCAAAAGCTTGGAGCCGCGCTTGACCGGACGGAACACCGCCGGAATGGCGGCCGAGGCGGCAAGCGCCGAATGCAGATCGCCTTTCTGTATGACCTCGAGCCGGTGGCCGAAGAAGTCCGTCGCCGTTACCTTCAGCGGTATCTTCAGCTCGGAAAAGTGATCCGGAACCTGGATCGGCAGGAAAGCCTTGAGAATGCGCTCGATGTTGAACTGACTGATGCGAATACCGCCCATCATCTCGGAAAACGTGCCGGGCCGCGCGCGCCACATGCGGCTTGCCACTTCCGAGCGTCTGCCAAGGATCGAGCGGGCGTATTCGTGTATTTCCTTGCCGGTCATACCGGCGGCCATGCCCGCGCCCATGATCGCGCCGATCGAGGATCCGGCGATCACCACAGGCCGGATGCCGAGTTCATCCAGCGTCTCGATGACATGGATATGGGCAAGCCCGCGCGCGCCGCCGCCTCCGAACGCCACGGCGAATGTGGGGCTCATTCCTTGCCTCCACCGGGAGGCGGCCCGACGATCAACACCGCCGGTTCGGCGCGCAGCAGCCTTTTCGCCGCTTCGCGCGTGCCCTCCAGCGTCACCGCCTCGATCAGCGCGGCACGGCGGTCGATATAGTCGATGCCGAGTTCCTCGATCTGCAATTCCAGCAGCGTCCTGGCGATCGCACTCGAGGAGTCGAGATTGTTGATGGCGTAGGCGCCGATCAGGTACTTTTTCGCCGCATCGAGTTCCGCCTCCGTCGGGCCTTCTTCGGCCATGCCACGCACGATGTCGCGAATGACATTCAGCGTTTCGTCAGCCCTGACGGCGCGCGTCGAGGTGCCGATGACCAGCGCGTTGGCATGATCGTAATTGACGAGCGACGAGCTGATGCCATAGGCGAGCCCCCGCTTTTCGCGCACTTCATCGAACAGCCGCGAAGTGAACGTGCCGCCCCCCAGAATGTGGTTCATCAGCACCGCGTCGAAGAATGCGGGATCGTCGCGCTCGATGCCCGGATAGGCGAGTTGGATCAGCGCTTGCGGCAGTTGATATTCGAAACGGACCTCCTGCCCGAGCTTCGGCTGCACGTCGGCAATCGGTGTCAGGGTCGGTTTCTGGGGAAGGTCACCGAACAACCGGTCGAGCTCACCCTTCAGCGTTTCGGCGTCGATTGCTCCGACGACCGCCACCTTCAGATTCTCACGGGCAAAGATCGCCTTATGAAATGCCCGCAGATCATCGGCGGTGATCGTCGCCAGCGTCTCCTGGGTTCCCTCATCGCGACGCGCATAGGGATGGTCGCCATACAGCGCGGCCGACCACTTCACCTGCGCCGCCACTTCCGGATCACGCGAGCTGGAAATGATGTTGGAAACGATCTGTGACCGGATACGGTCGATCGGCGCCTGGTCGAAGCGCGGCTCGGTGATGGCCAGCCGGAGCAGTTGCAGCGCCTCGTCCTTCTGATCGGCCAGAAGGCGCATCGAGCCATAAAGAGTGTCGCGCGTCTCGCCAAAACCCATTTCGGCTCCGGCATCGTCCAGGCGCGACTGGAAGGCCTCACTGTCCAGATCGCCTGCCCCTTCGTCAAACAGGCCGGTCATCAGGTTTGCAAGCCCCTCCTTGCCCCTGGGGTCCTGCGTGAAACCACCCTCGAAGGCAAAGCGGATGGAAATGAGCGGCACGGAATAGTCTTCGACCAGCCAGGCGCTGACGCCCTTCGGCGACGTTACCTCCTGTATTTTCATTTCGGCCCGCGCCGGTGCGACCGACGATAAGGCCAGCGTCAAGACCATGACTGTCGCGGCGATTGCGACCGCCAGCGGCCGGATGTGCGTTTCGATCGAATTCATCATGGCGCTTATCCCGATCAGTTGGCAGCGCCGGCGCCGGTGGGCGCGGCTTCGATCGGGCCCGGCTCGTCGGCCTTCCCGGTTTCGGGTTTGATCATTTCAGGCGGAATTTCCGAGGCTTCCGGCCTGCTATCCTGCGCCGGCAGCAGATAGCCACTCACGGAAACGTCCGGGTTCAGATATTTGACTGCAACCGCCTTGATCTCCGCGGCGGTGACGGCGCGAATCTTGTCGGGCCACTGCTGCACCTCTTCCACGGTACCGCCGGTGGCAAGCGTGCTGCCGTAGATATTGGCCATGCTGGATTGATCGTCCCGGGCGAAAATCGTGCTGCGCACGAAACGGTTCTTGGCCTTCTCCAGTTCCGTTTCCGTCACGCCATCCCGAATGATGCGAGCGATTTCGGCATCGACGGCTTTCTCCACCGCCTCCAATCCGTTTGCACCGCGCGGCGCGCCGTAGACCGTGAAACTGGTGTCGTCGAGGGTCGTGCCTTCGTAATAGGCACCGGCACCGGCGGCAATGCCGGCTTTGACCACCAGCGCCTGGTAGAGCCGGCTTCTCGTGCCGCCACCCAGTATCTCGGACAGGAGATCGAGCGCCTCGGCCTCTCCAGGCGTCGCCCGATGATAGGAGGGCACCACCCATGACCTGGAAAAACTCGGCACGGTTACGCGCCTGTCGGTAAGCGTCACGCTTCGCCTGGTATTCTGCTCGGGTTCGGATGGGCGGATTCGCGGCGGCAGATCCGGGCCGCGCGCAACCTTGCCATAGGTCCTTTCGGCCATCGACCTTACCGTATCGGGCTCGACATCGCCCGCGACCACCAGAACCGCGTTGTTCGGCGCATAATAGCGATCGTAGAACTCGACGGCCTCGGCCCGGTTCAGCTTCTCCATTTCATGCATCCAGCCGATTATCGGTATGCGGTATGGATGGTTCTGGAACAGCGTGGCTTGTACCTCTTCCTCGAGCAGAGCCTGTGGGCTGCCTTCGACACGGGAGCGGCGCTCCTCCAGGATGACGTCGCGTTCGGGTCCGATCACCGCATCCGTCAGGATCAGGTTGCGCATGCGGTCGGCCTCGAAGCTCATCATCGTTTCAAGTGCATCCGGCGTCACCGTCTGGAAGTAGGCCGTATAATCGTAGGAGGTGAAGGCGTTCTCATGGCCGCCAATCTCGGCGATCCGCGCTCCGAACTCGCCCGCCTTGTGCTTGGCGGTTCCCTTGAACATCAGGTGCTCGAAAAAATGCGCAATGCCGGATTTACCCGCAGGTTCGTCGGCGCTGCCGACCTTGTACCAGACCATGTGGGTGACGATCGGGGCGCGGTGGTCGGGAATGACCACCACCTCCATGCCATTGTCGAGGACGAACTGGGTGACGTTCGCACCGGCTTGTCCAGTTTCAGCCATGGCGGAAGATGGCAGTGCCAGCAGCATGATGGATGCGGCCAGCAGCCTTCTTCCCCGTCGCGCCAGAAGCCCAGCCTTGAAAATCATCCAGCGCTCCTTGCAGCTTCGCGCAATCCTGCATCCAAACTTTCGGCCAATGTCACTGACGCCGGAAAAAGGCCGAAGCTGGACCATGCACCAAAAAAGCGAGACCGGCATCCGCGCCGGGCGTATCAGGTGCTTTCCATCAGGCGAATGATGGTCTCGCCATAGCTGCGCTCGTCGATCACCTTAAAACCCGCGCCGGGATCAAACGGGGCGGCCGCCGTTTCCTCGACGACGCAAAGCGCGTTGGCTTGCAGCCAGCCGCCCGTTCGAGCCGAGCGCAGTGCGGCTTCGCCAAGTCCCTTGCCATAAGGGGGATCGGCAAACACCAGGTTGAACGGCTGCACCGTGCCTGCCGGACCAAGGCCGGTCGCATCGCGGCGGAAGATCTTGGTGCGGCCCTGCAGGCCGAAGGCATCGACATTGGTGCGGATCAGGCCCCGACCTTCCGCGGAATCCTCGATGAACATGCAAAACGAGGCTCCGCGCGACAATGCCTCGAGGCCAAGGGCACCCGTTCCGGCGAAGAGGTCGAGCACGCGCGCGCCCTGCAGCCGCTCGCCGAAACGATGCGTCAGCACATTGAACAGCGCCTCGCGAGTGCGGTCGGTTGTCGGGCGGATGGCGTTGGTGCGCGGCGTGGCGAGCGGCCTGCCGCGAAATTCACCGCCGACGATCCGCATCGCTCTTGCCCCCGCGCGGTCCAGACGGGCGCGGCCCGCCTGAACGCGGACCATCCCCCTGCCCGTTGCCGCGCTCGTCGTCGTGACGCCTTGGCTTGCCGAAGCCGGATTTGCCACCGCCGGGCTTTTCGAAGAAGGGCTTGCCGCTATGCTTGTGATGTCCAGCACCATGCGCCTTCTTTCCGCCTTCCGCTTTTTCGGCCGCGGCCCTGCCGGCACCGATCGGACGCGCTCCCGGCGCCATCCAGACATTCGCCTTCCGGCCGCCCGGCGGATCGACAGGCCGCTGCTCGCGCGCGGCGGGCTTGCCCACACGCGCTGGCCGCTCGCCTCGTTCAGGCTTGGGGCCACGCTCGGGACCTGGCCCACGCTCCGACTTGAAGCCTCGATCCGGTTTCGTCTGCAACCGTCCGAGCACGTCTTCGCGATGGCGTTCATCGTCGCGCCGGCGATTCTTGATCAGCCCACCCTCGCCGACGTTCAACGGTCGCGGACGGCGCGGTGCGCGCTGTGAGGCAGCTTCGTCGGTCGGCTTGTCATGTTCGCGCCGTGCCGGCTTGTTGGTGAAGGGCTTGACGATATCGGCCTCGAAATTCGCGCCCGATTCTTCGATCAGCCGTTCACCAAGCTGGTCGCGCAGCGTACGGCCGCTCAGTTCCTGGACGTGCCCTTCCGGCAGTTCGCCAAGCTGGAACGGCCCATAGGAGACGCGGATCAGCCGGGTCACGTCGAGGCCGAGCGAGCCAAGTATGTTTTTCACTTCGCGGTTCTTGCCCTCGCGTAAGGCGAGCGTCAGCCAGGCATTGCTGCCCTGCTCGCGATCGAGCGTGGCTTCCACCGAACCGTAGAAGACGCCGTCGATCGCCATGCCGTCCTTCAAGCCGGCAAGCCGATCCGTATCGACCTTGCCGTGCACGCGCACCCGGTAACGGCGCAGCCAACCGGTGGCCGGCAATTCCAGCACGCGCGCCAGCCCGCCGTCATTGGTCAGGAGCAGCAGGCCCTCGGTGTTGATATCGAGTCGGCCGACCGTCATCAGTCTCGGCAATTCAGCCGGAAGCGCGTCGAAAATGGTCTTGCGTCCTTCCGGGTCGCGATTGGTCGTGACAAGACCGGCCGGCTTGTGAAACAGGAACAGCCGCGTCCGCTCGATCGGCGGAATGAGATTTCCGTCAAGTTCGATCCGGTCATCAGGCATTACGTTGAAGGCGGGCGAGCCCAGCACCTTGCCATTGACCTTGACGCGGCCTGCCGCAATCAACTCCTCGGCATCGCGACGCGAGGCAATGCCCACCCGCGCCAAGCGCTTGGCAATGCGCTCGCCCGGCGCCTCTTCGACGGCCTTTGCACGTGCAAATGGTTTGCGCTCCGCGTCAGGTCGCTTGAACCCGTCGGACTTCGGACGCCGCTCGAAACCGCCTTCGCGCGGGCCCTGCGACCTGTCGAAGCGCCGGGCTGGCCTCTCGCTGGCCGTTTCCGCTTCACGCTCAGGGCGGCGGACAAAGGGCTTGCGGTCATCACGCGGACCGGAATCGAAGCGCCTTTCGCGGCGCTCACCGGTTTCCGAACCCCGCTCCCTGGCGTTATGGGGGCGGTCGCCACGCTCGAACCGGCCTGGGCGCGACGCACCCTGCCCTTCGCGCTTCTCATAGGGCTTGCCGTCGGGGCGCGGCCCCTTGCGAAACTGCGCCCCGCTGCGCTGCGGGCGCGCGTCGTCGCCGTCGCGTGGCCGTTCGTCGCGCCTGAACTCACGTTTCGGCCGCTCCGCACCAGATGTTTGAGATTCGGCGCGCCGTTTGGCAAAGGGCTTGCTCGCGCCGGTGCGGTCGCCCAGTTTCTCGGACGGCTTGCCGCCTTCGAACCGGGACTTTCCGGCAAGACCGAACTTGCCGCCCTTGCGCGGAGCGTCCTTGCCGCGCGGTCCGCCCGGTTTTGGCCCGCCTTTGCGCGGAAATTTCTTACGATCGTCATCCATGTGGCGTTTGCCTTTCCGAGGCGGTAGATAACAGGAACATTCTGGACTTGCGAGGGAATAACGGCTTGAAACGCCCGGATTTCATGGCCTTGGCTCTTGCCGAGGCCGAGGCCGCCGCCGCACGCGGCGAAGTGCCGGTCGGCGCGGTCGTCGCCCGCGGTACAAGGATCGTTTCACGCGCCGGAAACCGCACCCGGGAACTTAACGATCCGACTGCTCACGCCGAAATGCTGGCGATCCGCGAGGCCTCGCAAAAACTATCGGCCGAGCGGCTTACCGATCTCGATCTCTATGTGACGCTGGAGCCTTGTGCCATGTGCGCGGCGGCGATTTCCTTCGCCCGCATCAGGCGGCTCTATTTCGGAGCCAGCGACGAAAAAGGTGGTGCCGTCGTCAACGGCGTGCGGTTCTTCGCCTCGCCGACCTGCCATCACGTCCCCGAGGTCTACCCCGGCATTGCCGAAAGCAGTGCAGCCGGCATCCTCAAGACATTCTTCCAGGCGCGGCGCGATCTGTGACTACGTGAACCACTGCGGCATGTTCGCAGCGGCTTCTCTTACCACGGCAATATATCGCGCCAGCTCTTGCCGCCCTTCTTGGCTTCGGCCTTGAGGCGTCTTTCCTTCTTCAACTCGTCCTCACCGACGTCGCCCACCGGCGCGGTGGCAGCCGGCTGGCGGTAGACCAGCGGCGGCTCGCTCAGATATTTGCGCGTCGTTTCGCTGCCTTGCCTGGTTTCGGCCAATCGCTTGTTGAACGCCTCGCGCTGCTGCTGTCGCATCGCGGGCGGCTCGATTCCGGATTCGAGTCGCCTCTGCGACGCGCCAAGCGGCGCACTAGGCGCCGATGAGGCAGCATACACATCGGATTCGACCTCCGGCCGCCAGCCGGGCTTGTCGCGATTGGCGGTTGCATCGGCGCGAATGCGGGCTCGCTTCTGTTCCGGCGATTCCGGCCATACATCGCTACGCGCGGTGACGATGTTGTCCTGCGGCGCGGGCAGATTGGCCGCCTGACCAGGCTGCGGCTTGACCAGTTCAGGACGCGGCTTGTAGTCGATCCTCTCGCGGCCCTTTGGCGCGATCGACAGAATTCCCGTCACGTCACCGACAAGCTGCTCGGTCGCGGTCTTGTCGGTGCCATAGGTCGGCGAGCCCACGCATCCCGAAAGGGCGAGACTGGAAGCCATGAGCGACGTCAACAGCGCCGCGCGCCTCCGCGTCTTTTCAGTCATGCCAGAAAATCCCACTACAAATTGCCTCTGGAAAAGTAATCCAACCGGAATCCGGCCACCGCCCGCACGCTCATCCGACGAGAATCCGGCGACAATTTGTCGTCCGAAGTCCCGCGCTTTTAACGCATGGCGCGTATAAGGGCAACGACCGGCCGCATGTGAATCTCGCTGACGAGCCTCAAAGCCGACCCAGCGCGCGCAATTCGCGCAGCACCGCCGCGTCCCGCGCAGAGACGTCGGGAAACTCCGAATCTGCACCGACATCGTCGGTAAACCGCCAGGAACGCGCACATTTGCGCAAGCCGCGCTCCTCGGCTTTCGTCACGAGGACCGCCACGCCTGGAACCTCACGGAGGGAGAAGGCCTCCTCCGGTGCGGTGTCATGCGACACGACAAGATCGCTCGTGATGCAGATTTCCGCCATGTCGATCCCGGCAAAAGCTTCCTCAAGCGCGGCGTCGGTCATGTAGACGGTCGGGACGGCGTCCAGCGAGGAGCCGATCGTCTTTTTTGCCCGCTCAAGTTCCAGTGCGCCAGTGACGACGCTGCGGACTTGACGAAGCTTGCGCCATTTTTCGGCAAGTGCATCGTTCTTCCATTCGCTCGGCACATCGCGGAACTGCTCGAGATGAACGGATACCGCGGATGGATAGCGTTCGAGCCAGGCTTCCTCCGTAGTGAACGGCAGCATTGGCGCAAGCCATGTCACCAGATGGTCGAAGAGATGACGCACCACTTGCACGGCCGACTTGCGCTTCACGCTGGAGGGAGCCTCACAGTAGAGGGCATCCTTGCGGATATCGAAATAGAAAGCGGACAGTTCCACGACCATGAAGTCGATCAGCGCGCGAGTGATGCGCTTGAACTCGAAGGCATCGTAGCCGGCCCGCATGATCTGGTCGAGTTCCGACAGCCGGTGCAGCATGAGCTGTTCCAGTTCCGGCATATCCGCCAGCGGCACCTCGTCGCCCTCGTCATGCGCGAGCGTTCCCAGCATCCAGCGGATGGTGTTGCGCAGCTTGCGATAAGCGTCGATATTGGTCTGCAGCACGTTCTTGCCGAGCCGCTGGTCTTCCCAATAGTCCGTGGTCATCACCCACAGGCGCAATATGTCGGCGCCGGACTGCTTCATCACGTCCTGAGGAACAACGGTGTTGCCGAGCGACTTCGACATCTTCCGGCCGTCCTCGTCCATGGTGAAACCATGGGTGACGACGGTATCGTAAGGTGCGCGGCCGCGCGTGCCGCAGCTTTCCAGCAGCGACGAATGGAACCAGCCGCGATGCTGGTCGGAGCCTTCCAGATAGACATCGGCCGGCCATTTAAGGTCGGGCCGATCCTCGAGCGTGAAGGTATGCGTCGATCCTGAATCGAACCAGACATCGAGAATGTCGGTGACCTGCCGCCACCGCGCGTGATCGTGGCCCTCGCCCAAAAACCGCTCCTTGGCGCCCTCGGCAAACCAGGCGTCGGCGCCTTCCTTCTCGAATGCTTCGAGAATGCGAGCATTGACCGCGTCATCGACCAGGATATCGCCATCCGCATCGGCGAACACGCAGATCGGCACGCCCCAGGCGCGCTGGCGTGACAACACCCAGTCCGGGCGCTCCTCGATCATGGCGCGCAGCCTGGTCTGGCCGGCGGCCGGCACGAAGCGTGTCGCGTCGATCGCAGCCAGCGCGCGATTGCGCAAGGTATCGGGTTTCTTCCCACCCGCGCCGCTGTGCGTCGCGACCTCCGCCATCGAGGGGGAGGTAAACCCGCCCAGCTCCTTGTCCATGTGGACGAACCATTGCGGCGTATTGCGGAAAATCACCGGCTTCTTGGAGCGCCAGCTATGCGGGTAGGAGTGCTTAAGCCGCCCGCGCGCAAACAGCGCGTTCGCGCCGATCAGCGCCTCGATGACCGCCTTGTTGGCGTCGCCCTTCTTGCCGTTGTCATCGATGACGCGCGCTGCCCCGCCCTCGCGGTCCGGGCCGAAGCCGGGCGCGTCCTTGGTGAAGTAGCCGGCGTCGTCCACGGTGAACGGGATTCTCGTCGAGATCCCGCGCATCTCGAGGTCACGGACCGAATCCATCCAGGCGTCGAAGTCTTCGCGACCGTGGCCAGGCGCGGTATGGACGAATCCGGTACCAGTATCATCGGTCACGTGATCGCCGGCCAGCATCGGCACGGTGAATTCATAACCGCCGCCCAAGCCCTTGAATGGATGCGAAAGCACAATGCTTTCAAGGTCTTCAGCGCTGACACTGCCGATCCGATTCAAGGTGACCTTGGCTTTCTCCGCCGCTTCTCCTGCAAGCGCATCGGCAAAGATCAGCTTCTCGCCGGGCTGCGGGCCGAAGTCGTTTTCCGCCGCCGTCACCTCAAAAAGGCCATAAGCGATGCGAGGAGAAAAGCTCACTGCGCGGTTGCCGGGGATCGTCCACGGGGTCGTGGTCCAGATGACGACGTGGGCTCCCGCCAAACGATCGGCGCCGTTCGCCACCGGGAACTTCACCCAGATCGTGTCGCTTTCGTAGTCCTGATATTCGACCTCGGCTTCGGCGAGCGCGGTGCGTTCCACCACGCTCCACATCACCGGCTTGGAGCCGCGGTAAAGCTGGCCGGATTTGGCGAATTTCAGCAGCTCGCCGGCGATCCGCGCCTCGGCGTGAAAATTCATCGTCGTATAGGGATTGTCGAAATCGCCCTCGACGCCGAGCCGCTTGAATTCCTCAGACTGGACCTTGATCCAGTGGGCCGCAAACTCGCGACACTCCTTGCGGAACTCGTTGACGGGAACCTCGTCCTTGTTCTTGCCCTTGGCGCGATACTGCTCCTCGATCTTCCATTCGATCGGCAGGCCATGACAGTCCCAGCCCGGCACATAATTGCTGTCATATCCGCGCATCTGGAACGAGCGGGTGATGACGTCCTTGAGGATCTTGTTCAGCGCATGGCCGATGTGGATGTTGCCGTTCGCATAGGGTGGCCCGTCATGCAGGACGAAAAGCGGACGACCCGCAGCATTTTCACGCAGGCGCTTATACATGCCCATTTCCTGCCAGCGCTTGACCAGCACCGGTTCCTTTTCGGGCAGGCCGGCGCGCATCGGAAAATTCGTCTGCGGCAGATAAAGGGTCTTCGAATAGTCGATCTTGGATTGTTCGGAATTAACGGACGTATCGGTCATTGTCTTGCCATCGAATTGCCCGGCGAAAGCGGCCATGGGCGTTCAACCATCGTGGTCTGAAAAAGCGAGCAGGCGCTTGAGATAAAGCCCCGGGCTTACGAACAGCATTACGCCGCTCGGAAGACCGGGCCGGTAATTCGTATAGCAATCGCGAAGACGAGCGCCGAAAATCTCATGGCCGCGCTTTTAGCGGAGGCGGACAGGAGAATAAAGCACATAAATTGGGCGCATGGCGGAAGCCTTTTTGGCGAAGTCGAACCGATCGGCGGTCGCGACACCGGGGATGAGCGAGCCTCGCTCCCTTGCTAGGCTGAAGTCCTTGGCTGGCGGAGACGGCCACAGAGGGCCGAGCACGATCGCGGCCGAACAGATCGCCGCGAATCGACCGAGCGGAACTATCCCGCCCCGAACATACTCCTGAGCACAATCACTCGTTGAGCCCGCACTTTCGTTCATGTTGGAAAATTTGAAGTGAATTCAGTCTGATACACCAAATCTTTCGCAACCCACATGCAGCTGGCTCGCAACGCGACTGGACGGTTTCGCGCAAGCGAGTTAACGTTCGTCATGGACTATGTTGGACTGAACTCTATCGTGGAGGGACGACATGACATTGCCATCCGAAGCACCCAACACACTAGGTAATGCCATTGGTGAAGCACGGTCGAAATGGGGCTGGTTCGTCGCCCTCGGCGTGCTGCTCCTGATCTTCGGCGTTATTGCCTTCGGCAATCTCGTCATTGCAACCGTCGCATCAGTCTATGTCGTGGGCACGCTGATGCTGGTCGCCGGCATCGTTGAAATCGCCCATGCCTTCGGCGTGAAGGACTGGAGCGGCTTTTTCTGGTGGCTGCTCAGCGGTTTGCTCTATGCCATCGCCGGCTTTCTCGCCTTCTACAATCCGCTTCTGGCCTCTGCAGTGCTGACCTTCCTATTGGCTGTCAGCCTCGTCGCATCGGGGCTCCTGCGCCTTTGGGTCGGCCTGAAGAACAGGCAGGCGAGCGGCTGGGGCTGGATCGTCGCCGCCGGCATCGTCACGGCGCTGGCCGGCCTGATCATTGCGCTCGGCTGGCCGATCAACAGCCTTTGGGTGCTTGGCCTTTTCCTGGCGATCGACCTGATATTCCAGGGCTGGACATTCATCGCATTCGGCCTGGCATTGAGGAGATAGCCGAAGCGTCACGGATACTGCCGCTGGACCCTCGAAGCTAGAAGGCGATGGCGCGATCAAGCGGCGACAACGGCGTGACGCTCGCCAGCAGCGCGCGCGCTTCGGCCTCGTCGCGCTTCATCTGGGCGACCAGGGCGTCGAGGCCATCAAACTTCTCCTCACCACGCAGATAGGCGAACAGCGAAACGCGACAGGTCTGCCAATACAGGTCGCCGGTGAAATCGAACAAGAAAGTTTCAAGCAGCGGCGCGCCATCGGTGTCGACGGTCGGCCGGCGGCCGAAACTGGCGACACCATCATGCAGCGTGCCGTCGGCACGGCGAAACCTTACGGCATAGATGCCGTATTTAAGGCTATTGGTTTCGGGCAGCGCCATGTTTGCGGTCGGGAAGCTCAGCGTACGGCCAAGCTGCTTTCCATGCCCTACTTCGGCCTCGACCGTGTACCGGTAGCCAAGCAGGCCCGCCGCCTGCGCAACCTCGCCTTCCGACAACAGGCCGCGAATACGGCTGGACGAGACGATTTCAGCGCCTTCATCGCGAAATGGATCGACCAGCGTCACGCCGAAGCCATGACGCGCTCCTGCCTCCATCAAAAAGGCCGGCCCACCCTGCCGGTTCTTGCCGAAGTGGAAGTCGAAACCGGTCACTACATGGCTGACGCCGAGGTCGCTCGACAGCATCTGCATCACGAAGCGTTCGGCATCCAGTTCGGCGAATTCGCGCGTAAAGGCCTGCTCCACCACCGCATCGAAGCCGAGTTCGGCCAGCAGCCGTGCCTTCATCGGCGGCGGCGTCAGCAAGAAAAGCGGGGTGTCGGGCTGGAATACGGTGCGCGGATGCGGCTCGAACGTCAGCACCAGCGCCGGCACGCCATGCCGGGCCGCCTCCTGCAGCGCGCGTTCCAGCACGACCTGATGGCCACGATGCACGCCATCGAAATTGCCGATCGCCACCACGCCGCCGCGAAGGCCATCAGGCAATGTCGCCGAACCGGAAATACGCTGGAAGGAACGCATCATACTTCGTTACCGAAGCCGCGGGATGACCGCAACCGGCTGTTGTCCATGTTTCTCAAGAAATGCCGCCAGTAGCTTCGGATCGGAATCATGGGCCTCGCCATAGTCGCGGGCATGGATGCCACCTGAAACATAGAGTGCGTCGATGTCGTTGTCGGTCGCACCCTTTATGTCCGTCAGCATGCCGTCACCGATGGCCAGCGTCTTCGAGCGGTCGGCTTCGCGGCCCAGAAGTTCGCCGACGACTCTCAAGGCTGCCTCGTAGATCGGCCGATGGGGCTTGCCCGAAATCAGCGTCCTGCCGCCCAGCTGGCCGTAGTCGCGCGCCAATGCACCGGCGCACCAGATCAGCCTGTCGCCGCGCTCCACCACGATGTCGGGATTGGCGCAGATGAATGGCAGGTTGCGCGAGCGAAACCGCCGCAGCATGTCGGCATAGTCTTCCGGCGTTTCGGTCTCGTCATCCATCAGGCCGGTGCACACCACGGCGTCGGCTTCGAATTCCTCGACCAGTTCACAATCCAGCCCGTCATAGATCGGCAGGTCACGGTCGCTGCCGACATGAAACAGTTTCCGTGGCGCTTCGCGGATCAGGTCGCGGGTGACGTCGCCAGAGGTGACGACGCGGTCCCAACAATCGTCCGGCACGCCAAGTGCGGCCAATTGCGCTTCCACGCCTTCGCGCGGGCGCGGTGAATTGGTGATGAGGACCACGACAACGCCCCTCGCCCGGGCTCGCGTCAAAGCGCGGCAGGCGTCAGGAAACGCCTCGACGCCATTGTGGACGACGCCCCAGACATCACACAGCAGCGCTTCGTAGCGGTCGGTCAGAACGTCCAGAGACTCGATCTTCGTGGGCGAACCCGCCATGATTTCTCCTGTCTGCGATACTCAAGCTTTAGATCGGCGGGCTGCCGAAGCGGCTTCGGGCTTAGCCGAACCTCTCCGGCCTGTCACGTTTCTTTCGCGCCGCAGCCATTTCAATCCATGTGAGCGGCCGGTGCACCAGCCGCCGCCATCTTCGGCTTGCGCAGCAACAGCGCCAGCGGAATGGCGCAGAGCGTTACGATCATCATCAGCTTGAAGTCGTCGACATAGGAGATCATCAGCGCCTGGGCATTGACCAGCCCGTCGATCTGCGACAGCGCGGCGGGATCGCCGGCCGCGGCGGCGGGCGATGCTACTGCGAGATTCGGATTGAAGGGCGTCATCGCCGCGGAAAGCTCGGCATGGTTGATCTGCGTATTGCGCGTCAGCATGACCGTGACGACGGAAATGCCGATCGAGGAGCCGATGTTGCGCACCAGGCTGAACAGGCTGGTGGCGTCGGTGCGATAGCGGGCGTCGAGCGTGGCGAAGGCGATGGTCGACAGCGGCACGAAGACCAGTCCAAGACCCAGCCCCTGCACAATTCCGGATGAGATGATCAGATGGCTATCCATCTGCGGGCTGAAACCCGCCATCGTGTAGAGCGATTGCGCGGTCAGCAGCAGCCCGGCGACGACGAGAATTCTGGCGTCAACGATGCGCACCAGCCGTCCCACAATGATCATCGAGATCATGGTGCCGACGCCGCGTGGCGCCATCACCAGGCCCGTGGTGATCGTCGGATAGTTGAACAGATGCGTCAGCATCGGCGGCAGCAGGGCAAGGCTGGCGAGCAAGATGACGCCGATCACGAAGATGAACACCAGCCCGGTCGCGAAATTTCGATCCATGAAAATCTTGGGATCGATGAATGGGTTCTTAGCCGTCAGCAGATGAACGGTGAACACCCAGAAGCCGGTGATTGCCAATCCGAGTTCGATCCAGATTTCGACCGCCGAGAACCAGTCGACTTCGGCACCGCGGTCGAGCATCAACTGAAGCGCGCCGACGCCGAGGCTCAGCATGGCGAAGCCGAAGAAATCGAAGCCGCGCAGCCGCTTGGCGATGCTTGGCAGATAAATCGCGGAACCCGCTACGGCGATGATGCCGATCGGCAGATTGATGAAGAAAACCCAGCGCCAGTTGAAGCTTTCCGTCAGCCAGCCGCCCAGCGTCGGGCCGATGATCGGGCCGACCATGATGCCGGCTCCCCACATCGCCATGGCCTGGCCATGGCGCTCGCGCGGGTTGATGTCGAGGAGAAAGGTTTGCGAAAGAGGCACGATCGCGGCGCCGAATACACCCTGGAGAAGGCGGAACAGCACCATGCTCTCCAGGCTCCACGATATGCCGCAAAGCATGGAAGCGACGACGAAGCCGATAACCGAGACCAGGAACAGCTCCTTGCGGCCGATCCGGTCGGACAGCCAGCCGGTCACCGGCGTCATGATGGCGGCGGCGACGATATAGGAAGTCAGCACCCAATTTATCGTGTCGGCCGACGCGCCGAGATCGCCGACCATCGACGGCAGCGCGACATTGGCGATCGTGGTGTCGAGCACCTGCATGATCGTCGCGAGCATGACCGATAGCGTGATCAGCCCGCGATGGGGTACTTCGGTGTGAGCCGTCGGGTCCATCGGAGGTTCTAACTAAGGTTCGCCTTCGGCTCAGTCCGCCGCATAGGCATGGGGCAACAGGCCGGAAAGTCCCCGGCTGACGCCGGTATCGACCGACACGGTGGCGCTCATTCCGGTACGCAAGGCGACCGGCAGGCCTTGCGTATCGACCTTGAGCCGAACCGGGATACGCTGGGTTACCTTGACCCAGTTGCCGGTGGCGTTCTGGGCTGGCAGCAATGAAAACTCCGCGCCAGTTCCCGCGCCGATCGCCTCCACGGTCGCCTTCAGGGGACGGTCCGGATAGGTGTCGAGCGTGATCTCGGCCTCCTGGCCGGGCTTCATGTGGGTAAGCTGCGTTTCCTTGAAATTCGCCTCGATCCAGGTGTCGCCGGTCTCGACCAGACTGAACACCGGGGTGCCGGCGCCGACGAACTGGCCGACCTTGAAGGACGATGCCTGCGAGACCACGCCGTCGGCGGGTGCTCGCACTGTCGATTGCGCAAGCGCATAGGCTGCCTTGTCGCGCGTCGCCAGCGCCGAAAGCACCGCTGGATGCTTGTCGGTTTCGATGTCCGGATCCCCGCCAAGCGCCGCGCGGGCGCTGGCAATCCCCTGAACGGCCGCCGTGTGTTCGTCTTCGGCCTTGGCGAGATCGTGCCGCGCCTCGTCCAGTGAGGACTTGGCGCTGATGCCCTTGCTGGCCAGCTCCGTGCTGCGCTCGAACTGCGTCTTCAAATAGGCGACGTCGCCGGCGGTCACCCGCTCCTGCGCCAATGCCTGACTATAGGCGGCGCGCAACTGCTCGACATCGAGCCGGGCGGCGGCAAGTGCCGCATCGGCCTGAGCAAGGGCGATGCGGTAAGGCTCAGGATCGACCGTAAAAAGCACCTGACCTTCCTTGACGGCGGCGTTGTCGGACACGTTGACCGACACGATGCGCCCCGCGGCTTCCGAGGCGATCGAAACCCTGGCCTGCCGCAGATTGGCGTTCTCGGTTTCCTGATAGCGTCCGCCGGTGATCCAGACATAGCCGCCCCCGACGATGAGCGCCAACGGTACCGCGACCATCAGGGCCAGGCGGCCCTTGCGCTGCCTGGGAACCTGTATCTCCGGCTCGGATTGTACCGGCGCCGTTACCACGACCGGCTTTTCCAGCGCCTCGGCCTCAATGTTGGCCACATCACCTTCGATTTTCGACACGGCATTCATGTTGCTGAACCTTTTGAAATGACCGGCTGACGGCATGAGGTTTCGCCATCGGAAAGATTGTTGACGATGGTGGAAAGCCCATGAATGACCGTCTGCCGCTCCTGCGGCGTAAGCCCAGCCAGAGCCTGTTCGAACACCTCGCCGGCGACCCCCTTGATCGCGCCGAATGTTTCGCGGCTTTTGGCGGTCGGGAAGATCATGTGGACGCGGCGATCGGCTGCATCCTGCCGGCGCTCCACCCAACCGCCCTCCTGCATGCGGTCGATCAGTCTCGACACGCTGATGGGTTCGATTTCCAACAGTTCGGCCAACCGGGCTTGCGTCAGGCCTTCTTCCTTGACCACGCGCACCATCAGCCGCCATTGCGCGGCCGAAAGCCCATAGGCGCTTCCCATGCTCTCGAAACGCCGTCGCATCAGCCGCGCGGCATCGTGGATGAGAAAGCCCAGGCGTTCGGTTCCTTCAAGTTTCATGAGCCGCATATATTATAAGCGTGCTTACTATTCAAGAATCGAAGCGCGGCCCTCGCGCTTTTTTGACGGAGGTCACGACTTGGCCGAAGAACCGAATTTTTTTAGCCCCCATCACTGGAGCGGGTTATTGACTCGGCAATCGTCCGGCCATATCTCATCGCCATGTTAGCACTCGCCTTAAGAGAGTGCTAACGCCAGCCCGCCTTGGGCTGAGAGTGGTTTCAACATCCGCACCAGGGATTTCAAGATATGGCAAAGTCGAATTTCCGGCCGCTGCATGACCGAGTGGTCGTTCGCCGCGTCGAATCCGAGTCGAAGACCGCCGGCGGGATCATCATCCCCGATACCGCCAAGGAAAAGCCGCAGGAAGGCGAAATCGTCGCCATCGGCTCCGGCGCCCGCGATGAAGCCGGCAAGCTCATCCCGCTGGACGTCAAGGCCGGCGACCGCGTGCTGTTCGGCAAGTGGTCCGGCACCGAAGTGAAGCTCAATGGCGAAGACCTTCTGATCATGAAGGAATCCGACATCATGGGCATCATCGGCTGATCGCTTCCATCCGCACCAATCACTCAGAACATTACGGGCCCAGGCCCAGGAGCAAGAAATGGCTGCTAAAGACGTAAAATTCTCCCGTGATGCCCGCGAGCGCATGCTGCGCGGCATCAACATCCTCGCCGATGCGGTGAAGGTCACGCTCGGCCCCAAGGGCCGCAATGTCGTCATCGACAAGTCGTTCGGCGCCCCGCGCATCACCAAGGACGGCGTCTCCGTCGCCAAGGAAATCGAGCTTGAGGACAAGTTCGAGAACATGGGCGCGCAGATGGTCCGCGAAGTCGCTTCCAAGACCAACGACATCGCCGGCGACGGCACCACGACCGCGACCGTTCTGGCACAGTCGATCGTGCAGGAAGGCCACAAGGCCGTTGCCGCCGGCATGAACCCGATGGACCTGAAGCGCGGCATCGATCTCGCCGTCACGGAAGTCGTCGCCCACCTCGTCAAGACTTCGAAGAAGATCAAGACCTCCGAGGAAGTCGCGCAGGTCGGCACCATCTCGGCCAATGGCGAGACCGAAATCGGCGCGATGATCGCCGAGGCGATGCAGAAGGTCGGCAACGAAGGCGTCATCACCGTCGAGGAAGCCAAGACCGCCGAGACCGAGCTTGAGGTCGTCGAAGGCATGCAGTTCGACCGCGGCTATCTCTCGCCTTACTTCGTCACCAATCCGGACAAGATGGTCGCCGAGCTGGAAGACGCCTACATCCTTCTCCACGAGAAGAAGCTCTCCAACCTCCAGGCCATGCTGCCGGTTCTCGAAGCCGTCGTGCAGTCGTCGAAGCCGCTCCTCATCATCTCCGAGGACGTCGAAGGCGAAGCCCTCGCGACCCTCGTCGTCAACAAGCTGCGTGGTGGCCTGAAGATCGCTGCCGTCAAGGCTCCGGGCTTCGGTGATCGCCGCAAGGCCATGCTGGAAGACATCGCCATCCTGACCGGCGGTCAGGTCATTTCCGAAGACCTCGGCATCAAGCTCGAGAATGTCGGCCTCGACATGCTCGGCCGCGCCAAGAAGGTGTCGATCTCCAAGGAGAACACCACCATTGTCGACGGCGCCGGCAAGAAGGCCGAGATCCAGGGCCGCGTTGCCCAGATCAAGCAGCAGATCGAGGAAACCACCTCGGACTACGACCGTGAGAAGCTGCAGGAGCGTCTCGCCAAGCTGGCCGGCGGCGTTGCGGTGATCCGCGTCGGCGGTGCGACCGAAGTCGAAGTCAAGGAAAAGAAGGACCGCGTCGATGACGCCCTCAACGCGACCCGCGCGGCCGTCGAGGAAGGCATCGTGGCTGGCGGTGGCGTCGCGCTGCTGCGTGCTGCGACCGTCATCAAGGCGGAAGGCGTCAATGCCGACCAGGCTGCCGGCATCGCGATCATCCGTCGCGCTCTGCAGGCTCCGGCTCGTCAGATCGCCGCGAACGCCGGTGAGGAAGCCTCGATCGTCGTCGGCAAGATCCTCGACAACAAGGGCGCCAGCTATGGCTACAACGCCCAGACTGGCGAGTATGGCGACATGATCAGCCTTGGCATCGTCGACCCGGTCAAGGTCGTGCGCACCGCCCTCCAGGACGCAGCCTCGGTCGGTGGCCTGCTCGTCACCACCGAAGCGATGATCGCCGAAGCTCCGAAGAAGGAAGCTGCCGGCGGCGGTATGCCGGGCGGCATGCCCGGTGGCATGGGTGGAATGGGCGGCATGGACTTCTAAGAAGTCCTCAGCCGAAAGCTTACGGAAAGGGCGCCGCACGGCGCCCTTTTTGTTATGGGAGCGGTAAAAAGTAGAAATTTCGAAAAAAGAGCGGAACCAACTCGCCGCCCATGCATTTTGCAGGTGTCCGATGCATTTCAAATGGAGAAATCCACGAGAAAGCAGACGACAAAAAGCGCTTCCCCATCCTTCAATGCGATGCGGGAAGCGCTTTCGTTTCGACCCAATTCCGGTCCACCCTTGCGATCCATTTCGCAACCATTCACCGAATATGCCGTTGTCCACCACACGACACAGGAGATGCGGAAATGGTGAACAAGGATCAGGTCAAGGGCATTGCCAAGCAGGCCAAGGGTGCGGTCAAGGAAGCCGCAGGCAAGGTCAGCGGCAACAAACGGACCGAGGCGGAAGGCACAGGCGACAAGGCCGCTGGCAAGGTTCAGAAGGGTTACGGCGACATCAAGGAAAAGGTGAAGGGCGCGCTTTGAACGACAGCGGAAGGCGGCGACAAGCTACCTTTTCACTTCCTTCAACATATGCTCCAAATGGCGGCGTCTCCAAAGCAACGATGTCGCCGACGCATGACAGTCGAGAAGGTTCCCCCCCGATTTCAATGGGCGCTCGACCAGTTGAACCTCCAGCCATCCGACCGGATTCTGGAGATTGGCTGCGGGCGCGGCGTCCTTCTGTCCCTCATCGTCGGCAAACTGACGACCGGAACGATCACAGCCATCGACCGCTCCGAGAAAATGGTCGCGGCTGCATCGAAGCTGAACGCCACGGCGGTGGCCGCCGGACGCGCCGAAGTCATGACGGCAAACCTCGCCAACGCTGATTTAGGCGAGCAGCGCTTCAGCAAGATCTTGGCCTTCAATGTGAACGTCTTCTGGCTGAAACCGCAGCGTGAGCTGGCCACGACCAAACGCCTGCTGAGACCGGAGGGATCGCTTCATCTCTTCTTCGATCCACCCTCGCCGGCGCAAGTCGAACCGATGCTCGTTAAGCTGAAGGCGAATCTCGACGCCAGCGGTTTCCATACGCAACAAGCCGAAATTTCGGAAATTGGAACAACGGCGCTCATTCGGGTGAAGGCGGCTCCACTCGGTTGAGCAGCCCGCCACCCGCACCCTGCCCGATTGAACCGATTTGGGCGCTTGCCCCGGCTATTCTCCGCTTGAAGCTCATGGGCCAACACGATAGGCCACGGTCGGCGTTGGTAAGTTTTTCAGGAGACCGGTCCCGTGAGCACTTCGAAGACAAGAACCGAAACCGACACATTCGGCCCGATCGAAGTGGCTGCCGACCGCTATTGGGGCGCGCAGGCGCAACGCTCGCTCGGCAACTTCAAGATCGGCTGGGAAAAACAGCCGCTTTCCGTGGTGCGGGCGCTGGGCATGGTCAAACGCGCCGCCGCCGAGGCCAATATGGAGCTAAAGCGCCTCGATCCGGCCATCGGCGAAGCCATCGTCAAGGCCGCGCAGGAAGTCGTCGACGGCAAGCTCAACGACCACTTCCCGCTGGTGGTCTGGCAGACCGGCTCGGGCACGCAGTCCAACATGAATGCCAATGAGGTGATCTCCAATCGCGCCATCGAAATGCTCGGCGGCGAGATGGGCTCGAAGAAGCCCGTCCACCCCAACGACCATGTGAATATGAGCCAGTCGTCTAACGACACCTATCCGACGGCCATGCACATCGCTTGCGCCGAGCGGATCGTCCACGATCTGCTGCCGGCGCTGAAGCATCTGCATGCAGCGCTCGACGCAAAGGCGAAGGCCTTTGATCACATCATCAAGATCGGCCGTACGCATACGCAGGATGCGACGCCGCTGACACTCGGCCAGGAGTTCTCCGGCTACGCCGCGCAGGTGGCCTCGTCGATCAAGCGCATCGAGCTGACGCTTCCCGGCCTTTGCGAGCTGGCGCAAGGCGGCACGGCCGTCGGCACCGGGCTCAACGCGCCGGTCGGCTTTGCCGAAAAGGTCGCCGAGCGCATCGCCGCGATCAGCGGCCTGCCTTTCGTTACCGCACCCAACAAGTTCGAGGCGCTGGCGGCGCACGATTCAATGGTGTTTTCGCATGGCGCAATCAATGCGGCCGCCGCCGCGCTGTTCAAGATCGCCAACGACATCCGCTTTCTCGGCTCCGGCCCCCGCTCCGGACTTGGCGAACTGGCGCTGCCCGAAAACGAGCCCGGCTCGTCGATCATGCCGGGCAAGGTCAATCCGACCCAATGCGAGGCGCTGACGCAGGTCTGCGTGCAGGTGTTCGGCAACCACGCCGCCCTCACCTTCGCCGGCAGCCAGGGCCATTTCGAACTCAACGTCTACAATCCGCTGATGGCTTACAATTTCCTGCAATCGGTGCAGTTGATGGCCGACGCTGCGATCTCGTTTACCGACAATTGCATCGTCGGCATCGAGGCGCGGGAGGACAATATCAAGGCAGCTCTTGAGCGCTCGCTGATGCTGGTGACGGCCCTTGCCCCGACGATCGGCTATGACAACGCCGCCAAGATCGCCAAGACCGCGCACAAGAACGGCACGACGCTGCGCGAGGAAGCGCTGGCCACCGGACTGGTCAGCGAAGCGGACTACGACCGGCTGGTGCGGCCACAGGACATGACGCATCCGGGTTAAATCGGTGAACGATGTGTCGCCGAAAAAGCGGCTTTGGTGAACAATTGGGATTCTCTATGTGAAGGCCATCAACGGGCCAACACTCATGGAGAGTCCAATGTCCACCAATTCCGCCACTGCAATTGCAAAGTCAGGCGCTGTCGCCAACTCTTCCGCCGTCATTCTGATCGGCCGCGTCCTGCTTTCCTCGCTTTTCATTCTTGCCGGCTATGCCAAGCTCACCGGCATCGCTGGCACCGCCGGCTGGTTCGCCAGCATCGGTCTGCCGCTGCCTACCCTCGTTGCCGTGGGCGTGGGCCTGCTTGAACTCTTCGGCGGCCTTGCCATTCTGGTCGGCTTCCAGACCCGCATCGCGGCAATTGCCCTGGCGATCTTCACCCTTGCCGCCACGGCAATCGCGCATCTTGATTTCAGCGATCAGATGCAGGTGCTGCTGTTCCAGAAGAACATCTCGATCACTGGTGGCCTGCTCATCCTTGCTGCCTTCGGCGCCGGCGCGCTTTCGATCGACAACCGCCGCCGCTGAATCATCGCTCCCAAGAATAAAAAGCCCGGATCACTTCCGGGCTTTTTTGCGTCAGGGCGCCCGGCGGGTCGGGAACGCCGGACTCGCGCATGGAAGAAAAACAGATATCCTTTCCCCGTCGATAAACTGGGGAATCATCATGTCCAACAGCGCAATCGTACTTATCGGCCGCATTCTGTTGTCGATCATTTTTATCCTTTCCGGCTTTGGCAAGATAACCGCCATTGCCGCGACATCCCAATATTTCGCGAGTTATAATCTGCCGACCCCAACCGCGGTGGCGGTGCTTGCCGGCCTTGTGGAACTGATCGGAGGGCTGGCCGTCCTGATCGGTTTCCAGACGCGAATCGTGGCCTATCTGCTTGCCGCCTTTTCGGTTGCAAGCGCGCTGATCGCGCATATGGATTGGTCCGATGGAATGCAGTTGATCCACTTCCAGAAGAACCTGGCGATGGCGGGCGGTTTCCTGGTGCTGGCGGCTTTCGGACCCGGAGCGCTTTCGGTGGACGCCAAACGGGCCTGACGCAAGGACGAAAGGCCCCGGATCATCCGGGGCTTTCCTATTTGGCGAAGGACGGAGCGTTTTCGTCCTCGACCTCGACCGAGAGCTTGCGGCCGGTCAGCCGCCCAAGCTGAGCCAGCCTTCCCAGTGGCCGTTCGCCGTTCAGCGCGGCATGCGCGGCAGGTATTATCAGCGCCAGTTCGCCGTCACCGCGGTTTTCCCAGCGCATTTGCGGGATCACGCCGGGCATCGCCGCGGAGAACAGACCTGCCACGCGCAAGAACGCGCCCAGAAGCCGCGCACGGTCCATATAGCGCGGGGACGCCAATGTGCGGATTTCTGTTGCCGCGTCGTCGCTGAAAATGCCTTCGTTGCGATAGAAATTGGCGAGTGCCAGAAATGCGCGGCCGGGATGGTCCACGCCGATGAAGGACGCATGCGCTATGATGTTAAGCGACTGCGTGCCGCGATATTCCGGATGAGCGCGCCAGCCGATATCGGCAAGCAGGCAGGCCGCGTGACGGTAGCGGGTCTCGTCCTCAGTCTCATCGACCTCGAAGGCTGCAAAGGAATGTCCCGTCCACCGCACCAGCTCATGCGCATGGGTCACCGAGCGGGCACGAAGCAGCGCCAGTTCCTCGGCAGCCGAGATCAAGGGGTCGGTGCGCTGCTCCTTCGGCGACAGCAGCGAATAGACAAAACCCTCACGCACGCCGGATGCCGAGACGAGGATTTCCGACGGCTTCATCGCAGCGATGATCTCGAGCAGCACGACTGCGCCGTATGGCAGGAGCGCGCGCCGGTTCTTCGAAATGCCGTCGATGCCCTTCATCTTGTCGATGTCGCCCTTGGCGACCTGCCGCAAGAAGGCAAGTGAGCTTTCGACCTCCATGCGGTAATGGTGCATGACGGTCAGCGGATAGTTGGTCATGTTCATGTGAAGGCGGGCGAGATTTCGCCATGTGCCACCCACCGCATAAAAAGTGCCGCCCTGCGCACTCTTCAGCAGCTTTGCGCGGGCCACCTCTGCCCGCGCAATCTTGGCTGCGGCCTGGGGCGAATTCTTCGCCATGTCCTGCAGCCGCAAGCCACCCAGCGGCAGGGTGATCCCCTCGCCCACGGCGCTGCCGTCGACATTGACCAGTTCCAGGCTACCGCCACCCAGGTCGCCGGTGATACCGCTGGCGGAATGAAAGGCGGAGATGACCCCAAGTGCGGAATAATGCGCTTCCTGGCGCCCGCTGAGCACGCGGATTTCCGTGCCCAGGATTTTTTCGGCTCGGTGAATGAAATCGGGGCCGTTCTCGGCCTCGCGCGCCGCCGCCGTCGCGATCACGTGGAGCTCGCCCGCTCCCGCCTGCTCGGAAAGTGCACGGAAGCGTCGAAACTCTTCTATTGCGCGGGTCACCGCCTCCGGATCGAGCCTGCCTGTGGAAACGATGCCACGACCCAGGCCGGCGAGCATCTTTTCGTTGAACAATACCGTTGGCGAGCGCGCTATGCCTTCATAGACGACAAGGCGAATCGAGTTTGAGCCTATGTCTATGACCGAAATCGGCCGGCGATCCTGAAGCCGGCCTTGCGATTGCGAAATCATCAGGTGTCGGTGGCGATGGATTTCTTGCGGCGCTTGAATTGCGCAATGCGTCTTGGCGCGTGCGATTTCAACGCATCGCCCCGTCCGGACAGGCTGGGATTGGTCATGAAATATTCCTGCGCGTTGAACGGTTCCTCGCCCTCGTCGAGCACAACGCGCCGCGAGGTACCGTCAGGCAATACTTCGAAACTTTGCTGATTGTCCATAATGTTTCCGAGCATGATCTGCCCGAGCACCTGTTCGTGAACGGTCGGATTGACGATCGGCACCATGGTTTCGACGCGGCGGTCGAGATTGCGCGGCATCAGATCGGCCGAGCCGATATAGACGATTGCCTCGTCGGCCGGCAGGCCGTGGCCATTGCCGAAACAATATATCCGGCTGTGCTCGAGAAAGCGGCCGACGATCGACTTTACCCTTATGTTTTCCGACAGACCGGGCACCTGCGGCCTCAGGCAGCATATGCCGCGCACCACCAGATCGATCTCCACGCCGGCGCGGCTGGCGTCATACAGCGCGTCGATGATGATGGGATCGACAAGCGAGTTCATCTTCATCCAGATTTGCGCCGGGCGGCCTTGCGCGGCATGTTCGACTTCGTCGGCAATGTGCTTGAGGATGCGGCTTCTCAGCGTCAGCGGCGACATCGCGACCGACATCTTTTCGGTCGGCTCGGCATAGCCGGTGATGAAATTGAACAGTTGCGCGACGTCGCGGGCGATCTGCGAATCCGTGGTGAAGAAGGACAGGTCGGTGTAGATGCGCGCCGTGACCGGATGGTAGTTGCCAGTGCCGAGGTGGACATAGTTGCGCAGCCGCCCATCCTCGCGGCGCACGACCAGCGACATCTTGGCATGCGTTTTAAGCTCTATGAAGCCGAACACCACCTGCACGCCCGCCCGCTCAAGATCGCGCGCCCAGCGGATATTGGCCTCCTCGTCAAATCGCGCTTTCAGTTCGACAAGCGCGGTAACCGACTTGCCCGCCTCGGCCGCATCGACCAGCGCGCGCACGATCGGGCTGTCGTTCGAGGTCCGGTAGAGCGTCTGCTTTATCGCCACCACTTCCGGATCGGCTGCGGCCTGGCGGAGAAACTGCACGACAACGTCGAAGGACTCGTAAGGATGATGGACGACCATGTCCTTCTCGCGGATGGCGGCAAAGCAATCGCCGCGATGATCGCGCACACGCTCGGGAAAGCGCGGATTGTAAGGCGTGAACTTGAGGTCGTCGCGCGCCACGGCCACCAGCTCCGAGATCTGGCTGAGCGCCAGCGGGCCGGTGAGCACGCTGATGCGGGCCGATGGAACGCCAAGTTCGCCGGCGACGAAATCCCTCAGTTCTTCGGGTGTCTGGTCGTCGAATTCGATGCGGATCACGGAGCCGCGGCGCCGGCGCTTCAATGCCGTCTCGAAGAGTTGCACCAGGTCCTCGGCCTCTTCCTCGACCTCGATATCGCTGTCGCGAATGATGCGGAACGAGCCCGAGCCCTTGACCTCATATCCCGGAAACAAATGGCCGATGAAAAGGCCGACCGTCTCTTCCGTCGGAATGAAGCGGATCAGGTTCTTGCGGTCCGGCAATCTTACAAAGCGTTTGAGTGCGGTGGGCAGGCGCAGCAGCGCCGTCATCTCTTCGCCGTCCTTGCGGTTGCGCAACTGCAGGGCCTTGGAGAAGCCGAGATTGGGAATGAACGGAAACGGATGCGCCGGATCAATGGAAAGCGGCGTCAGAACCGGAAATATCTGCTCGAGGAAATGATTCTCGAGCCAGTTTCTCTCCTCCTTGGTCAGCGCGTCATCGGCTATCATCTCGATGCCCTCTTTCCTGAGGAGCACCGCGAGATCGGCAAGGCTTTTCTGCTGATCTTCCTGAAGATGGCCGACCTCGACGAGAAGCTGTTCAAGCTGCTGTTCGGGTGTTCGCCCGTCGGGACTCTTTATGGCGATGCCTTGGCGAATCTGGCCGGCGAGACCGGCGACACGCACCATGAAGAACTCATCGAGATTGGTCGCCGAAATCGACAGGAAACGCACCCGCTCCAGCAAAGGATGATGCGGATTCTGCGATTCCTCCAATACGCGCCGGTTGAACTGAAGCCAGGAGAACTCGCGGTTGACGAAACGATCGGGATTGCCGGAAGAAACGTCTCCATCGGCCGTTCCGGGTGTGGTGAATTCGGCGACAACCGGCTTGAGTATGTTCATTTCCAGAGTCCCTTGCGACGCGTAGCCGCTTATTCGGCTTAGCTTATCTCCTGACAGGCTTTTGCGACAGTTTGATTTCACGGCGCGTTGCAAAGCGATTGGCACTGCCGCCAACGCCTGCTATGACCCGGGACCAAGCGACAGGAGAAGGTCATGGCCGGCGGTTCCATTCCCCATTTCCAGAACGATGCGGGTCATACCGTAGTCGAAATCGGCGTGAAGGAATTCAAATGCGTGGGTGCAAATCCGCCATTCGACCATCCGCATGTCTATCTCGACATGGGCGACGATAGCGAGTTGGTCTGCCCCTATTGCTCGACGCTCTATCGCTACAACAACTCCCTTCAGGCGAACGAGACTCGCCCGGCCAACTGTCTCTACGTCGTTCAGGCCGCCTGAACGACGCCGCTTCGGCGCTTGCCTATGGATAAGGCCCGTTCCGGGCAGATCATCATTGCCGGTGCCGGCATTGCCGGCCTGACAGCCGCCCTCGCCTTCGCCAGCCGCGGCTTTTCGGTCGAGATTTTCGAGCGTTCCGCAACATTGCAAGAGGTCGGCGCCGGCCTCCAGCTATCGCCCAATGCTACCCGCATCCTCGACCGCCTCGGCGTTCTCGAAGGTCTTTCGGCCAAGGCGGTGCGGCCACGCTCCGTGGTTTTACGCGACGCGCGCTCGCTCAACGAGCTGGCACATGTGCCGCTCGGCGAAATGGCCGAGCAGCGCTGGGGCGCGCCCTATCTGGTGGCGCACCGGGCCGACCTTCAGGCGGCGCTGCTCGACGCGGTTTCGCGCCAGCTCGCAATCCGCCTGACCACGGGGGCGACAGTTCGTAACGCCACACCCGGGAACGGCTGCGTTTGCGTGAACGTGGATATCGACAGCGAAGGCGAACAGATGGCCGGCTCGCTGCTGATCGGTGCCGACGGCGTATGGTCGGGCCTGCGCGGTCTGGCGGGCGGGCACCGGCAGAGCCGGTTCAGCGGCGAAATCGCCTGGCGCCTGCTCGTCCAGCGCGACAGCATTCATGGACGGCGGCTCGCCGAACTGGGCGCCACTGATGCCGTCATCGCGTTCCTGCATCCCGGCTTCCATCTCATCACCTATCCGGTGCGCGGCGGCGGAGCTTTCAATCTCGTCGCCTTCACGCGGGGTCGGCGGATCGTCGACGACTGGTCAGCCAAGGCGGATACTTCCGAATTAAGGGCAGCCCTGCGCGGCACCGCGCCAGCGCTGAAATCGCTTGGCGAGAGCGAAGCGCCCTGGACGGCGTGGCCGGTCCACACGGTCGATGCAACGACATCATGGACATCACCGGGTCTTGCTCTGATCGGCGACGCCGCCCATGCCATGACACCGTTTGCCGCCCAAGGCGCTGCCATGGCAATCGAGGACGCTGAAACGCTGGCGCATTTCGTTGCGACATCAAAAGCCGGTTCGTCCGCTTCGCTTGCGGCCTGGGAGGCGTGGCGCCGGCCGCGCATTCGCCAGGTCGCGCGACGCGGCGCATTCAACCACTTTGCCTGGCATGCGGCAGGGCCGGTCGCCATGGCCCGCAATCTGGTGCTAAGAACCCGCCGACCCGAAGCCCTGGCCGCCGACCTCGACTGGCTCTATGGCTGGGAACCGTCACTATAAAAGTGATATTGCTGGCGCTGCCTCCATCATATTTGACCCGCCGCAAACTATTGCGGACAATATTCGTTATACTCGGCTGGCAAACTGAGGAGAAACAACCGTGTACAAGCACATCCTTATCTCGACCGATGGCTCGGAACTGGCGCAGAAGGGCGTTACCCACGGATTGGCCTTGGCAAAAAGCCTCGGTAGCTCTGCCCATATCATCACCGTGACCGAACCTTATCCGCTGCAGTCTCCGGCCACGCTTGGGTCATGGACCGAGGCGCAGACAAAACACGCGGATGCTGCACTCAACGCGGCAAAAGACGCCGCCGCCAAGCTGGGCGTGAAAATCAACGTGATTCAGGCCACGAATGACTCACCGGCTGAAGCAATTGTCGAGGCTGCCAAAGAACACGGCTGCGATCTTATCGTGATGGCGTCTCACGGCCGCCGCGGCGTCAGCCGGCTCCTGCTCGGCAGCCAGACCGCCGAAGTTGTCCACTACTCGGCTATCCCGGTTCTCGTCGTTCGCTAGTCAAGCCTTTCACGACCGGTAGCGTTGTCGGTCGCTACCGGTCGTGGGATTTAGTGCAGAATCTGGCTGAGGAACAGCTTGGTGCGCTCGTGCTGCGGATTGTCGAAGAATTCGCCAGGGGTGTTCTGCTCGACGATCTGCCCCTGATCCATGAAGATCACCCGGTTGGCGACCTTACGAGCAAAGCCCATTTCGTGGGTGACGCACAGCATGGTCATGCCCTCCTCGGCAAGCCCGACCATGGTTTCGAGCACTTCCTTGATCATCTCGGGGTCCAGCGCCGAGGTGGGCTCGTCGAACAGCATGATGCGCGGATGCATGCACAGCGAGCGGGCGATGGCCACGCGCTGTTGCTGACCGCCTGAGAGCTGGCCCGGATATTTGTGGGCCTGTTCGGGAATCTTCACCCGTTTCAGGAAATGCATGGCGATTTCTTCCGCCTGCTTCTTTGGCGTCTTGCGCACCCAGATCGGCGCCAGCGTGCAGTTTTCCAGAATGGTCAGATGCGGAAACAGGTTGAAGTGCTGGAACACCATGCCCACTTCGCGACGGACCTCGTCGATTTTCTTGAGATCGCTGGTCAGTTCCTTACCGTCGACGATGATCTTGCCCTTCTGGTGTTCCTCTAGGCGGTTGATGCAGCGGATCATCGTCGATTTGCCCGAGCCCGACGGGCCGCAGATGACAATCCGCTCGCCGCGCATCACCCGAAGGTTGATGTCCTTCAGCACATGGAAATCGCCATACCATTTGTGCATGTTGACGATGTCGATCGCCACATCCGTGTCCGATATCTGCATCTTGCCGAGATCGACCTTGATCTCTTCGGGGCTGACTGCGTTTTCTATGGCCATGGATCGATCCCCTTTATTTTTTGCAGTCTCAACGTCTGTGGCCGGTATCAAGCCGACGTTCCATGTAGATCGAGTAGCGCGACATGCCGAAGCAGAACACCCAAAACACAAAGCCGGCGAACACAAGCCCGGTCATCGGCGTCTGCGCCGAGGCCCAGTTCGAATCTCCGAAATTCTGGCGGACGATGCCCAGCAGGTCGAACATTCCGATGATATAGACGAGGCTGGTGTCCTTGAAGATGCCGATGAACGTGTTGACGATGCCCGGGATGACCAGCTTGAGCGCCTGCGGCAGAACGATCAGCCCGGTCTTCTGCCAATAGCTGAGCCCAAGCGAATCGGCACCCTCATACTGCCCCTTCGGAATGGCCTGCAGACCGCCGCGAACGACCTCCGCCATATAGGCTGAAGCAAACAGCGCAACGCCTATCAAGGCGCGCAGGAATTTGTCGAAAGTCACGCCCGCCGGCAGAAACAGCGGCAGCATGACACTGGCCATGAACAGCACCGTCACCAACGGCACGCCGCGCACCGTCTCGATGAAGATGACGCTGAACAGCTTGATGATCGGCAGTTTCGAGCGCCGCCCCAACGCCAGGATGATGCCCAGCGGCAAGGATACGCCGATGCCGACGAAGGACAGCACCAGCGTGACCATCAGGCCGCCCCAGAGCGGCGTTTCCACATGCGGCAAGCCGAAATAGCCTCCTACCAGCAGGAAATAGGCCACAATGGGCAAGACAATGAACAGCAGAAGCGCGTTCAACCCCTTATACGGCACCTTCGGGATCATCAGCGGCACGAGAAGCGCGACGAACAGGAACCCTGTCAGCACCACGCGCCAGCGCTCGGAAATCGTGTAGCGGCCGAACAGGAACTGTTCGAATTTCGCGCTCACGAAAGCCCAGCAGGCACCGGACCAGCCATCCGGCTGCATGCCGCCCTGCGCCACCGTGGCGCAGAATGTGCGATCCGTGCCCGTCCATTGCGCATTGATGAAGAGCCAATTGATAAAGGGCGGCAGCGTGAAAAGAACGATGGCGATGCCGACCACCGTCAACACGGCGTCCGTTGGCGTGGCGATGAGATTCTTGCGCAACCATTTGACCAGCCCGCGCTCGGCGGCCGGCGGCGGTTGGGATGCCGACATTTCGGTGCGCACATAAGAAAGGCTGTGTTGCATCAACTTACCTTTCCACCAGCGCCATTCTGGCGTTGAACCAGTTCATGAACAACGAGGTCACCAGGCTGAGGCCGAGATAGACCACCATCCAGATGACCACGATCTCGATAGCCTGGCCGGTCTGGTTGAGAATGGTGCCACCAACGGCGACAAGATCGGGAAAACCGATGGCAATCGCCAGCGATGAATTCTTGGTAAGGTTGAGATACTGGCTGGTCAGCGGCGGGATGATGATGCGCAGCGCCTGCGGAACGACAACGAGACGCAGCGTCTGGCCCGATCTCAGCCCGAGCGCGGAGGAAGCTTCCGACTGGCCCTTGCTGACGCCCAGGATGCCGGCGCGAACGATCTCGGCGATGAAGGCGGCCGTGTAGAAGGACAGCGCCAGATAAAGGGCGAGGAACTCCGGCTTTATCTGGAAGCCGCCGACCAGGTTGAACGTCGACTTCACCGGAAATTCGAAGGTCAGCGGAAACCCGGCCAACGCGAAGGCCAGCAACGGCAGTCCGATGATCAGGGCCACAATCGTCCAGAATACCGGAAACCGATGCCCCGTCGCTTCCTGCCGCTTGCGCGCCTGACGTGCGACAAACCAGGACATGGCGATCGCCACGAAAAATCCGACGACCGGCAGCCAGATGCCCTCTCCCCACACCGTCTTCGGCAGGAAGAAGCCGCGATTGTTGAGGAAGGAATCAAACGGTAGCTGAATGCTTTCGCGCGGCGACGGCAAGACGGAAATGACGCCGAAATACCAGAAGAAAATAACCAGGAGCGGCGGTATGTTGCGGAACACCTCGACATACACCATGCAGATCTTGCGGATCAGCCAGTTGTTGGCGAGCCGCCCGATGCCGATGGTGAAGCCGATGATGGTTGCCGTCACGATGCCAGTGATCGCCACCAGCAGCGTGTTGAGGAGTCCGACGAGAAGCGCTCGCGAATAGCGGGAATCCGACGAGTATTCGATCATGCTCTGGCTGATGTCGAAGCCGGCTCGACTGTTCAGGAAGCCAAATCCAGACGCAATCTTGGAACGTTGCAGATTTTCGATCGTGTTGCCTACGACCCAGTAGATGAACACGAACAGAAGGACGAATACGACAACCTGATAGACCAGTCCGCGTATCCTGGGGTCATTGAGGACAGAATCCCGCGTGACGGAACTATCCCGGATCGATTCCTGCGAGGCCATGGAATCTCCTTTTCCCGGATGCCGGGAGGCGACAGGTCGCCTCCCGTATTTTGATCGCTGACCTCAGCGAATAGGCATGGCGTATTGCAAGCCGCCCTTCGTCCACAGGGCATTCAGCCCGCGCGAGATCTTGAGCGGGCTGCCGGAGCCGACATTGCGCTCGAAGCTTTCGCCGTAATTACCCACGGCCTTGATGATGTTGGCCATCCACTCATTGCCGAGGCCGAGATCCGTGCCGAGCTTGGAACCTTCCTCGACGCCGAGCGCGCGCCTTATGTCGGGGTTGGGCGAATTCTTCATTTCCTCGACATTGGCCTGGGTGATGCCGAGTTCCTCGCCGAGAACCATGGCATAGTGCGACCACTTGACGATGTCGTACCACTGATCGTCGCCCTGGCGAACGGCCGGGCCAAGCGGCTCCTTGGAAATGATCTCCGGCAGGACGATGTGATCGTCGGGAGCGCTGAGCTTCAGCCGCAGCGAATAAAGGCCGGACTGGTCGGTGGTGTAGGCGTCGCAACGGCCGGCATCATAGGCCGCATCCACTTCCTCGAGCTTTTCGAAGACGACCGGATTGTATTCGAGATTGTTGGCCTTGAAGTAGTCCGCCAGATTGAGTTCGGTCGTGGTGCCGCTCTGCACGCAGACGGCCGCACCGGAAAGCTGTAAGGCGGAATTGATTCCGGGCAACTTCTTGGCGTTGATCATGAAACCCTGGCCGTCATAATAGTTCACGCCGGCGAAGTTGAAGCCCAGCGCGGTATCGCGGCTCAGCGTCCAGGTGGTGTTACGGGACAGAAGATCGATCTCGCCCGATTGCAGGGCCGTGAACCGCTCCTTGGCGGTGGTCGGCGTAAACTTCACCTTGCTCGGATCATTGAAAATGGCCGCAGCCACCGCGCGACACAGATCGACGTCCAGCCCCTTCCATTCGCCCTTGTCGTCCGGGGCAGAGAAGCCGGCCAACGAAGTGTTGACGCCGCATTGCACAAAGCCCTTGGCCTTGACGTCGTCGAGCGTGGCTGCGGAAGCGGAAGCCGCCACCAGACCAAACGCCGCGGCACCGAGAATGACCTTGATGTTGTTTTTCATACCCACAGACCCTTTTCCATTGTTATTGGGGAGAAACCCCGTTCCCGCGCGAGGATAACTTGCCCGTTTCGGTCCCCTTCCGAAACCGGGCGTCGGCCTGCGTGCTCTTGCCGCACCTCGCTCACGAACTGCATCGAAAGCGATTATTTTCGTGAGGTCAAGCACAATGACAAGCGCGACCGTAAATTGAAATAATTGGGCCCCGGCACAACCGTCACAATTGTCGAAAAGACCGTCGAACATACTGATTTGTCGACTGCGCACTCCTGGCGCAACGAAGTTTGCGGCTGGCGGGAACCCATCCGGTTGCGCACGCCCATTCACCGTCCTATTCGTCTTTTACATCAAGCACGGCCCACATAATCACGGCAGGACCTCATGGCAGCGCGCGACTTCGGGAAGATGGGCATCAACACGCAACTTGCCCACGCCGGCAACGTTCCCGGCGACTATTTCGGCTTCGTCAATCCACCGGTGGTGCATGGCTCGACCGTGCTATTCCCTGACGCGGCGACGATGGCCGCCCGCGCCCAGAAGTACACCTACGGCACACGCGGCACGCCAACCACCGACGCGCTGGCCGAGGCAATGAATACGCTGGAGGGTTCGACCGGCACCATCATCGTTCCCTCCGGACTTGCCGCGGTCACCGTTCCGTTATTGGCCTTCCTGTCGGCGGGCGACCACGCGCTCATCGTCGATTCGGTCTATGGCCCCACCCGCCTTTTCGCCAATACGATGCTGAAACGCCTGGGCATCGAGGTCGAATACTATGATCCGAACATCGGGGCCGGCATTGCGGCGCTGATGCGGGCGAACACAAGAGTTGTGTTCACCGAATCCCCCGGCTCGAACACCTTCGAAATTCAGGATGTTCCGGCGATCGCGAAAGTGGCTCGCGAGGCCGGCGCTGTGGTGATGATGGACAACACTTGGGCGACGCCCCTCTATTTCAAGCCGCTCGACCATGGTGTCGATGTCTCGATTCACGCGGCCACCAAATATCCGGCCGGCCATTCGGACGTGCTTCTGGGCACTGTTTCGGCCAATAAGGAATGCTGGCCTCGCCTCCATGAGGCATTCCTGGCGCTAGGCTGCTGCGCGGGGCCGGACGATGTCTACCAGGTACTGCGCGGCCTGCGCACCATGGGCGTGCGCCTAGAACACCATCGCAAAAGCGCCCTGGATATCGCGCGCTGGCTGGAAACGCAGCCGGGCGTTGCCCGTGTCCTGCATCCGGCGCTGGAATCGCATCCCGGCCACAAGCTGTGGAAACGCGATTTTTGCGGCTCGAGCGGCATCTTCTCCATCGTGCTTGCCGGCGGCGGCCAAAAGCACGCTCATGCCTTCCTCGACGCGTTGCAGATTTTCGGACTGGGCTATTCCTGGGGCGGCTTCGAAAGCCTTGCGGTGCATGTCTATCTGGGTGACAGGACCATCACCGGCGGTTCCTATGAAGGGCCGCTTATCCGCCTGCAGATCGGGCTCGAAGACGTAGACGACATCAAGGCCGACATCGCCAGGGGCCTGAAGGCGGCTGCGGCCGTCTGAAGCATTCAGCCGGAGGGCCGGCAATCTGGCGAGCTTCAATTTTTCTTTTCGCGGTTACGCAATTGCGAACCGAAACCGGTTCTCATTTTTCCGAATTGCAATAGGCTCGAACGGCGGTTGGCGGGGCTCATCAAATCCAAGGGAAATGATGACCTTTCGCCTGCTCGTCGTTCTGATCATCCTGGCGCTATTCGCCATCGCGTTCAGCGAGCTTGCCAAGCGCACGGGCGACTCCGTCGATCCCGGTTCGCCTTGCGACGAATGGTCGAATCCCGACTGCCCCCAACCGGCTCTTCCGCCAGCGCAGAAGCCCATCGAAAACTCTTGAGGGAAGCGGGTCTACCGCCAATGGACGACCGGATCAGCTCTTTTCACATCTGTCATGGAAGGGGCGATCTGACTGATCGTGAGTCCTGGCCTTTCATCAGGCAACCGGTCAGCTAGAGGCTCGGCGTCCGACGCTCATGGTCGTCGAGCCTCCTGAGCGGTCGGGGCGAAGACCACTCGCCACGTGCCGATCGGAAACAGCTTCAACGAATAGGAATGTGGCGATCCCGGCAGGATTCGAACCTGCGACCATCGGCTTAGAAGGCCGGTGCTCTATCCAGCTGAGCTACGGGACCGAACTCGATTTCCGGGCATGCCGGAGTTCAAGAATCTCAATGCGTCCACGGAATCTTGCGGTCATAGCGGAAATTTTCCGCATAGGACATCTGGCGCCGTTTGGCCTCTTTCGGTTCCTGCACGCGGAAGTCGAGGCCATGCTTCTCGGCATAGGCGATCGCTTCTTCCTTTGTTTCGAAAGTCAGGCGGATCTGGCTCTTCATGTCGCCCGACGACGTGTAGCCCATGAGAGGATCTATCTTGCGCGGCATCGCCGGATCAAACTCGAGCACCCAGTACCCGGTTTTGGCCTTGCCCGACTGCATCGCCGTCTTGGCGGGGCTGAAAATGCGCGCCGACATTCTTCCCTCATCTTCGCGCTACTCACGGCGGGACGAAACCGTCAAACACCGCAACATGCGCCGATCGAAACTGCTGGCGCGTCCTTCATCCGACACGCCAAGGCTCGATGGTCGGAGCGGCAGGATTTGAACCTGCGACCCTCTGGTCCCAAACCAGATGCGCTACCAGACTGCGCTACGCTCCGTCCTCGACGCTGATTTGCCTAGTTGCTTCACCGTCTGTTGGCAAGCGATAAAAGATCGCGATCCAAAGAGCGAGACAACTAGACGCTCAGATGTCGAATTGTGCCTGTCCCTGGTCGATGGCGTCGATCGTTTCGGCGGCAAGCGCGCGTGTGATGCGCGACTTGCGCTCAAGCGCGGCGCGGTCGAGCCGCTCGACGACGCGGATCGCGGTCGATAGCGAACGTTCGATGCGCCGCACCAGGAACTGAACGACGCTGGGATCGACCTCGATCTGACGGTCGGCAAAAAGTTTGGTGATAACGCCGGCAAGCAGCAGATCGTCCGGCTCGCCGATCTCGACCGTGGTCGCCGCCTTCAGCCGCGACGCGAGGTCCGGCAAGGTCACGCCCCAGGCCGCCGGAAAGCGCCGCGCGGTCAGGAGGAGATTGGAACCGCTCGCCCGCACCGCGTTGATCAGATGGAAGAGCCCTTCCTGATCCAGATGCGGGTCGTCCGCATTATCGATAACCACGGGAAGCGCCATTCCCGAGGTCTCGACGTGCTTGTCTATGCCGGAAGGCTTGAGCAAACTTGCACCCGACACGCCGCGCCAGATCGCGGCGAGATGCGATTTACCGCAACCGGCGGGGCCGGCCAGCACCACCATCGGCGTCGGCCAGTTGGGCCACCCGTCTATCAAAGCGATGGCTTGGCTGTTTGCGGCCGAAACGACGAGATCGTCACGGGAATGACCTGTGGCATGTCCAAGATCGAGCGGCAGTTGGCGCGGGGTTTCCTGCTCACGCATCAAATTCAAACCCATCGGGCCACGATCTCAGCCATTGGCATCGCCACGCCCGGTTGCCCGTGCCGGCTTTTCGGGCACGCGTTCATGGCCGTTATAGAGCGGCGACTGCAGGTAACGGGAGATGGCGAATCGGACCAGGACGGCAATTGCTGCCGACGCCGGAACCGCGATCAGCAAACCGACAAAGCCGAACAGCGCACCAAAGGCGAACAGCGCAAACATCAGCCAAACCGGGTGCAGGCCGACGCTCTTGCCCACCAGGCGCGGCTGCAGGATGTTGCCTTCGATGAACTGGCCGACGAAGAACACACCCGCGACCGCCGCTATCCAGATCCAATCCGGCCAGAACTGCACGAAGGCCAGCCCCACCGACAGTACAAGGCCGGTAAGCGAGCCGACATAAGGGATAAAGCTGATCAAGCCGGCGAACAGACCGATCAGCACGCCGAATTTCAGCCCGGTCAGGGTCAGGCCGGCAGCGTAGAGCAGGCCGAGAATCAGGCAGAGCGTGCCCTGCCCGCGCACGAAACCGGCGGTTGCCAAATTGATGTCGATCGCGATCTGGCGAACCGTTTCGACATGATCGCGCGGCACCCAGCTATCGACCGTGGCTACCATGCGGTCCCAATCGAGCAGCATGTAGAAGGCAACCACCGGCGTCACCACGAACAGGCTGGCTATGCTGAACAGCGCCACGCCCGAGCTCCAGATCGACTGGAACACAGTCGTCAAAAAGCCGAAGCCGGAGGTCAAAAGCGAGTTCAGCCCCTCGCGAAGGCCTTCGGCATCGACCCCGAAACGCCTTTCGATCCACTGCGGGTCGAAACTGGTGATCAGCCCCTGAAGCTGCGTCAGATATTCTGGTAGCTTGGCGATGAAATCGGAAAGCTGGGAGGCCAGCAGCGGAACGATGATGACAAGGCCAAGCACCAGGACGACGAGGAAGGCGATAAGGATAAGGGTTGTCGCCATGATGCGGGAGAGGCCGAGCCGCTGCAGGCGATCGGCGACCGGATCCAGGAAATAAGCGAGCGCCATGCCGGCCACGAATGGCAGCAGAATGCTGCTGAACACATAGATGAACAGCGCCAGGACGATTGCCGCCACGAGCCAGAAGCGCAATTGCCGCCGTAGCGCGGCGGACGCGGCCTCGTCCCGCGCGACTTCATCTGTTGCGAGTTTTGCCTTCGCCATTGCCGCTCATGTGCCTCAGCCAGTTGACGAGATAGGCCGCCGCGGAACCAACGGTCAAGATGCCGGTCAGGAATATCAGGCCCACCCGAACCGGACCGTACTGCATCTGGAGCGCGAGTTCCGCCAGCACCAGGCCGGCCAGAACGATCTGCGCGGCGGTGTTGACCTTCGAAACCAGCAAGGGCTTCATGGCCACCGGGTTTGCCATCACCGTCGAGAGAATGACCGCGCAGACGATCAACGCATCGCGTGAGACGACGGCGATGACCAGCCAGAGCGGCAATTCACCCATCAGGCCAAGCATGACGAAGACGCTGACCAGCAGAAGCTTGTCGGCCATCGGGTCGAGATAGGCGCCAAGCTCGGAACGCTGGTTGAACTGGCGCGCCACGAACCCATCGACCCCGTCGGAAATGCCGGCAATGACGAAGCCTGCGAACGCCCAGTCCGTGCGGCCGGCCAGCAGCGCGTAGATCACCATCGGCACCAACAGGAACCGCATGATGGTGATCATGTTGGCCAAAGTCACGTTTCTCTTCTCCTGTCCCCCCGACGCTGATAGATGGTCAACTCCGACTGTGCCGGCAAGCCCCGGTCTGCCGACGCGCCAGGATAAGCGGCGTCTGTCCACGGCTTTCGTCGCCTAAGCGGATCACGGCAGGCCGAACTCCTTGCGGGGTGCGGCCGTTCATGCGAAGAGCCGGGTTCAAGTTTGCCGGCAGCAAGGAACAGCCATGAGCGAACAGAAAAACGGGCTCACCTATGCGCAGGCCGGTGTCGACATCGATGCCGGCAATCTGATGGTCGAGAAGATCAAGCCGCTGGTGCGCTCGACGCGCCGTGCCGGCGCGGACGGTGAAATCGGCGGCTTCGGCGGCCTTTTCGATCTGAAGGCGGCCGGCTTTTCCGACCCGGTGCTGGTCGCCGCCAATGACGGCGTCGGCACCAAGCTGAAGATCGCCATCGAATCCGGCAAGCACGACACGATCGGCATCGATCTCGTCGCCATGTGCGTCAACGACATCGTCGTGCAGGGTGCCGAACCGCTGTTCTTCCTGGACTATTTCGCCACCGGCAAGCTCGACACGGAACAGGGCGTCGCAATCGTCAGCGGCATTGCGGAAGGCTGCCGGCAGGCCGGCTGCGCGTTGCTTGGCGGAGAGACGGCGGAAATGCCGGGCATGTATCACGGCAAGGACTACGATCTCGCCGGCTTCGCGGTGGGTGCCGCCGAGCGTGGCCAATTGCTGCCGACCGACGATATAGTCGAAGGCGACGTGCTGCTCGGCATAGCCTCGTCCGGCGTCCATTCCAACGGTTTTTCGCTGGTTCGGCGCATCGTCGCCGCAAGCGGCCTCGGCTGGAATGACCCCGCTCCCTTCGCGGAAGACAGGACGCTTGCCGAAGCGCTTCTGGAACCCACCCGCATCTATGTGAAGTCGATCCTCAAGGCCATTCGCAACACGCATGGCATCAAGGCGCTGGCCCACATTACCGGCGGCGGCTTTCCCGACAATATTCCGCGCGTATTGCCCAATGACTTCTCCGCCGAACTCGATCTCGACGCAATCGAGGTGCCGCCGGTGTTCTCGTGGCTTGCCGAAACGGGCAATGTTGCGGCCGAGGAAATGATGCGCACCTTCAACTGCGGCGTCGGCATGGTCCTCGTCGTGGCTTCCGGCCAGGCCGCGCAGGTGGCGGCCGTGCTTCAGGAGGCCGGCGAGAGCGTCTCGCCCATCGGCCGCATCGTGCCGCGCCGGGACAGCGGCGTCATCTATCGCGGAGCGATCGCGCTATGAGCATCGCCGCAAAGCGCGTCGTCATCCTGATTTCCGGGCGCGGGTCCAACATGGCCGCGCTCGTGGAGGCCGCCGCCAGTTCCGATTTCCCGGCCGAGATCGTCGGGGTGATTTCCGACAAGGCCAATGCACCCGGCCTCCAGTTCGCCTCCAGCCGAGGCATAGCGACACGGGTCATCGCCAGGGGCGACTTTGCCGACAAGGCTGCGCACGATGCCGCAATCGACGCGGCACTTGCCGGTTTCGGCGCCGAGATCGTCTGCCTTGCCGGCTATATGCGGCTGTTCACCATCCCTTTCGTCGAGAAATGGCAGGGAAGGATGATCAACATCCATCCGGCGCTGCTGCCGGTCCTCAAAGGTCTCGACACGCACAGCCGCGCGCTTGCGGCAGGCATGCGCATACATGGCTGCACCGTGCATTTCGTGACGCCCGAAATGGACGACGGCCCGATCATCGCCCAGTCGGCGGTACCTGTGCTGCTTGGAGACACGGCCGACACGCTTTCCGCGCGCGTGCTGAAGGCCGAACACCATCTCTATCCGCTCGCGCTTCGCCTGGTGGCTGAGGGTAAGGCAGCGATGAGGAACGGAAAGACGGTGTTCTCGGAGCCCGATCACGTCGTCGAGAATCCGCATCAGGCACTTACCTCGCCGTCGGCGGTCCGCGATACGGTCGACCTCGAGGCGCTGGCACGGTTCACGCCTTGACCGGCTGACTGCTCACAACGGCTGAGCCGCGCGCACCCAGACCTTATTGTCGTGAACCGCAGCGCCGCCGTAAGGCGCCGGCGCATCGGCGCCCGTCAGCACGTTGATGCCTTCGCCGCGCTCATGGGCGTCGTTTGGCCATACGCCTTCGGCGATCACAACGCCGCGCCGCACGCCCTCGAACAGTTTTGCGTGCAGCACGACCTCGCCGCGCATATTGCCGATTTCGACGCGGTCGCCATCTGAAAGGCCGAGTGCGGCCGCATCGTCCGGATGAATGAGCAGTTGCGGACGGCCCTCCTTTGACTTGGAAACGGGCGTCTCGGTGAAGCTTGAATTGAGGAAGTTGCGCGCCGGCGAGGTTGCCAGTCTGAATGGATGCCGCTCATCCGCAACCTCGATCAGATCGATGTGATCGGGTAGTTCCGGCAGGCATTGGAACGGGCCAAGCACGCCCATGCGTTTCGGCGGACGGTTGGGAGCCGGCTGGCCAATCCAGTCGGGGCGGAAACGGAACTTGCCGTCGGGGTGACCGAAGCCGTTCAGGAAGTGCGAGGTCTCGAAGTCCGGCTGCATGTCGGCCCAACGCTTTTCCTTGAACGTCGCGAAAGTGCCGAGTCCGCGCTTGCCGAGCATGATGTCGATATGCTGCTGCTCGGTCAGGCCGAAGCCCGGCAGATGCGACACGCCCAATCGCTTGCCAAGTTCCTCGATGACATAATGGTTGGTGCGCGGACCTTCCGGCGGATCGATCAGCTTCGGTCCGAGCACGATGTACTGGTTGCCGCCGCCGCGATAGATGTCGTCGTGCTCCAGGAACATCGTCGCCGGCAGCACCACATCGGCAAGCTTTGCCGTATCGGTCATGAACTGCTCATGCACGCACATGAACAGGTCGTCACGCAGCATGCCCTGTTTCACCAGCCGCTGCTCGGGCGCGACATTGGCGGGATTGGTGTTCTGAACCAGCAGCGCGGTAACCGGTGGGCCGCCGTAAAGCGCATCCTCCGCACCCGTCAGCACCGGACCGATGCGCGAATGGTCGAGGTAGCGGATCTTCGGGTCACGCAGCCGCGTGCCTTCCACCATATCCTTGTCGAGCTTGAAGATGCCCGAGTTCGAATGGAACGCGCCGCCGCCCTCATATTGCCAGCAACCGGTCACTGCGGCGATGGAGAGCGCGGCATGCATGTTCACCGAGCCGTTGCGCTGGCGCGAGAACCCATAACCCAGGCGGAAGAAGGTGCGCTTGGTGGTGCCCACCAGCCTGGCGAACGCCTCGACCTCGGTCACCGACAAACCGGTGATCGCGGCCGCCCATTCCGGCGTGCGCGTTTGAAGGTGTTCCTCCAGCCCCTTCGGATCGTCGGTGTATTTCTCCAGATAGGCGCGGTCGGCGAGCCCGTCGCGGAACAGCACATGCATGACCGCGCAGGCCAGCGCTCCGTCCGTTCCCGGCTTGACGATCAGGCCCATATCGGCCTGCTTCATCGTGGCGTTTTCATAGACGTCGATGACCACGATCCTGGCGCCGCGCTCCTTGCGCGCCTTGACCGCATGGGTCATCACATTGACCTGGGTGACGACCGCATTCGTGCCCCATATCACCACGCAGTCGGACTTCGCCATCTCGCGCGGGTCGGGTCCACGCAGGGCCCCAGTGCCCATCATGTAGCCGGTCCAGGCCAGATTGGTGCAGATCGAGCCGAAGAAGCCGGAATATTTCCTGGCATGCCGCAGCCGCTCGATGCCGTCGCGCTGCACCAGTCCCATGGTTCCGGCGTAAAAATACGGCCAGACCGTCTCGCTGCCATAGCGCTCTTCGGCCTTGATGAATTTCTCGGCTACGAGATCAAGAGCGGCTTCCCAGCTAGCCTCCTTCCAGGCGCCCTCGCCCTTGGCGCCAGCCCGCACCAGCGGCTTCAACAAACGGTCTGGGTGATGCACGCGGTCGGCATAGCGGGCGACCTTTGCGCAGACCACCCCGGCCGTATAGCTATTGTCCTTCGCGCCATGCACCCGGCCGATGCGGTTCGCACTCAATATCTCCACGTCGAGTGCGCAGGTCGACGGGCAGTCGTGCGGGCAGGCGGAATGCCCGATCTCAAGCTTGATGTGCTGGTTCATGGGCCGAGAACCTATCGCCTTTTGCCGCCGGCGTGTAGGGCCAGCAAAGGCAATTCTTTTCGGGAAAGTGCCATGGCGGGAAACATCGCACCCTCACCCGCTCGCCTCGCTCGCGGCCCCGAGGGGAGAGGAGACGTGGTGGCAATGCCGGCGCCCTTTTCACCCCACCGGGGATAGGGTGGCCCGAAAGGCCGGATGAGGGGGAACGCCCCTACTCCGCCGTCCCCTCCTCATATTCGGCTGAAAGCGCCAGCCACTTTTCCTCATGGCCGGCAAGCGTGGCGGCGAGTTGCGAGCGTTCCTTGGCCAGCCGCGTGGCGGTCGAAGGATCCTTTTCATAGACCGCCGGGTTCGCCAGCTCGTCTTCGATGCCGTCGATGCGCTTGCGAATGCGATCCATCAGCGCTTCCGTCGCCCTTATTTCCTTGGCGACCGGCTCCATCGCCGCCCGGCGCTGGGCAGCCTCGCGGCGTCGGTCGGCCTTCGACGCCTTTTCCGCCTCGCGCCTTTCCCTGCGATCGCCGGCGACCCCGGTGACCTGCTGGCGATAATCGTCGAGGTCGCCGTCATAGGGGTTCACATGGCCGTCCTTGACCAGCCAAAGCCGATCGGCGGTCGCTTCCAGCAGATGGCGGTCGTGCGAGATCAGGATTACGGCGCCCGGGAACTCATTCAGCGCATGGATCAGCGACTCTCGGCTATCAATGTCGAGATGGTTGGTCGGCTCGTCGAGGATGAACAGGTTCGGCCCCTCGAAGGCCGAAAGCCCCATCAGCAGCCGCGCCTTCTCGCCGCCGGAGAGATCCTTGGCCGCGGTGTTCATCTTCTCGGTTGCCAGTCCGAACTGCGCCACGCGGGCGCGAACCTTCGATTCCGGCGCTTCCGGCATCAGCCGGCGCACATGCTCATAGGCGTTTTCCTCCGGCCTGAGATCGTCGAGCTGGTGCTGCGCGAAAATCGCCACCTTCAGCCCCGGCGCAATGGTCATCGTGCCGGTTTCGGCCTGCAGCCTGCCCGCCAGAAGTTTAGCGAAAGTCGATTTGCCGTTGCCGTTTCCGCCGAGCAGCGCGATGCGATCGTCGGCGTCGATGCGCAGCGACATCTTCCGCAGGATCGGCTGACCCGGATGGTAGCCGACATCGACTCCCTCCAATGCCACGATCGGGGACGCGACCGTCTTGACCGGCTCGGGAAAATGAAATGGCCGTACATGGTCGTCGACGAGCGCCGAAATCGGCTTCATCCGCTCCAGCGCCTTGATGCGCGACTGCGCCTGTCGCGCCTTCGACGCCTTGGCGCGGAAGCGGTCGACAAAGGACTGCAAATGCTTGCGTGCCGCCTCCTGCTTGACGCGGCTCTTTTCCTGCAACTCACGTTGCTCGGAAAGCTGCCGCTCGAACTGATCGTAGCCGCCACGCCAGAATGTCAGCTTCTTCTGGTCGAGATGGATGATCGAATTGACCGCGCGGTTCAGCAAGTCACGATCATGGCTGATCAGCAGCACCGTATGCGGATATTTCGCGACATAGGTTTCAAGCCAAAGCGTGCCTTCCAGGTCCAGATAGTTGGTCGGCTCGTCGAGCAGCAGCAGATCTGGCTGAGAAAAAAGCACCGCCGCCAGCGCCACGCGCATGCGCCAGCCACCGGAAAACGACGAGGCCGGCCGCTTCTGCGCCGCGTCGTCGAAGCCAAGGCCGGCCAGAATAGTGGCGGCGCGCGCTTCAGCCGAATGCGCATCGATATCGGCCAGTCTTATGTGAATCTCGGCGATGCGATGCGGGTCGGTCGCCGTCTTTTCTTCCGCAAGCAGTGCCGCGCGCTCGGTATCGGCCTTCAGCACAATATCGATCAGCGGCTCCTCGGTCCCCGGCGCTTCCTGTGCCACCTGGCCGATGCGCAAGGCTTTGGGCAGGCTGATCGAGCCGGTTTCGGTCGCCATGTCGCCGGTGATGGCCTTGAACAGCGTCGTCTTGCCGGTGCCGTTGCGGCCCACGAGCCCCGCCTTCGTTCCCGCCGGCAGCGTGAGCGAGGCATGGTCGAGAAGCAGGCGTCCGGCGATGCGGAGTGAAATGTCGTTGATGATAAGCATGGTCGCGCTTTTGCACCGGCCGGCGGCCGACCGCAAGGGCTCAAGCGAAGGCCCTGCCCTCCTCGGATCGCTGGAAGGCAATCAGGTCGAGTTGCACCGAGGGTTTGCCGAGCGTCGTCAAAATCATGTGTGCCTGGCCGCGATGATGCGTCTGGTGGTTGAACAAATGATCGAGCGCCGGCGCCAGGCGTTGCGAGATCGTGCGCATGTCGGAGACCGTCATGTAGGTGAACCGCCCTGAAAGCGCCTTCGCGTCGAGGCCATCGATCCAGTCGATGATGCGCCGGTCCTCGATCTCGCGTGCGGCGCGAAGCTTGCCGAGATCGGTGTGGATGATGGCGTCGAGCGCAGCCGGCGCGTCTCCTTTCCCGGTGAAACGCTTCATCCATATGCGGTCGGTGGCCACCAGATGATTCAAAGTACCCATCATCGACTTGAAGAACGCGCCGGCATCCCGGCAAAACTCTTCCGTCGAAAGCGCCGACGCGGCATCGTAAATGCACCTGTTCGCCCAGGCATTATAGGCTGCAAACATCATGAAATGCTGCTTCATGGTATTCCTTCCGGCCTCCAGGGCGCCGACTATGCAGCAACATTCCTAACGCCGTCGCAAGAAAGCGCCAATGGCCATTCTTCATCGCAGGTCTCGTCGGCGAATACCGGCCAAAACCGGTGTTGGAGATTGCCTGAACCCTTGGCAATGCAACGGAGCACCTGTATAGGGTCCGCCACAACTGCCCTTCCCCAATTTCAAAAGGATATGTCATGGCGATCGAACGCACGTTTTCGATGATCAAGCCGGATGCAACGCGTCGCAATCTCACCGGTGCGATCACCAAGATGCTGGAAGATGCCGGCCTGCGCGTCGTCGCTTCTCGTCGCGTCTGGATGAGCCGCCGCGAGGCGGAAGGTTTCTACGCGGTCCACAAGGAACGCCCCTTCTTCGGCGAACTGGTCGAATTCATGTCGTCCGGACCGACCATCGTGCAGGTGCTGGAAGGCGAAAACGCCATCGCCAAGAACCGCGAAGTCATGGGCGCGACCAACCCGGCCAATGCCGACGAAGGCACGATCCGCAAGGTTCACGCGCTGTCGATCGGCGAGAACTCGGTGCACGGCTCGGATGCGCCGGAAACCGCCGCGCAGGAGATCAAGTACTGGTTCTCCGATACCGAGATCGTCGGCTGATTCCCTGATCCAGATTCCAGCGTCAAATCGCTGATTTTATTGAAAAGCCGGGGTGAAAGCTCCGGCTTTTTTGCTCGGCGCATCCATGCGGCCCCTGCGACGCCGCGCTCTGGGCTAGCGCTTCCAGCGCTCCATGGCGGCCTCGTCGGCTTCCTTGGCGTCCACCCAATCGCCGGCCGAGCCATCGGCGCCATGTTCCTTCTTCCAGAAGGGAGCGCGCGATTTGAGAAAATCCATCAGGAAATTTGCCGCTTCGAACGCCGCATGGCGATGCGTGGACGTGGCTACTACCAGCACGATATTCTCGCCGGGCTCGATCCGGCCGAAACGATGGATTGCCGTCAGGCCGCAAAGCGCCCAGCGCTCGAGCGCCTCGGCGGCAATGCGCGAAATCTCGGCTTCCGCCATTCCGGGATAGTGTTCGAGTTCCAGCGCTGAAAGCGTGCCCGCCTCGTCGCGGCACAACCCTGTGAAAGTCACTACCGCACCGACATCCGCCCGCCCTCTCGTCAGTCGGGCGATCTCGGCATTGACGTCGAAATCCTGGCGCTGAATGCGGATATCTGGCTTGACCGCAAGCGACATGGCTAGCCTCCGGTCATCGGCGGAAACAGCGCGATCTCACGCGCGCCCGCTATTCTTTCCCGATGGTCGACATGTTCCTGATTGATGGCGACGCGGATCACGTCGGGATATTGCAGAGCGTTTTCGTATTCTTCGCCGCGTCCCTTCAACCAGAGCAGCAGGTCGGCGACCGTCTCCACGCCGGCCGGCAACGTGACGTCTTCCTGCGACCTGCCGATCCGCTCGCGGACCCAGGCGAAATAAATGAGCCTTGTCGAATTCTCAGTCATTCGTCGATTATATGCTTAACACCCGCCCGAAAGTAGTCATACCCGGTATAGAGCGTGACAATGGCGGAAATCCAGAGCAGCAATATGCCGGTCTGCGTCCAATAGGGCACGATCTTGTCGCCGGCCGGACCAAGCAGCAGGAAGGCGATCGCCACCATCTGGATCGTGGTCTTCCATTTGGCGAGTTGCGTCACCGGCACGCTGACCTTGAGTGCCGCCAGATATTCGCGCAGACCGGAAACCAGGATTTCGCGGCACAGAATGATGATAGCCGCCCATAGCGTCCACCCCGCGATGGTGCGATCGGTATCGGCGGCAAGCAGCAGCAGGCAGGTCGCCACCAGAAGCTTGTCGGCGATCGGGTCAAGCATGCGGCCTATGTTCGATGTCTGCTTCCAGGCGCGGGCGAAATAGCCGTCGAAATAGTCGGTGATGCTGGCAGCCAGAAAGATCGCCAGAGCGGAGTAGCGTGCAAAGTCGCTGGAGCGCAGACGTCCCTCCAGGAAAAAGCACAGCACGATCATCGGCACCGCGAGAATGCGCGCGTAAGTCAGCACATTGGGGAGGTTGAAAGCGCGCCTGGCCATTTCGATCCGCGATTCCTTAAATATCCTTCCTACTCAAATCAGATGCCGGTGCGAGGGGTCAACCATTGGAAACCGATGGCACAGCAATATTTTCATCGGCAAACGATCAACCCTCATGAAAATGATCGTAAACCATGCGCGCGATTCGCTCCGAAATGCCGTCCACGACCATCAAATCCTCGACCGCCGCGCGGCTGACGGCCTTGGCTGTGCCAAAATGCAGCAGCAGCGCCCGCTTACGCCCGGGGCCAATACCGCCGATCTCATCAAGTGGATTGCGCACCATTTCCTTCTTGCGTCGCGCCCGATGCGAACCGATGGCGAAGCGGTGCGCCTCATCGCGCAGTCGTTGCACGAAATAGAGTACGGGATCGCGCACCGGCAGCGAGAATGAGTCTCTACCCGTTACGAAGAAGCGCTCGCGGCCGGCCTCGCGGTCTTGTCCCTTGGCAACCCCTATCGCCACGACGCGGTCGGCGATGCCGAGTTGATCGAGAACTGCACGCACCGCCGTCATCTGACCTTGGCCACCGTCAATGAAAATGACGTCCGGCCAAGCCGGAAACCCCGCTCCCGCCACATCGTCTTCGATGGCCTCGGCCGGTTGGACGTCGCCATGCTCCTTGAGCAACCGTGAGAAGCGCCGCTCCATGACTTCGCGCATCATGCCGAAATCGTCGCCCGGCGTGATCTCGGTCGAGCGGATGTTGAACTTGCGGTACTGGTTTTTGACGAAGCCCTCGGGGCCGGCAACGATCATCGCACCAACGGCGTTGGTGCCCATGATGTGCGAATTGTCATAAACCTCGATGCGCGTCGGCGGCTTTTTCAGCCCGAATGTTTCGGCCATGCCGGCAAGCAGCCGCGCCTGTGTCGAAGTTTCTGCAAGGCGCCTTCCGAGCGCTTCGCGCGCGTTTTGCATGGCGTGATCGACAAGATCCTTCTTCTCGCCGCGCCTAGGCACCGAAATCGCCACCTTGTGACCGGCACGCGTCGAGAGCGCCGCGCACAGGAGTTCCTGCTCCTCCACCTCATGGGAAAGCAGAAGCAGTCGTGGCGAAGGCTTGTCGTCGTAAAACTGCGCGAGGAAAGAGCCCAAAACCTCCTCAGCGCCGATCATCGGATCGGCCTTCGGAAAATAGGCACGGTTGCCCCAGTTCTGCCCGGTGCGGAAGAAGAACACCTGGATGCAGGTCTGCCCGCCCTCCTGGTGGATGGCGAACACATCGGCTTCCTCGGTCGATTGCGGGTTGATGCCCTGGTGGCTCTGCACATGCGAAAGCGCTGCCAGCCGGTCGCGATAAACGGCGGCACGCTCGAAATCGAGCGCTTCGGCCGCCTCCTGCATGGCGGCCGAGATGTCCGTCTTCACTCTCTGGCTACGGCCCGAAAGGAAATCCTTCGCCTCCGAAACCAGCTTGGCGTAGTCGGCGGCGGAAATCTCGCCGGTGCACGGCGCCGAACAGCGCTTGATCTGGTAAAGCAGGCACGGACGCGTGCGGCTCTCGAATGAGGAATCGGTACAGGTGCGCAGCAAGAATGCCCGCTGCAGCGAATTGATGGTGCGGCCAACCGCCCCGGCCGAGGCGAACGGGCCGAAATAATCGCCCTTTCGCGAGCGTGCGCCGCGATGCTTGAAGATGCCGGGCGACGGATGGTCGCCGGTCAGCATGATATAAGGAAACGACTTGTCGTCGCGCAGAAGCACGTTGAACCTGGGCCGCAAACGCTTGATGAGGTTGGCCTCAAGCAGCAGCGCCTCGATTTCGGTGCGGGTGACGACGAACTCCATCGTCGCCGTTTCGCGCACCATGCGGCCGATGCGGTTGGTGTGGAATCGTCCTTGCGCATAGTTGGTCACGCGCTTCTTCAGGCTGCGCGCCTTGCCGACATAGAGCACGTCGCCCGCGGCATTCATCATGCGGTAAACGCCGGGAGCGTTGGGCAGGCGCTTCACCAGCGCCTGAATCACCTCGGCACCGACCTTGCCGTCGCCATCGCCGGGATGTGCCGTCCAGTCGATTGCGGTAAAGGACGGCTCGGGTTCGGCCGGCGCGGCTTCGGCGATCGGCCCTTCGTCTTCCTCAACGTCGTGACCGGGCATGTAGCCGGCAATGTCGTCACCCGCCCGCCCCGACCGTCGGAGCGACTTCAGCGTAGAATCCTTGCTGCTCATTCAATCATGCCTGTCACATCCGGCGTCTGCCAGGCAAGATGCTGGCCGCCGTCAAGTGCGATCATCTGCCCGGTCACCGAGCGCGCGTTCCAAAGATAGCGGATCGTTGCGCCGAATTCCGAAAGCTCGGGACCTCGCCGCATGATCAGCGCCTCAACCTGCGCGGCGAAATCCTGCGCCTGCTGATGCGCATTGGCCAGCGTCGGACCGGGGCCTATGGCATTGACGCGGATATTCGGCGCCAACGCCTGAGCCATGGTTTGGGTCGCCGTCCACAGCGCCGACTTCGATAACGTATAGGAAAAATAGTGCGGGGTCAGACGCCAGACGCGCTGGTCGATCAGGTTGACGATCAGCCCTTCGCGGGCATCGGGAAGCCTCTCGGCGAAACGCCTCGCAAGCAGCACTGGCGCCTTTACATGCACGGCAAAATGCCGATCCCAAGCCGACCAGTCGAAATCGGTCACGCTGTCATCCTCGAAGACCGAGGCATTGTTGACCAGCAGCGAGACAGGGCCAATGGCATTTTCGGCGGCTTCCATCAGGCCGTCGACCGCCTGCATGTCGCAAAGGTCGGCAACAACCACCGCCGCGCGGCCGCCCTTGGCGGTGATCGCTGCTGCAAGTTCATCCGCATGCGAGCGCGAGCGATTGCAATGGATGGCGACAGCGAAACCGTGAGCGGCCAAATCCTCGACGATCGCCCTGCCGACCCGCCTTGCGCCACCTGTCACCAAGGCCGAAATCCTGCTTTCTGACACTGTCTACCCCCTGATTCAGCAAAACGGGCCACATTTTCGCGCCGCATGCGTCTGACAGGTTAATTCCCGTTTGCAGATTTGGCAGCAATGTGGTGAAACGCACTCATAACGCTAGCTTTTTTGGCCAGCGGCGGTGCGGACAAGCTTCCATATAGGACACGCAAACCCTTGCACCAAGCCGGTTGCGGCTTGCAATCTTTTATTCTCCTGACAGCGTTGTTGCGCAATTGCAACGTCCAATTTCCGCCACATTTCGGCCGGGGAAAGACCTCAATTCAGGTGCGCTCCAGCCGCATTTCGCCCCGACATTCGGAACCGTCAGGCACCCGGCCCGTTACCTCCCAAGGGTTCGGGATGCCCCACAGAAAAATTGAATGTGTGCTGTGGCTAAGGAGTATTAAGAAATGAAAGCCAATTTGAAATACGCGCGGCCTTTGATTGCTGCGGCCGGGCTGTTCGCCCTTGCTGGCGTCCTGCCTGCCAATGCGGCCGACGTCGTGATGGAAGAGCCGCCGGCACCTGCTGCACCGATGGAAGTGCCCCCGCTCAACACGTGGTCCGGCCCCTATGCCGGTGTGACGCTGGGCTATGGCTTTTCGGGCGAAGTGAGCGAGCCCGGCAACGACATTGAGACCGACGGCTTCGTCGGTGGCGGTTTCGTCGGCTACAACTACCAGTTCGACAACATTGTCGCGGGCGTTGAAGCCGACATCGGCTACGGCGGTTTCGAGGGCGACAATGCCGGCACCTCGGTTGATGGTGGCGTGAATGGTTCGCTGCGTGCCCGCCTCGGCTACGCCGTGTCGCCGGACATCCTGCCCTACGTGACCGCCGGTGGCGCCGCGCAGAGCCTCGAACTCACCGAAGGCGGCGTAAGCGATCGCAACACGCTTCTCGGCTGGACCGCCGGTGTCGGCACCGACGTCAAGATCACCGACCAGGTGTTCGGCCGCGTCGAGTATCGTTACTCGGACTACGGCAACGAAGAGTTCACCACGTTTAGCGGCACCCGCGACGTGGACGCTTCGGATCACCGCATCCAGTTCGGTATCGGTATGAAGTTCTAATTCACCTTAGCGGGTGGGTCGAAAAGCCGGGCGTCTCTGACGTCCGGCTTTTTGCATTTGTGGATTGAGGTAAGTGGCGCCGGGCTGCTGCCAGCGCAGGTCAGGACGGCAGATACGGCACCAGTTCCGGAAACTTCTCGTCAAAACGCGCGCCCCAGCGTTTCAACCGGGCGTGACCACGCTCCCATTTCCCGGCAAACCGCAAGTCGAGGTAGGCGAGCGTTGCGCGCAGCGCGATCTGACCCACGGTGATTTTCTTGGGTAGCTTTGGCGGATTGGCGTTCAGCACCTCAAGGCCGCGCATCGCCTTGTCCAACTGCTTGTCGAGCCAGGGCCCATGAACCATGTCTTCGGGACGGCTTCGCCGCTCATAGACGTGGGCCAGCAGGCAGTCGCAGATACCGTCGGCCAGCGCCTCCAGCCGCTCGGCATCCAGCCGCTTTGCTGCATTGCGCGGGAACAGAGCGTTGCCCGAAACACGGTTAAGATGCTGGGTGATCGCGCGGCTGTCGAAAATCGCACCATGCTCATCGTCGATCAGCACCGGGATCTTGCCAAGCGGGTTGGCATCGAGCAGTTCGGCCGGCGCGGCGGCGGTGTCGGTTACCACCGCATCCACGGCAATCCCGGCATAGGCGGCCGCCATCCTCACCTTCGCGCTGTAGGGCGAAGCAGGCGCATACAGAAATTTCGGCATGAAATTAAGTCTCCCCAAATCAGGCGCAGACCATAGATTTCGGGACTTCTCGCCGCAACGACCCTGAGCGAAAAACTGGAACCCTTCGACCACGCGCTACCCGCCACGCACCGGCGGCATCACCACTTTCGGCAGGCGGCAGGCACGGCGGTCTATCTCATCGCAGCTTCTAAAGGACAGGTCCTTGTTCATGCAGATCCGAACCTCGCGCAGAAAGCGCTTGTCACAGGTGACCGCTATGCCGCCTGCCGAAAGATCCGGATTGGCCTTCAGGAAGGCAGTCTCGGCCTTGTGCGGATCGAGCGTGCGATAGGTTTGCAGACGATCGAATTCGGCGGGAACCCTCACCCGCTCACGCGCCTGCCTCACGGCGCGGAAATAGTCCCGTTGCGACAGACCCGCGCAACTGCCGTGCTTGCGCCACTGATGCCGGATCAGTCCGGCGGACGGCATCAGATCATAAAGCTCGCGCTGCGTCTCCTTGCGCACGTCTGGTTCGTTCGTTGAGCATTCCTGCGGATAGCCGCGCTCGAATTGCGGCCACAGGCCATGGACCACGAAGGCGTAGGGCCGTCCGCCCGCACATTGCTGACGGTTGGCGTCCTCGCCTTCGGCTTCGCAATAGCTCGGAGACCATGACAGCGACAGAACGTAAAAGTCGAAGCCTTCCCCGCGCGCCGCAACCGCTACCGAATCGGTGGAGCCGGCATCAGATCGGCGCTCTTCCTCCGGCGCGCAGCCGGCCACCGCGAGCAAAGCTGTCAAAGCCAGCGCGACCCTGGCAAGCGAAGGTCGGCTGCCGCCGACAGACATGGAGGATTTCAGCGCAGTACGCGACAACCGCCGTTGTAGACCATCCAGCGATCGAACCCGTCCACGCAGAATTCGACATTGTCGCCGATGCCGGCGAAGCCCATCCGGCCCTCGATCAGATACCAGATCTGGCGTTGATTCCCGTCCGAAAGGCTCGCGGTCGCGCCGCAGTAGAGCCGGGCGATCGGACGCCGCTCGGCTACCGGCAGATAACGGTTCTCATGAATGTTCTGGAAATCGGTGATCGCCACATCCGGCAGGTTCGGAACATGGCGCACCTGATAGCCGAAGCGATCGACGATCTTCGAAAGATAGCGCTGGTCGGCACACAGGCTCATTCCTCGCGGCTGCTCGTAGATCACCAGGTCGGCCGCGGAGGATGCGGCGGAACCGGCAAGAAATGTGCCGACGGCAACCGTTGCGGCCATGACGAGATGAGCGATGCGTGACATGGAGCTATCCTCGTGAATCGCCGCGGATGCGGCAGCGTGCCGCGATAGTGCGCAATCGGCGCCTGACGGTCAAGAAGCCGGCGCCGATTCGCCGGCAAGCCAATCGAGCGACCAAGCGGCGGATTTTTCCTGCGCAAGCACACCATGCAGCGCCGCAAGGATGATCCGGAGCTCCGATTCCAGGGTGAAAGGCGGGTTGACGACGATCATGCCGGTTCCATCAAGGCGCGGTTCACGCGAGGGTCGTCTGATTTCGAAGCGGACATCGAGGATTTTCGGTATACCCGACGCAGCCAGCCCTTCACGAAAGCGCGCCGCCGCCGCGCGGTCCTTGATCGGATACCAAAGAGCGTAAATTCCGCCTGGCCAGCGTTTGTGCGCGCGCATCAGCCCTTCGATCAGGCGATCGAATTCCCCTTCCTTTTCGAAAGGCGGATCGAGAAGCACCAGCCCGCGCTTTTCCTTCGGCGGCACATGCGCGCCAAGCGCCAGCCAACCATCGAGCTCCGTTACCCGCACCTGGAAGTCGTCCGCGAACAGCGCTTTCAGCCGCAGCACATCCTCCGGGTGAAGCTCAATCGCCGACAGTCGGTCCTTGGTGCGCAACAGTTTACGCACGATCAGCGGGGAACCGGGATACGCGACAAGCTGCTCCTCTCCCGCACTGACCGAGCGCACGGCATCGATGTAGGGCGCAAGCAGGGTCGAGGCCTCCGGCTCAACTCCGCGCGCAAGCACGCGAGCGATGCCGTCGCGCCATTCGCCGGTTTTTCCCGCCTCCTCGGCCGACAGATCGTAAAGGCCAATGCCGGCATGGGTGTCGATCACCCGAAACGCCTTGTCCTTCTGCTTCAGATACTCGACGAGGCGGGTAAGCACGGCGTGTTTGACCACGTCGGCGAAATTCCCGGCATGATAGGCATGACGATAGTTCATGTCAGTTGCCCTCGCCGCCGCCCCTGCCCCAGCGACGCGGGGGAGGTTGCGAGTTCGGATTGCGACGCGTGCCGCCAACGCCGCGCCGCAAGGCTATTACCAAGCCTATCGCGCCGATCGCCATCAGGGAAAAGCCTATCGGCTGCGCCCGCTCGTCCACGACAAAAGACTTGCCACGCAAGACCAGATCGACAGCATCGATGTCGACCCCCTCGGCATCGCCCGGCCCGAGGATGAAGGTGTAGGCGCCGTCCTCGACCTCGGAAATCAGTCCGGCATCGTCACGGTAAATCTTCTGCCGCGCCTGCGGCGAGACATCGCGAACCCCGGCGTCGTGGAAGGACAGCGCATCCGCAAGCACCGTACGCTCACCTCTCGACGCCGTCAGCGTCAGCACGGCACTTTCCTCCGCAAGTGTCGGCGGTAGGCCGGTTGCCGTCACGTCGACCAGCACCCGCACCGGCGCATTCTCCGCGCTCAGTTGCGCCACGACCGGCTTGAACCCGAGGTGGCGATCATAGGCTCGCCAACTGCCGATTTCGCCGCCCGAGAAATTGCCGGCCGCCCATGGATAGACCACGCCGATCGCCACACCGACGAGCAGAATGATGAAGAACAAGGAGCGCATCATATAAATCCGAAATCCAGGCGAACCGCGAAACCGGGCGCTTCACGCCTTGCGCTCCCAGCGCCGGTCCGTCGTCTGCTGCCAGTAGGTCACCGCATGGCCGCCGGCCTTCATCGACTTCCAATGCGCGCGTGCCGTTTCGAGTTGCCCGCCATCATGTCCGTCGAACATGAATACGGCACGTTCATAGGTGCCAATTTCGGGCGGCTCTGCGCCATCAACCAGAAAGCGAATCCGGGCGCCGTTCGGGTTGTCGGGCGAAGTCGTCAGCAGAACCGGCTGCTCCTCGGGAAACGCCTCGTTGTCGCTCGCATGGGCGAGGAAGGAATCGTCCCGAAACGTCCACAGATGCGCGTCAAGCGCGTCGCGCCGCTCCTCGGTGCCCGTTTGCACCACGACCCGCCAGCCGCGCTGGACGCTGCGCTCCAGAAGACCCGGCAGCGCCTCTTCCAGCGACGATTCGGTCAGATGATAGAACAGCACCTCAGCCATTGTTTCGCACCGTCTCGCGCCTCACGATTCATAGTGGTCGCGCACGAACTGATCGAGCAGGCGCACACCAAACCCGGACGCCCATGATTGGTTGATCTCGTTCGATAGCGAGCCGATCGCCGTACCGGCGATATCAATATGCGCCCAAGGCGTATCCTTGACGAAGCGCTTGAGGAACTGCGCGGCGGTGATCGCCCCACCATGGCGGCCGCCAATGTTCTTCATGTCGGCATTCTTCGAATCGATCAGCTTGTCGTATTCGGCGCCAAGCGGCAGGCGCCACAGCTTTTCCTGCGTCGTCAGCCCGGCATTCGTCAAACGTTCGGCCAATTCGTCATTGTTGGAGAAAAGCCCGGCGTAACTTTTACCGAGCGCCACCATCACGGCGCCGGTCAGCGTCGCGAGATTGACCATGAATTTCGGCTGGAAGCGCTCGTTGCAGTACCACAGCGCATCGGCCAGAACGAGGCGACCTTCCGCGTCGGTATTCAGCACCTCGATCGTCTGGCCCGACATGGAGGTGACGATGTCGCCGGGGCGCTGGGAATTGCCGTCGACCATGTTCTCGACGCAGCCCAGAATACCGACGGCATTGACCTTGGCCTTGCGAGCGGCCAGCGCGTGCATGAGGCCGGTCACCGCGGCGGCCCCGCCCATGTCGCCCTTCATCTCCTCCATTCCAGCCGCGGTCTTGATCGAGACGCCGCCGGTATCGAACACCACACCCTTGCCGATAAAGGCGATGGGATTGTCCTTCGCCTTGCCGCCGTTCCAGCGCATGACCACCAAACGCGGCGGGCGCGCCGAGCCTTGCGAGACGCCAAGAAGCGCACCCATGCCGAGCTTCTTCATCTCCTTCTCAGTCAAAATCTCGACGGTAACGCCGAGCTTTTCCAGGCCCTTGGCGCTGGCCGCGAACTCCACCGGTCCAAGCACGTTGGCCGGCTCGTTGACGAGGTCGCGGGCAAGCGTCACGCCGTCCACGACGGCCTGGAGATCGGCGAATGCCTTCTTGGCGGCAGCGGGATCGGCGCAGTGGATCGTCACCTTCGCAGGACGGGTATTGGCCGGCTTGTCGTCGGCGTCGTCCTTGCGCGATTTGTACTTCTCGAATGTGTAGCACCGCAACAGCAGGCCGGCGGCGAGCCGCGCCACCTCGCCCGCCTCCAACGGCCGCTCGGCAAGCTCGGCGATCACCGCCACTTCGACCGCCTTTCGCAACTGCGCGCCGATCGATCCGCCGAGCTTCAGCCAGCTATAATCATCGATTTCGCCGGGATTGCCGACTCCAAGCGCCACCACGCGGTCGAGCGGAGAGCCCTCGGGTGCCAGTATTTCGACCGTGCCGCCCGACCGTCCCGAAAAATCCGACGCCGTAAAAGCACGAGAAAAGGCACCGGCCGTGTCCAGGGCCTTGGCCGCGTCGCTCATGACGCCTCCATCCGCCACCAGCACCATGGCGCTGCCCTTCTTGGGCGCAGCGAATTTCGCGAAACTGATCGAGGGTGTCGAAGTCATGAGGGCCTGCTTTCAAGGACGATACTGGTTGGCATGTGCGGCGCGACATTTCGCCGTTTTGCAGCATTTGGCAAGTCGAACGCCGGTTCATACATCAGGAGTTCGCTTCGCCTCGCTTGCCTGCTAAGAATCGCCCGATTCGCCGTTAACGATTGATTAACCAGATTTCTTGGCGGTTTCTTAGCCAGTTTTGTCGAGACTCGATCATGCGCCGGAATGCCGAAACGGATCGGGAACCCAGAGCGGGCCGGTTGTGCTGCCGCGGGGGCGTCGATAGTTTTCGCCGGGGTCGGCAGTGGCATGGGCCGCCAAAACGACCAGAACAACGGAATTTCGCGGCGCATGAAGGTCGTTGAACGCTACATTTTCAACCGAACGCTCGCAGTCTTCGTGGCGGCCTTGTTCTGGACGCTCGCCATCGTCTGGACCACGCAGGTGCTGGCGCGCATCGATCTCGTTACCGACAGCGGTCAATCTGCATTGACCTTCTTCGAGATCGCCACCCTCATTCTCCCCTCGATCATCCCAATCGTAGTGCCGTTCGCGCTCATCATCGCCGTTGCCCAGACACTGAGCATGATGAACACGGATTCGGAACTTGTGGTGATCAGCGCCGCCGGCAATTCGCGATGGACGGTCGCGCGTCCGATCATCATTCTGGCGCTTCTGGCCAGCGCTTTTTCCTTTGCGGTGGACAATGGCGTCGATCCTTATGCGCGCGAGCGCGGGCGTGAGCTCGTTGCGGCGGCGCGCGCCGACCTCCTGTCGCTGATCATCCAGGAAGGCACGTTCCGCAAGGTCGATGAAGGCCTGTTCGTACAGATCGGCAAGCGTCTTCCTGATGGCCGGCTCGGCGGCATCTTTGTCGCCGATTCCCGCCAGGAAGGCATCGATCTGGTCTATTACGCCAAGACCGGAGCGGTGGTTCAGAAAGAGGAAGGCAGCGTGCTGGTGATGGCCGACGGAGTGGTCCATCGCGAAACGCCGGGCGGCGACATCTCCGTCATCCGCTTCACATCCTATGCCTTCGATCTTTCGGCGTTCTCCTCCGCCGCCGACGAAATCACCATGTTCCCGAAGGACCGGACGATCGCCTATCTGATAAACCCCGATCCGAACGACAAACTTTATCAGGCCAAGCCCCAATCCTTCCGGGCCGAGCTGCACCGGCGCTTCACCGAATGGGTCTATCCGCTGGTTTTTGCCCTTATCGGCCTGGCGGTTGCCGGTGATGCCCGCTCGCACCGCGAAAGCCGCATTCATCCGTTGCTTACGGCTGTCACCATCGCCCTCTTCGTTCGCTGGCTCGGTTTCTTCGTGACCAACCAGGCGCAGACGTCGGCCCTGTTTGCGCCGCTGGCCTATGCGGTTCCGATAGTGGCTTCTCTCGTCGCAATCGGCTTTATTCGCAGCAACCGCACCATGGAACTGCCGTTCGCCTGGGTTGAACGCCTGGCCGCGACGCGCCAGTTCGCCCTCCGTACCGCAAGTTTCTGGCCTTGGCTGACACGGCGCTTCGGGGCAGGCCGAGGGGCGGCGTGATGGGCTGGACACTCGGACGCTATTTCTTTCTTCGATACGCGGTGATCACGACGTGGTTTTTCGTCGGCATTTATGCGCTGGTCTTCCTCATCGATTTCACCGAATTTTCCAGCCGGACGTCGGGCCTACCGAACTTCACCTTCACCGCCGCGCTCGCCGTCTCGGCGCTGCGCGTGCCCATGATCATGCAGCAGACGGTCCCCTTCGTGGCACTTTTTGCAGCAATGGCGACGCTGATCTCGCTCAACCGCAAATACGAGCTGGTGATCGCCCGCTCGGCCGGCATTTCCGCGTGGCAATTCCTGAGGCCGGCCTGCATCGGCGCGCTTCTGTTCGGCATGCTGACCGTCGGCATTCTCAATCCGCTCGCCGCCTGGGGGCTGATGCGCTCCGAATACCTCGAAACGGATATCCGCTCCGGCACGTCCAACGCCGTCTCCGCTTTTTCGGCGCCCTGGATTCGCCAGAAGACCGACACGACAGACACGATCATCGGCGCACGCGCGGTTCTCAACGGCGGGCTCGAACTCTCCGACGCGGTGTTTTTCGAGCTTGACGAGGCTGGCGACATCGCCGAGCGCAAGGATGCCAAACGTGCCGTTCTGCGCGATGGGTACTGGGAGCTTACCGAGGTCAGGCGCTTCCGTGAGGGCAGCCGGCCGGAAACTCTCGACAGCGACCGGATCGCCACCAACCTGAAGCCGGAATTCGTGCAGGAACGGCTCGCAAGGCCGGAAACGATCCCGTTTTTCGACCTGCCCGGCAAGATCGAGGTCGCCCGCTCGTTCGGGCTCAGCGCCAACGCCTTCGCCATGCAATTCCATTCTCTGGTGGCATTGCCGTTGCTTCTTGTCGCAATGACGCTTATCGCCGCCACCGTCTCGATGCGCTTTGCGCGGATGGGACAGTCGTCGACAATGATTCTGGGTGGCGTCCTTGCGGGCTTTCTGCTTTATGTCGTTTCTGTTCTCGTCAAAGCGTTCGGGAATGCCGGATTCGTTCCACCTTTTGTGGCGGCCTGGCTTCCGGTGATCGTGGCGATGTTTTTCGGGGTGACATTCCTGCTATATAGGGAAGACGGGTAAGTGGGGGCCGCAGTGATATCAGCCCGCAAATCGGCACGGGTGACGCGCCTTTATGGCGCGACCGCCTTGGCTTGCCTGTTTGCCTGCGCAGCGCCCGTGCCGTTCGCATTCGGGCAGGAAGTGGGCGACCTCGCCGAGAGCGTGCCGGCCGGCTCTCAGATGCTGCTCGAAGCCGACACGCTGGTTTACGACAACGATCAGAACACGGTCACGGCAGTCGGCGGCGTGCAGATCGACTATGGCGGCAACCGGCTGGTGGCGCAGCGCGTGGCTTACGACCGCAAGACCTCACGCCTGATCGCAAGCGGCAATGTCGAGATCATCGATAGCAGCGGCACCAAGATCTACTCCGACGAAATCGACATTACCGACGACTTTGCCAACGGCTTCGTCAATGCATTGCGGGTCGAAACCGTCGACAAGACCTATTTCGCGGCCGAAAGCGCCGACCGTCGCGGCGGCGTGCTCACCACCTTCAACAACGGCGTCTACACCGCCTGCGCCCCCTGCGAGGCAAAGCCCGACAAGGCGCCGATCTGGCGCATCAAGGCAAGAAAGATCATCTGGGACGGCAAGGAAAAGACGGTGCGATTCGAAAAGTCGCGCTTCGAGTTCTTTGGCTTCCCGATTGCCTATCTGCCGGCCTTCGAGATCGCCGATCCGACGGTGAAGCGCAAGAGCGGCTTCCTGTTTCCGTCCATCAGTTCCAAGTCGGAGCTCGGGGTCGGAATCTCCGTTCCCTACTATTTCGCGCTTTCGCCAACCTACGACCTGACGGTGACCGGCACCGGCTACACCAAGCAGGGCTTCCTCGGAGAGGCCGAATGGCGCCAGCGCTTCAACAATGGCGAGTACAGCCTGAAGATCGCCGGCATCCGCCAGAACCAACCTGAGGCCTTCAACGCCAACACCGTCAATTCAGGGCCAGACGACGATCCGAACCGCTTCCGCGGAATGTTCGGCAGCAAGGGCAATTTCAATATCAACCCGCGTTGGGCCTTCGGCTGGAAAGTGCTCGCGCAAACCGACAAGAATTTCTCCTATACCTACGATATCGACGGCTACAGCGAATATGTCCATCGCTCGGAGACCTATCTGACCGGCCTAAACGACCGGAACTATTTCGATCTGCGTGCAATGAAGTTCCAGGTGCAGGAAGACTATCTGGATACCGATCCGAACGCGCGCAACGACAAGCAGGCCTGGGTCCTGCCCTCATTCGATTATTCCTTCACGCCGGATGAGCCGGTGTTCGGCGGAGAGCTCAATTTCGACGTCAACGCGCGCTCCGTCCACCGCTCGGCACTGGACGTCGCTTTCAGCACTCCGTTCGTTCCAGATTCTGGCGTCGAACGGGTTCGCGGCATAGACGGCAACTCGACACGCTTGACTGCCGAAGCTGAATGGAAGCGCTCCTTCATCACCGATGGCGGCCTGGTGATGACCCCGCTGCTGGCCTTCCAGTCGGACGCGTCCTACGTCAACCAAACCCAGGCGTCGGTCGACGCGATCAACGACATGGCTTCGCATCAAAGCGTTGCGGCGGACACGCGATCCGCTTTCTACCGCGCTATGGCGACTGCCGGCCTCGAGCTTCGCTGGCCGGTTCTGTTCTCCTCCAGCAGCGCTTCGCACATCCTGGAACCGATGGCACAGGTGTTCGCGCGTCCGGACGAGGCCTATGCGGAGTCGCTTGGCATCCCGAACGAGGATGCGCAAAGCTTCGTCTTTGACGCCACGACACTGTTCGAGCGCGACAAGTTTTCCGGTTACGACCGCATCGAGGGCGGCTCGCGAGCCAATATCGGCCTGCAGTATTCAGGCGCCTACGCGAACGGCTGGACGACGAACGCACTCTTTGGTCAGTCCTACCATCTGGCGGGCCGCAACTCCTTCGATTCACCGGATCTGGTCAATGTCGGGGCGGCCTCGGGGCTTGAGACGGACACGTCCGACTTTGTCGGTCTTGCCGGGTTCTCGGCGCCGTTCGGCCTTTCCGCCTCCGCCAGCGCACGGCTCGACGAGCAGACTCTGGAATTGCGGCGGGCGGAACTGCGGGCGGCCTACGGCGCCGGCCCGATTTCCGTTTCCACTCGCTATGCCTTCATCCAGGCCCAGCCGCTTTATGGCTTCGCCACCGACCGGCATGAGATCACCGTTGGAGGTTCCGCGCGCTTCCACGAGAACTGGCGGGCCTTCGGCTCGGCTACCTACGATTTCGAATCCAGCGTGCTGACCAGTGATTCGATCGGCTTCGCCTATGATGACGAATGTTTCTCCTATGCGCTGACGATGACGACCAGGCGCGACTCGAATCCGATCGAGAGCGCCAGAAACGACGACGAGCGCACGTTCGGCTTCAACATATCGTTCCGCACGATCGGCGATTTCGGGTCGGCAAGTTCCAACTTCTAGTCGGTGAATTTGGACACGGGGGCTCAGAGTCATGCTTTCGCCGCATATAATGGGCATCCAGAGGCTGTTATCCCCAGGGAATTGGACACGAGGATCGATAATATGATTTCGATCAGGAAATACCTGTTTTCCGCGAGCGTCGCGGTGCTTGTCTGCCTGAGTGCAGTTCCGGCGGTAACGCCGCAAGCCCATGCCAGCGAAATCAAGTATGTGGTCAATAACGTCGCCATCACCAGCTATGACATCCAGCGACGCGCGGCATTTCTGAGGCTTCAGAACCGCAAGGGCAATCTCACGAAGCTTGCCGCCGACGAAATGATCGAACAGACGCTGCGGGTCGCCGAGATCAAACGTCTTGGCATAAAGATTTCGGATCAGCAGATCGATGACGCCTTCAAGCGGTTTGCCAACAGCAACAAGATGTCGGCGTCGCAGATGTCGGGAATGCTGCAGCAGGCAGGCGTCACCGCCGAGCATTTCAAGGGATTCATCGGCGCGCAGATGGGCTGGAACCAGGCGCTGTCGGCGCGCTATCGGGCGCAGGGCGGCACCATGAGCGAACAGGATGTCGTGCGGCGCATGCTCGAACAGGGCGGCAGCAAGCCTTCCGCCACCGAATATATGCTGCAGCAGGTCATCTTCGTCGTTCCGGCCAAGGAGCGCGGCTCGATCGGCAAGCGCAAGCGTGAAGCCGAGGCAATGCGCGCGCGCTTCAACGGCTGCGAAAGCACCCGGCAATTCGCCAAGGGTCTGATCGACGTGACGGTGCGCGATCTTGGCCGCGTCTTGGCCCCGGAACTGCCGCCCGAATGGGCTGACCAGATCAAGAAGACCAAGACGGGCGGCGCCACCGGCGTACGCGAAACCGAGCGCGGCGTCGAATTCATCGGCATCTGCAGCGCGCGCGAAGTGTCCGATGACAAGGTCGCCAAGATGGTTTTCCAGTCCGAAGGCAGCAAGGACGATCAGGGCGAGGAAATGAGCAAGAGATACATTGCCGAGTTGCGGGAAAAAGCCCGCATCGTCGAAAGATAAGCTGTTGTGGGCGGCAAGGGCGAAGCGCGACCTCTTGCGCTGACAGCGGGCGATCCTTCGGGGATCGGCCCTGAAATCGCCATTGCGGCATGGCTGTCCCGGGCCGAGAGCGGCGTGCCGCCATTCTATCTGCTTGCCGACCCGGCGCTGATCGCGGTGCGCGCCCGGCTGATTGGCGCTGATCTCCGTATCGAGAAAACATCTCCGGCTGAGGCTGCAGGCATCTTCGCGGAGGCGCTGCCGGTGGTTCCGCTCGCTGCCCGCTCCATTGACGGGCCCGGCAAACCCGAGACCGCCAATGCGGCAGGCACTATCGAGGCGATCGACCGCGCGGTTGCGGATGTGTTTTCAGGTGTTGCTGCTGCCGTTGTCACCGCACCGATCGCCAAGAAGCCGCTCTATGATGCGGGATTCCGTTTCCCCGGTCATACGGAATATCTCGCTCATCTTGCCGAACAGAGGATCGGCGGCAATATCATGCCGGTCATGATGCTGGCGGGACCGGAGCTTCGCGCAGTGCCGGTCACCATCCATATTCCTCTGGCAGACGTTCCGGCATCATTGACGACGGAATTGATCCTCCGCACCGCTCGCATCACGGCACATGACCTTCGCACGCGCTTCGGCATCGCCGAGCCGAGACTTGCCCTTTCCGGTCTCAATCCGCATGCGGGCGAAGGCGGTGCGATGGGCAGGGAGGACGATACTGTCATCCGCCCCGCCGTGGAGACCCTGCGCAGCGAAGGCATCGAAGCTTTCGGTCCCCTCCCCGCCGACACGATGTTCCACGCCCGCGCCCGCGCCGGCTACGATGCGGCAGTCTGCATGTACCACGATCAGGCACTGATCCCGGCCAAGGCATTGGCCTTCGACGAGACAGTCAACGTTACCCTCGGACTGCCCTTCATCCGCACGTCACCGGACCACGGCACCGCGTTTGACATCGCCGGCAAAGGCATCGCCCGGCCCGACAGCCTGCTTGCCGCGCTCCGGCTCGCCCGGCACCTCGCCGACACCCAAGACCGCGCGGCATGAGCCTCGACGGGCTGCCGCCGCTGCGCGAGGTGATCGAGCGACATGGCCTCCAGGCCAAGAAGTCGCTCGGCCAGAATTTTCTGCTCGACCTCAATCTCACCGGCAAGATCGCCCGCACCGCCGGCGACTTGAGCACGACGACCGTACTCGAGGTCGGGCCCGGTCCCGGCGGGCTCACCCGCGCCCTGCTCGCCAATGGCGCGGCGCGGGTGGTCGCGATAGAGCGCGACGAGCGCTGCCTTGCAGCGCTTGCCGACATAGCGGCGCACTATCCCGGCCGCCTCGAAATTATCTCAGGGGATGCACTGAAGACCGATTTCGCGACACTCGCCAACGGCGCACCAGTGAAGATCGTCGCCAACCTGCCCTACAATATCGGCACCGAGCTGCTGATCCGCTGGCTGACAGGGCCCGTATGGCCCCCGTTCTACGCATCGATGACGCTGATGTTCCAGAAAGAGGTCGCCCAGCGCATCGTCGCCAGGCCGGGCAGCGAGGCCTATGGCAGGCTCGGCGTGCTTGCCGGCTGGCGCACCGAGGCACGAATTGCCTTCGACGTGCCGCCCCAAGCCTTCACGCCACCTCCCAAGGTCACGTCCTCGGTTGTTCAGCTACTGCCGCGCGAAAACCCGCTGCCGGCCGATGTGCGCACGCTCGGGCGCATAACCGAAGCGGCTTTCGGGCAGCGCCGTAAAATGCTCCGGCAGAGCCTGAAGGGGATCGAGGGTATGCGCCTGCTGGAAGCCACCGGAATCGACGGTACACGCCGCGCCGAGACGCTGGACATCGCCGAATTTGTCGCGCTGGCGAACGCGGTTTAGGGCGACAGCCGCTTACGCGACCGGCTCACACTTTCTCGTCGAGCAATTCGGTGACAAAGTCGAACAGCCCCGCTCGGCGATCACGGCGCAGACGTTCGGCGGTCACGATAGCGCGCACCTCATCGAACGCCTGATTGAGATCGTGGTTGATGACAACGTAGTTGTATTCACGCCACTGCTCGATCTCTACCCGCGCATTCTCCAGCCGCTTTTCGATCACCTCATCGGAATCCTCGGCACGACGCTTCAGCCGAGCCTTCAGCTCCTTCATCGAGGGCGGCAGGATGAAGATCGAAACGATGTCGCCCCGCAGCTTTTCCTTAAGTTGCAGGGCCCCCTGCCAATCGATGTCGAACAGCATGTCGCGCCCTTCGGCCATCGCTTTTTCAGCCGGCTCGCGCGGCGTGGCGTAGAAATTGCCGTGGACCTCCGCCCATTCCAGCAAGGCGTCGTTATCGCGCAGAATCTCGAATTCGCGCTGGCTGCGAAAATGATAGTGGACGCCTTCGATCTCGCTGCCGCGCCGCGCCCGCGTGGTGACGCTCACCGATAGTTCCAGGCCGGGATCACTCTCCAGCAGATTGCGTGCGATGGTCGATTTTCCCGCGCCCGAAGGCGAGGAAAGAACCAGCATCAGGCCGCGACGACGGATGACGGGATGGCCGACGCTCATATGTTACTCCAGATTTTGAACCTGCTCGCGAAACTGATCGACCACTGCCTTCAGTTCCAGGCCGATTGCGGTGACCGTTGCCGCATTGGATTTCGAGCAGAGCGTGTTTGCTTCCCGATTGAACTCCTGCGCCAGGAAGTCAAGCTTGCGTCCGATGGCGCCGCCGCCGGCAAGCAGCGATCGGCTTGAGGCGACATGCGTTTTCAGTCGATCGATTTCCTCGCGGATATCGGCCTTGGTCGCCAGAAACGCCGCCTCCTGGTGCAGCCGCAACTCATCGAGATTGGCCGATGCGTCCAGGAGCAAGGCGACCTGTTCTGCGATTCTAACACGAATGACGGCGGGATCCCGCGACGGATCGGCTTCGGCTCTCTTCGTCAGCGCCTCGATCGCGTCGATCTGGCCGGCAAGCAGAACCTCCAGCGCTGCCCCCTCGGCCTCGCGCGCCTGTTTCAACCCGTTCAAAGCGGCATCCAGAACGCCAAGCACGGCGGCATCGTAACCTGCCCGCGCTTCCTCGGTCTCGTTGGTTTCCGGCACCTCAAGCACGCCGCGCAGCGCCAGCAGCCCGTCGGCGCTCGCGGGGGCTGCGCCGAACTGCTCCTGCAAGCGTTGCGCCAGGCCGGCCAGATCCTTAAGAAACGCCTCGTTGACCACCGGCAGCACATTCTGGCCAGCGGCGCGGACCACGTTCAGCGTCGCCTGTATGTTGCCGCGATGAAATCGCTTCTGAATTGCCTGCCGAACGGGCTGTTCCAGCCGCTCCTGCCCCTGCGGAAGCCGCAGTCGCGCCTCGACCGCCTTGCCGTTCACCGATTTGAGTTCCCAGACGATCGCAGCACCTTCGTGCTCGCCCGCGGCGCGCGAAAAACCCGTCATGCTCTGCAAGGCCAAGTGCGCGCCCCTCATATCCGTCTTTCCCCGCACGGCCGCGTTGCGACCATGCGCTATTGGGCGGTATTCGTCTTCGTCTCACCCGCTTCGCCAGCACCGGCGGCGGCCTTTTCAGCTTCTTCCGCCTGCTTCTTCTGCACGGCGCGCCAACGCGCCACGTTCTCATTGTGCTCTTCGAGTGTCTTGGCGAAGACGTGGCCACCGGTGCCATCGGCGACGAAATAAAGATCATCGGTCCGTGACGGATTGGCGACCGCCTCCAGCGAAGCGCGGCCTGGATTGGCAATCGGCGTCGGCGGCAGACCGTTGATGGTATAGGTGTTGTACGGCGTCGGCTTCTCGATGTCCGAGCGGTAGATCGCACGATCCGTCGGCTTTCCCTTGCCGCCGTAGAGACCGTAAATGATGGTCGGATCGGACTGCAGCCGCATATTCTTCTCAAGGCGATTGAGGAACACGGCAGCGACGCGCGAGCGCTCATCGCCGCGCGCCGTTTCTTTCTCCACGATCGATGCAAGGATCACGAATTCATCGATGCTGGCCAATGGCAGGTCGGGGCTGCGCCGTGCCCAGACTTCCTCCACCAGTTCCTTTTGATGTGCGAGCATCTTGTCGACGATCTGCTGACGCGTGGCGCCGCGCGTGAAGCGCTGGGTGTCGGCGGCAAGGCTACCCTCGGGCGGCAACGTCGACGGCATGTCGCCGGTTAGCGCCTCATGCTCGGCAATTCGCTGGAATGCCTGTTCGACCGTCAGTCCCTCGGGTATGGTCAGCGAATACATCACCGACTTTCCGCTCTTCAGCAGTTCCATGATGTCGCGCATCGAGGCGCCGGCCTTGATCTCGTATTCACCGGCCTTCAACGTCGATTCGTTGCCATAGGCGCCCACGCCCAGGCGGAAAACGCGCGCATCGCTGATCAGCCCACGCCGCTCAAGCTGTCCGGCAATCTCCCCAACGCCCGAATTCGGCTTCACCAGGAAAGTGGTGTCGGTGGTCGACGGGCCTTGTCCGTCGAACTCCCGCTTGCCGAGGTAGACGATGGCGCCGGCCGCCAACACTACAAGGATGACCAGCGACAGCATGAAATTCAGGAACACGACGAACTGGTTGCGCGAGGCGCGCGAGCGGCTTCGGGCGGGAGGCGGCGTTCCGGCTTCCGGCCGCAGGGCTTCGCTGGCAGTCTTCGGCACGATCGGCTTCGGCGTTTCGGCGCGTGTGCCGAATGTCTCTCCCACAGAATCGTTCATGGCGCCTCGATGTGTTCTGTGCGTCAAATCCCCACTAAACTAGGGATGAATAAGGCAAAATTCGCGACGAAACCCCGTTTCAGCCATTGTAGCGCTGGAAAACCAGCGATGCATTGGTTCCGCCGAATCCGAAGGAATTGGAAAGCGCCACGTCGATCTGGCGCGCACGTGGCTTGTGCGGCACAAGGTCGACCGCCGTCTCGCGCTCGGGGTTGTCGAGATTGATGGTCGGTGGGGCGATGTTGTCGCGGATAGCGAGGATCGAAAAGATTGCTTCCGCAGCGCCCGCCGCGCCCAACAGATGGCCGATCGACGATTTCGTCGAAGACATCGAAACCTTCGAAACCGCATTGCCGACAAGGCGCTCGACCGCGCCAAGTTCGATCGTGTCGGCCATGGTCGAGGTGCCGTGCGCGTTGATGTAGTCGATGTTGCCGGGGGACAGATTGGCTCGCTTCAGCGCCGCCGTCATGCAGCGGAACGCGCCGTCACCGTCCTCAGCGGGCGCGGTGATGTGATGAGCATCGCCCGTCAGCCCGTAACCGCTGATTTCGGCGTAGATCTTGGCGCCGCGCGCCTTGGCGTGCTCCAATTCTTCCAGAACCAGAACGCCGGCGCCCTCGCCCATGACGAAGCCGTCGCGGTCGCGATCATAGGGGCGCGAGGCCTGCTGAGGCGTGTCGTTGCGCTCGGTGGAAAGCGCCTTGCAGGCGGCAAAGCCGGCCAGCGAAAGACGCGTGACCGGCGCCTCGGCGCCACCGGCCAGCATCACGTCGGCATCGCCGAACATGATCAGCCGCGCCGCATCGCCGATCGCATGGGCGCCGGTCGAGCAGGCGGTCACAACCGCATGGTTCGGTCCCTTGAGTCCGTGCCGGATCGAAACCTGGCCGGAAACGAGATTGATGATGTTGCCGGGAATAAAGAACGGGCTGATGCGGCGCGGACCACGCTCCCGCAGAATCATCGCGTTCTCGGCGATGCCCTCGATGCCGCCGATGCCGGAGCCGATCATTACGCCGGTGGCAAACTGCTCCTGCGGCGTCTTCGGCTCCCAGCCGGAATCCCTCAGCGCCTCGTCGGCGGCCGCGATCCCGTAAAGGATGAAGTCGCCGATCTTGCGCAATTCCTTCGGCTCCAGAAAAGCCTCGGGATTGAACGTGCCGTCACTGCCGTCGCCACGCGGAATCACATGCGCGATCTTGCAAGGCAGATCGTCGACATCGAACTCGGTCACCCGCTTTGCGGCGCTGATGCCGGACAATAGCTGCTTCCAGCCATGCTCGACGCCCACGCCGAAAGGCGAAAGCAAACCCATGCCAGTGACGACGACACGCCGCATCATGGTACTCGCAGAACGCTGACGGGAGGCCGGTAAATCAGGCCGAAGCCTTGTCGATGTATTTCACCGCGTCGCCGACCGTCAGAATAGTTTCGGCAGCATCGTCGGGAATTTCCACGCCGAATTCTTCTTCGAACGCCATGACGAGTTCAACCGTATCAAGGCTGTCGGCGCCCAGATCATCGATGAAGCTCGCCGCTTCCGTTACCTTGTCGGCTTCGACGCCAAGATGTTCGACAACGATCTTCTTGACGCGTTCTGCGGTGTCACTCATTTGGGCATCCTCGTCCTTTGTTTGTCCGTCTTCGTTAGCCGCACGAATGCCGCTAATCAAGCTGAAAGATGTTCCTTCGAGGAACCAAACGGCAGCCGCAACATGCTTGCCGGCCCCGCTTGAAGGGCGGCATTACACGAAAAGCAACCGCCGTCCAATGTGGAAAACGCCTCATCCACTGCCGTGGAAAGGCAGGCTCAGATCATCGCCATGCCGCCGTTGACGTGGATGGTCTGACCGGTGACGTATGCGGCCTCATTCGACGCGAGATAGACGACTGCGGACGCAACCTCATCGCCTGTTCCCATGCGCTTCGAGGGAATCGCGGCCATGATCGCTTCTTTCTGCTTGTCATTCAGCTTGTCGGTCATGGCTGATTCGATGAAGCCCGGCGCCACGCAGTTTACCGTCACATTGCGCGTGGCGATTTCCTGGGCGAGCGATTTGGAGAAGCCGATCAGCCCGGCCTTGGAGGCGCAGTAATTCGCCTGTCCAGGATTTCCTGTCACGCCAACCACGGAACTGATGTTGATGATGCGGCCATTGCGGCGGCGCATCATCGGATGGGTGAGTTCACGCGTCAGCCGGAACACGGCGGTCAAATTGACCTCGAGCACCGCGTCCCAATCGGCGTCCGACATGCGCACGAACAGCCCGTCACGGGTGATGCCGGCATTATTGACGAGTATGTCCACTCCCTCGAGTTCGGCTTCCGCCTTCTGGCCGAGCGTCTTGACCTCATCGCGGTTCGACAGGTTGGCCGGGAAGATCTTCACCCGCTCGCCCAGCTCGCCGGCCAGGGCTTCGAGCTTCTCGACCCGCGTCCCATGCAGACCGACCGTTGCGCCCTGCGCATGCAGCGCACGCGCCACCGCCTCGCCAATACCGCCGGTCGCCCCGGTCACAAGCGCCTTGCGGCCGCTCAGATCAAACATCTTTCGACTCCCATTCCTGAGCACACCCTTCCACGGGGAGGGTCTTCAATCTCGATCGTTCAGGCAAGCGCGGCAACAGCAGCATCGGCATCGGCGGGACTGTTGACCGCAGCCGTCGCGATTTCCTTGTTGATGCGGCGGGCAAGCCCCGACAGCACCTTTCCCGCACCTACTTCATAAAGTGTGGCGACTCCGTTGGCGCCGAACCACTCGACGGTTTCGCGCCAGCGCACACGGCCGGTCACCTGCTCGACGAGCCGGGCGGCGATCTCGTCGGGATCGCTCAGCGGCGTCACCGCGACATTCGAAACGACCGGCACCAACGGCACATTCTTCTTCACGCCGGCCAACGCTTCGCGCATTGCCTCGGCGGCCGGCGCCATGAGGGCCGAATGGAAGGGAGCCGACACCTGGAGCATCAGTGCGCGCTTGGCGCCTTTTTCGGTGCAGAGCCTTGCCGCCAGCTCAACTGCCGCCTTTGAACCGGAGATCACGAACTGACCGCCGCCATTGTCGTTGGCGATCTGGCAAACCGAACCTTGCGCGGCCTCCTCACAGGCGGCTTCCACATCCGCTTGTTCCAGGCCGATGATCGCCGCCATCGCTCCCTCGCCGACCGGCACCGCCGCCTGCATCGCATCGCCGCGAATGCGAAGCAGCCGCGCCGCGTCTGCGATCGAAAACATTCCCGCGGCGGCGAGTGCGGAATATTCGCCGAGCGAGTGGCCGGCGACATAGGCCACCTTGTCCTTCAACACGAGGCCGCTCGCTTCCAGCGCGCGGATCGCCGCCATCGAGACGGCCATGAGCGCGGGCTGGGCGTTGGCGGTCAGCGTCAGGACATCTTCCGGTCCTTCCCATATGAGGCGCGACAGCTTCTCGCCGAGCGCGTCGTCCACTTCCTCGAATACGGCTCGCGCCTGCGGAAAGGCATCCGCCAGATCCTTGCCCATGCCGATGGCCTGGCTGCCCTGTCCGGGAAAGGTGAATGCGACGGCCATGATCGTGCTCCGGTTTCTGACTGAGGCCGTGTGGCGCAAGCGCGGTCGGGAAGTCAAGGCCGCACGGCCATACAACTCACTCAACCTGCTTCAAAAAAACACTCGAAAACCCTGCCTCTTCTCAATTTCACCACACGCGCTAGATTTTGTGACGGTTAAATGACAGTTAGATGACGTTTCCGTTTGGCGTTCGAGGGTCTTGAGTTGGCAAATCCGACTGCTTCTTCGCAGGATACCTCTACCGTCGCCCAATCCGGCGATGGCCGCAAAGGCGCGGTCATCGCACTTCGAGCGGCTGGCACGGCGGCACTGACGCTGCTGATTTCGGCCCTCCTGGTGTTTTCCGTCGAACTCATCGTACGCGGCTCGCTTTCCGAAACGCTGCTGTTCTTCCAGCAGCCTTTCCGCCCCGGCTGGACGACCGTGCTGTTGTTTGCGCTTCTGCTCGTCTTTCTCGACGCATTGCTCGGGCGCGCGCATCACGCGCTGCTGGTGGTGGCGCCGCTCGCCTTGTTCCTGGCCTTTGTCGGCCATCAGAAGTCACTTTATCTCGGCGATCCGCTCTATCCGACCGACTTTCTATATGCGCGGCAAATCGTGGAACTGATGCCGCTGCTGGTAAGCGAGCGCCCGGTCACCGCCGTTTTGTTCACGCTCGGCGGCCTGGCCTCGGTCGTCCTGCTCATCGTCGCATGGCGCTTCTGGCGGCGACGGTTTCCGGCGCTGTCGTTTCGCGGCCGCATGACGCGCCTTGTCGTGGCGCTGCCGGCGCTGCTGTTTTTCGGCTCGATCATGGACTACGCCACTTTTTCGTGGGCGCGCGACCGGCTGCAGATCATCCCGATGATGTGGGACCAGAAGGAGAACTACAGCAGCAACGGCTTTGCCATCGCCTTTGCCCTCAATGTGCCGATGGCCAAGGTTTCGGCACCTCAGGGCTATTCGGCCAAGGCGATCGAGGCAATTGCGCGGCCCGAAGCTGCCTTGCCCGTCCTGCCGCCCGAACGGCCCGACATCATCATTGTGATGAACGAATCCTTCTGGGACCCGACACGCCTACCCGGCATTTCGATCACGCCGGACCCGATCGCGAATGTCCGTTCGCTGCAATCCGGCCATGTGTTTTCGCCTGAGTTCGGCGGCATGACCGCCAATGTCGAGTTCGAGGCGCTGACCGGATTTTCCAATGCCTTCCTGCCTTATGGCAGCATTCCCTATCAGCAATATGTGCGTCGTCCGATGCCGTCGCTCGCGACCTTCCTCAAGGGCGAAGGCTATGAAACGAAGGCCATCCACCCCTTCTCCGGCTGGTTCTGGAACCGCGCGCCGGTCTACAAGGCCTTCGGCTTCGACAGCTTTCTTTCGGTCGACGAACTGCCGCCGCTAGCCAACCGCGGCCGACTCGTATCGGACGAAGCTCTGACCGAAGAGATCATCCGCGAGGCCGAGCGCATCGACCGGCCGTTCTTCCTGTTCGCGGTGACCTTGCAGAATCACGGCCCTTATGAGCCCGGGCGCTACGCGCAGACCACCCATAGGGTGGACGGGGCGCCGAGCAAATCCGCGCACGATGCGATTCTGAGCTACGCCGAAGGCGCGTCGGACGGCGACAAGAGCCTTGCACGTCTGATCGAGTGGGCAAAGCAGCGCACGCGGCCGACAATCATCGCGATGTTCGGCGACCATCTGCCGCCGCTCGGATCCACCTATGTGGAAACCGGGTTCATGAAGGAAAATGTCGCCAAGCGCAAAGCGCCGCTCGCCGAGATGAGCGTGCAGCACGAAACACCATTGGTCATCTGGTCGAACCGCGACGGGCCGGTCGAGAATCTCGGGTCGATCAGCCCGTCTTTCCTGCCGCTGCACGTGCTGAGATCGGCCGGCATCAGCCATCCCTATTATACAGGTTTTCTTGGAGCGGTGAGCGAGCGCTACCGCGTCATCGATCGCAACATGCTGGTGACGCCCGATGACCGCCCGACGCCTGACTGGTCGCGCGCCAAGAAGATCGATCCGGCAATCCGCGACTTCCGCCTGCTTCAGTACGACATGATGTTCGGCAAGCACCACGGTGCCGAAACCTTCTTCCCGAAACCGCCGGTGCTTCCCGAAACGATCTGATCGGGTCGGCAGACGTTGCCGTCGCCGGTCAGTTCGTTACGTAAAGCTGCGAGATTGAGAAGGCGATGTTCTTGAACGCGTCCTTGAGCTGAGCCTGGTCCTTGGTCGGATAGTAGTTCGCCGGCGTGGTGGCGCATTCGCTGTAGAGCTTCCGGTTGGCCGCGGTATCGGCCCCAAGCACCACGGTAAAGACGCGCACGTTCTGGTTCTTCAGCTGCGTACACATCGTCTTGGTCAGCGTGTTGACGTTCGTCAGGGCCTGGTTGCGACTGGTCGAGCCCATTCGATTCGTATCGAGATAATTGTATGAGCCGTAGTCGGATTTGTTGATTTTGGCGCCCGAGGCACCGAACACGTTATTTTCGCCATCGGTGAAAACCACGACCACCTTCGAGGTTTCTTCCGAGTCAAACGGATCGCCCTGCGTATAGGGCTCGCCGGGAGACAGAACACGAAAGCCCCACGCCAGGCCCTCAGACACATTAGTGCCAGAGCCATTCCAGTAGACCATCTTGCCGATTTCGGTCTTGAGCTTGGCAAGGTCGCTGGTCAGCGGGACGATCGGCGTCGGACAGGCGTAATTCGGGCCACTGGTGAGCGGAGCCACCGTGCTGATGTAGACTTCCTTCGTCGGCTTTTCTTTCACATTCGTATATTTGGTCAGAGACTCCTGGCGGTCCCTGTCCGATGTGCCATTCGGCACCAAATCGTGGAGGTAAGTGTTGTTGTATACGCTGCCGCTGTTGGCAGCCTTGGCGGCATTGCCCGGCTCATCCGGCGCGAAATAAGGCACGAACAACGTTTCATATTTCGGTTTAGGTCCGTTCGGGTCGATCTGAAACTCATTCAGCTGATCGGGCGGCGTATCATTCAAATTGAGTGAATGGGCCATATCCGGCACACCGAACGCATCGAATTTGGAAGGCCGCGCTTCCACGCAACCCTTCCAGTCAACCTGGGGGTTGGCGGTTGGATAGTCAGGATTGAGCCTAAGGAAGAGATCCCAGTGGCCGACACGGTTGCCATCGGCGTCACGCGCGAAATTCTCGCCATTCTTGCTGGGGTCGTCCTTTGGTATGACTCTTCTCTTATCGATCCACCATTCCTTGAAACCCTCGCCCTTGATGTTCACTGCGGTGACAAAGGGAACCAGCGCCGCGCGAATTTCACGCTCGGGCCTGTCGGCTTTCTCCTTTTCGAGCGTCTCGATCAGGCTTGTCGCCGCTTCCCGCAACGCCTTCATGTTACTGGCCCCCATCGAGCCCGTATTGTCGAGCACGAGGGCTACTTCTAGTTTCGCGGTCGATTCATAGGCGCTGGAGGTTACCGATACGCGTGCGCTCTGGCCGAAGATGAAAGCGAAATTCAGCGCCACGTCGGCGTGAGCCGTGGCCGAGGTCCTGATGGAATTTACGCCCGGCTCCACCTTCAGATCGGCTTCGGCATTCGCAAGATCATGCCTGCCCTCGACATTCGCGGCAAAATAGCCGTCGAAGGCGTCTTGTCGGGAAACGGATCTGTCCGACAGCCGCGAGGCGGCAAGCACCGCCGCGTCCAGCGCGTTCTGCAGGTTCGATTTGGCCGTCATCAGGTTGGAGACATCGAGCGCCAGGCCGACGCTGGTGAGAACCACTGGAAGCGTCACGGCAAACATCATGGCGAAGTTGCCGCTTTCCGAACGCCAGAAGCGTTTGACGAGCATCGTTGACCCCCGAAATTGCCCTATCGAGCGAGTTGATGCGCCGTCATGATGAAAATATCCTTGATTTCTCCCCTTGCGACGGCACAGCCTTGTCAGGTGGTTAAGGATCGGTTCGCAAAGCAATTGGCGCGGACCTTGTCTTCTCGCCAGAATACTGTATAGAGCCGCCCATCTGCCGGTCCCAGCTGGGGGCTGAACGGAGGGCCGGAGGTTTTCGCAAGAAGACCGCCGTAGCGAAGCCGGATGTGCTTCCGTCTCCCGTGTCTCCGCTCTCGACCGTCTCGTCATGCGCCTTTCTTCCCCGTTTTCGGGTCAAAGAGAAGTTGCAGAGGCTTTAGCCGCCGGGAACCGGACAGGGAAACGAAGAAAGGCATGAGAACAATGGCTCTTTACGAACATGTGTTTCTTGCCCGCCAGGACCTCTCGCAGCAGCAGGTCGACGCGCTTGTCGAACAGTACAAGGGTGTCATCGCCTCGCATGGTGGATCGGTCGGCCGGGTCGAGAACTGGGGACTGAAGTCCCTCACCTACCGCGTCAAGAAAAACCGCAAGGCCTACTACACGCTGATGGACCTTACCTGTCCGCCGGCCGCGCTCGACGAGATGGAACGGCAGATGAGTCTTTCCGAAGACGTTCTGCGCTTCATGACCGTCAAGGTCGAAGCCCATGAGGAAGGCCCCTCCGCCATGATGCAGAAGCGCGAAGAGCGCGGTGAGCGTGGTGACCGCGGCTTCGGCGACCGTCCGAATCGCGGCTTCGGCGATCGTGATCGTGGTGGCGACCGCGGTGACCGCGGCCCGCGCCGTCCGCGCGAAAGCGCTGAAGGAGGAGCAGAATAATGGTCGACATCAACCAGATCCCGACCCGGCGTCCGTTCCATCGTCGCCGCAAGACCTGCCCGTTCTCCGGGGCCAATGCGCCGAAGATCGACTACAAGGATGTGCGGCTTCTGCAGCGCTACATTTCCGAGCGCGGCAAGATCGTGCCGTCGCGCATCACCGCCGTCAGCCAGAAGAAGCAGCGCGAGCTCGCCAAGGCGATCAAGCGCGCCCGTTTCCTCGGCCTGCTGCCCTACGTGGTGAAGTAACGAGGCGCGGCCACGCGCCGCGCATGAATAGCTAAGCGGGCGGCGCGCCGCCCGCCCCCCTTCCCGCGACGGGCGCGGGTTTCGGGCACATCAAATCCCGGGTTGGGAACCCCTGATTGGCTCCCTAACTGCCTCACCGGCAGGACAGCGACCGAGGCGCCTGGCGCCACCCTTAGCTTCCTGCCTGTTTTCCGCCATTCGTGGCGACCTTCGAAAGGAACAGAACAATGGAAGTCATTCTGCTCGAACGCATTGCCCGCCTCGGCCACATGGGCGACGTCGTCAAGGTCAAGGACGGCTTCGGCCGCAATTTCCTTTTGCCGCAGGGCAAGGCGCTGCGCGCCAACGAAGCCAACAGGAAGAAGTTTGAAGGCCAGCGCGCCCAGCTCGAGGCCCGCAACAGCGAGCGCCGCACGGAAGCGCAGGAGATCGCCGAGCGCCTGGACGGCAAGACCTTTATCGTGGTGCGCTCCGCCGGCGAAACCGGCCAGCTCTACGGCTCGGTGTCGACGCGCGATATCGCCGAGATCATCACCGCCGAAGGCTTTTCCGTCAGCCGCACGCAGGTCGAGCTCAATCATCCGATCAAGACCATCGGCCTGACCAATGTCGCGATTTCGCTGCATCCGGAAGTCGAGGTCACGATCACCCTGAACATCGCGCGCACCGCCGACGAAGCCGAGCGGCAGGCCAAGGGCGAAAAGCTTGATTCGGCGGAAGCCATCTATGGCGAAGACATCAACGAGAATGCGCGTCCGGAGAACTTCTTCGACCCGAACGAAGCCGAAGGCGAGGAAGCCTGATCACGCTTTAAGACATAAACAGTTCAAAATTGAACTGGACCAAAGCCCGGGCCACGCACCCGGGCTTTTTCATGGCGACTGGAACTATTGAAGCCGTGGCGCTTTGACGCAAGATAGGCCACTCTTATTTCTGGAGCGGATGGAAGCGTGGAGGGCTTTCGTTGGCATGCCGCTCTAACTTATTGAGGGCAACGCCATGAATATCCTGCTGCGACGCATCGTCGAACGCCTGGTTCGGACCGGCAATCTCAAAATCACCGGCCCTGACGGCGGGCATCATCAATTCGGGGACGGCAGCGGCGATCCCGTACATGTGGTGATCCGGACCAAACGGGCAGCGCGCGCCATCGCGCTCGATCCGATGCTGGCGTTGCCGGAAGCCTTCATGGACGGCGAACTCGACGTGGTCGAGGGCGATATTCTCGGTCTTCTGCGCATCGCCTACGAAAACATGGGACCACACGGCACCGTCGAGGCAGCCTGGACCAAGGCCGTGGAGGGCATGCGCCGCGCCTTCCGCCGACTTTATCAGCTGAACACGACCGGGCGTTCCAAGCGCAACGTTCAGCGCCATTATGACCTTTCGGGCGAGATGTATAAGCTCTTCCTCGACGAGGACATGCAGTATTCCTGCGCTTATTTCGAGCGGCCGGACATGACGCTCGAAGAAGCGCAGCTTGCCAAGAAGCGGCATATCGCAGCGAAGCTTCGCATGCAGCCGGGCCAGAGCGTTCTGGATATAGGTTCCGGCTGGGGCGGCCTCGGTCTTTATCTGGCGAGAACCTTCGAGGCTGAGGTGCTCGGCGTGACGCTTTCAACCGAACAACACGCGGTTTCAACCGACCGCGCGCGCGCCGAAGGGCTCGACAACCATGCGCATTTCGAGATTCGCGACTATCGCAACCTGACCGAACGCTTCGATCGCATCGTTTCGGTCGGCATGTTCGAGCATGTCGGTGTCAATCACTACCGCACTTACTTCGAAAAATGCGCGCAGCTTCTCAAGCCCGACGGCGTCATGGTGCTGCACTCGATCGGGCGCAGCGGGCCGCCCTGCGCCACCAACGCCTTCATTCGCAAGCATATCTTCCCCGGTGGCTACATCCCCGCACTTTCCGAGGTGCTGCCGGTGATCGAAAAATCCGGACTGATGGTCGCTGATATCGAAATTCTGCGGCTGCACTATGCGGAGACGCTGAAGAACTGGCGAGCGCGTTTCATGGCCAACCGCGAACGCGCCAAGGAGATCTACGACGAGCGTTTCTGCCGCATGTGGGAATTCTACCTGGCGGGCTCCGAAGCGGCGTTCCGCTGGCAGGACCTGATGGTTTTCCAGATCCAGCTAACCCGCCGCAACGATATCGTGCCGCTGACCCGCGACTATATCGGCAAATGCGAAAAGACGCTTGCCATGCACGAGGCCGCACATGAGCCGCGAGCGCAACCTGCCCGCAAGCAGCGCGCGCAAAAGCGGATTTCCGAAAAAGGCAAATAAGCTAGCGTTTTTCGGCGCCGACAATCCGCCGCCCTTCCCCAAGCTGTTCCACGAAGCTACGGAAGGGCGGTGTCCATTTCAGCAAAGTCCTTACCCTATGAGCATTCCGATATTCTTCGCCGCCGCGCTCTGTGAAATTGCCGGCTGCTTCACCTTCTGGGCATGGTTGCGGCTCGAAAAATCGGCGCTTTGGCTGATTCCGGGCATCGGCTTGCTCATACTGTTCGGCTGGCTTCTGACTTTCGCCGAGTCCTCCGACGCAGGCCGCGCCTATGCCGCTTATGGCGGCATCTACATCGGAGCCTCGCTGGCCTGGCTGTGGCTTGTCGAAGGCGTACGCCCCGATCGCTGGGACGTTGTCGGCGCCACGATCTGCGTCATCGGCGCTTCGATCATTCTTTTCGGGCCGCGCACCGCTTGAGGATGCCCTTCCTGGCGGGCCGCGCTATGATTCCGTGATTCGCGTCAATCCGGATTCACCGGCCCGTTCAACTGATCTGTGGACGACCTCACCGAGCTGTGAATCATGGGCATCATGCCGCGATAGTTACTACGGCCGGCGGCTGCGTCTGATAGCGCAGTGGCTGGACAGGCATCAGGGACGTCATGGCAGAGGCAGCACGAAAATTCAGCGTCGCCGAGACACCGCTTTATCGCGAAGCGCCCAACAATATCGAGGCGGAACAGGCACTGCTCGGCGCGATCCTCGTCAACAATGACGCCTTCTATCGCGTTTCGGATTTCCTCAAAGCCTCGCATTTCTACGAACCGCTGCACCGCAAGATCTTCGAGGTCGCCGGCGAGCTCATCCGCATGGGCAAGATGGCCAATCCGGTGACGATCAAGACCTTCCTGCCTGCGGAGGAGAAGGTCGGCGACATGACGGTCGCGCACTATCTCGCGCGCCTTGCGGCCGAAGCCGTTACCGTCATCAACGCTGCCGACTATGGCCGCGCCATCTACGATCTCGCCACCCGCCGCGCGTTGATCACCGTCGGCGAGGACATGGTCAATATCGCCTATGACGCGCCGGTCGATATGGCGCCGCAGCAGCAGATCGAGGATGCCGAGCGCCGCCTGTTCGAGCTTGCCGAGACCGGCCGCTATGACGGCGGCTTCGAGAGCTTCACCGACGCGCTGAAGACCGCCGTCGACATGGCCAACGCAGCCTATATGCGAGACGGCCATCTCTCGGGAACGGCGACGGGCCTGCGCGATCTCGACCAGCGCATGGGCGGCCTGCAATCGTCCGATCTTATCGTGCTTGCCGGCCGTCCAGGCATGGGCAAGACCTCGCTTGCCACCAACATCGCCTTCAACATCGCCCACGCCTATGAGCCCGCCCAGCAGGCCGACGGCTCGTTCAAGGCGGCCAATGGCGGCGTCGTCGGCTTCTTCTCGCTCGAAATGTCGTCCGAGCAGCTTGCGACCCGTATCATCTCCGAGCAGACGGAAATTCCATCGTCGAAGATCAGGCGCGGTGAAATCACCGAGCACGACTTCGAGAAGCTGGTGGGCTGCTCGCAGATGATGCAGAAGATACCGCTGTTTATCGATTCGACCGGCGGCATTTCGATCGCGCAGCTTGCTGCCCGCGCCCGCCGGCTGAAGCGCCAGCGCGGCCTCGACGTCATCGTAATCGACTATATTCAGCTCATGCAGGGCTCATCGGCCAAAGCCTCGCAAAACCGCGTGCAGGAAGTGACCGAGATCACCACGGGCTTGAAGGCGCTGGCCAAGGAGCTTTCGGTGCCGATCATCGCACTGTCGCAGCTTTCGCGTCAGGTCGAAAATCGCGACGACAAGCGCCCGCAACTCTCCGACCTGCGCGAATCCGGCTCGATCGAGCAGGATGCCGACGTGGTGATCTTCGTCTATCGCGAGGAATATTATCTGAAGAACCGCGAACCAAAGCTCGGCAGTGAAGAACACCTCAAATGGGAAACAGAGATGGCCGAGGCGGCCGGCAAGGCCGAGGTGATCATCGCCAAGCAGCGCCATGGCCCGACCGGCACTGTCTCATTGGGCTTCCAGGGCGAATTCACCCGCTTCTTCGACCTGGCGGAAGAACACCATCTGCCTGAGCGGATTGAATAGGCGTCTCGTGTTTGCGCTATCCTCTTTCCTCTGGCTCCTTTTGGCTGATACCGGGCGGGACGGATGAGCCGTGGCTAAAACCCGCATCCAGTTCATCTGCCAGAATTGCGGCACGGTCCACACGCGCTGGGCGGGCAAGTGCGACGCCTGCGGCGAGTGGAACACGCTGATCGAGGAAGGCACTTCGGGCGGCATCGGCAGCGGTCCGGCTGCAACCCGTAGCGCCCGAAAGGGCCGGCCGGTGGTACTCACCAGCTTGTCCGGCGAGATCGAAGACGCGCCGCGCATCGCCAGCGGCATCGGCGAACTGGACCGCGCCACCGGCGGCGGCTTCGTTCGCGGCTCCGCCATTCTGGTCGGCGGCGATCCGGGCATCGGCAAATCCACGCTGCTCACCCAGGCGGCCGCAGCGCTTGCCAACCGGGGTCATCGCATCGTCTACGTATCCGGCGAAGAGGCCGTCGCGCAGATCAGGTTGCGGGCCCAACGGCTGGGCGCCGCCCAATCGGCCGTTGAACTGGCGGCCGAAACCAATGTCGAGGACATTCTGGCGACGATTGCCGAAGGCAAGCGACCCGACCTCGTCATTCTCGATTCGATCCAGACGCTGTGGACCGACCTTGCGGATTCGGCGCCAGGCACCGTTACACAAGTGCGCTCGTCGGCGCAGGCCCTGATCCGCTATGCCAAATCCACCGGTGCGGCGGTGGTGCTGGTCGGCCATGTCACCAAGGAGGGCCAGATCGCCGGGCCACGTGTCGTCGAGCACATGGTCGACGCGGTCCTCTATTTCGAAGGCGAAGGCGGGCATCATTATCGCATCCTGCGGACGGTGAAGAACCGTTTCGGCCCGACCGACGAGATCGGCGTGTTCGAAATGTCGGACAAGGGCCTGCGCGAAGTTTCCAACCCGTCGGAGCTTTTCCTCGGCGAGCGGCATGCCAAATCGCCGGGAGCCGCGGTTTTTGCCGGCATGGAAGGCACAAGGCCGGTGCTGGTCGAAATCCAGGCGCTGGTCGCCCCCTCCCCGCTCGGCACGCCGCGCCGCGCCGTCGTCGGCTGGGATCAGCCGCGGCTTGCCATGGTGCTCGCGGTTCTGGAGGCCCATTGCGGCGTGCGCTTCGCCACCCATGACGTCTATCTGAACGTCGCCGGCGGCTATCGCATCTCCGAACCCGCCGCGGATCTCGCCGTTGCCGCCGCTCTGGTTTCGTCGCTCACCGGCCTTGCCCTTCCGGCTGATTGCGTCTATTTCGGCGAAATCAGCCTTTCGGGGGCCATAAGGCCGGTTGCGCATGCGCAACAGCGGCTCAAGGAAGCCGAAAAACTGGGTTTTGGACAGGCGGTTCTGCCAAAAGGCAGCGAGGAGATCACGGGCGGAATCGGGTCCGGCGCCTTTCAGCCGGCGACGCTCACCGACCTTGTGGTACGAATTGCCGGGTCGCTGCGCCGAAATGCCGACGACTGAGCCGCTCCCGCCACCGGGGACGGCAAGGCGGAAACCGCCAGATGGAGTGGGAACGACATGCCGATTACGCTGCTTGACGGAATTCTCGTCGGCTTCACGCTGGTTTCGGCCATGCTTGCCATGGTGCGCGGCTTTTCCCGCGAAATCCTCTCCATCGCGTCGTGGATCGCCGCAGCGGTGGCGGCTTATCTGTTCTATCCGGCAGTGCTGCCCTATGTGACCCCTTATATCGACAACGAAAAGCTGGCGATGGGAGCGGCCGCCGGCATCGTCTTCATTATCGCGCTGATCGTCGTTACCGTCATCACCATGAAGATCGCCGACTTCATCATCGATTCGCGCGTGGGCGCGCTCGACCGTACGCTCGGCTTCCTTTATGGCGCGGCGCGCGGCATCCTGGTCGTGGCGGTCGGCCTGCTGTTCTTCAATTGGCTCGTCGGCACCAACCCGCCAGCCTGGATCGCCAACGCCAAATCGAAGCCGCTTCTCGAAAGCGTCGGCACGAAATTGGAAAGCTTCCTGCCTGACGATCCCGAAAACTCGATCCTCAAGCGGCTGCAGCCGGACACGACGCCGCAGGCCGGCACCGAAACCCAGCCGTCCGAAACGGCACCGCCCGCAGAAGTGCCGCCGGCGAACAATTGACGGTGGCGCCGCGCGTGCGTCCATCCTATATGATGGCTTTCTGACAAGAGGCTGCCCGATGGCACATGTCGACGACACCTTGCTAGGCGAGGCCGACGATCATTTCCACGACGAATGCGGCGTGTTCGGCATATTCGGCCGGCAGGACGCCGCCGCAATCGTGACGCTCGGCCTGCATGCGCTCCAGCATCGCGGCCAGGAAGCGGCCGGCATCGTCTCCTATGACGGCAGCCAGTTCCATGTCGAGCGTCATGTCGGCCTGATCGGCGATACGTTCACCAAGCCAAGGGTGCTCGACAGCCTCAAGGGCAATCGCGCCATCGGCCACACCCGCTACGCCACCACCGGCGGCTCGGGGCTGCGCAATGTCCAGCCGCTGTTTGCCGAATTTTCAGACGGCGGTTTCGCCATCGCCCACAACGGCAACATCACCAACGCCATGACGGTGCAGCGTACGCTGCAGAAGCAGGGCGCGATCTTCTCGTCGACTTCGGATACCGAAACAATCCTGCATCTCGTCGCCACCAGCCGCGAGAAGGATTTGAATTCGCGCTTCATTGAAGCGGTGCGCACGCTGGAGGGCGCGTTTTCGCTGGTGGCGCTCACCTCCAAGAAGATGATCGGCTGCCGCGATCCGCTCGGCATCCGCCCGCTGGTGCTCGGCGATCTCGACGGCGCCTGGATCCTCGCTTCCGAAACCTGCGCGCTCGACATTATCGGCGCGCGCTTCGTGCGCGACATCAAGCCTGGCGAGATGGTGGTGGTGACGACGAAGGGCATCGAAAGCATCTTTCCATTCGAGCCGCAGAAATCGCGTTTCTGCGTCTTTGAATATGTCTATTTCGCCCGTCCCGATTCCACGGTCGAAGGACGCAATGTCTATGACGTGCGCAAGCGCATCGGCATGGAACTGGCGCTGGAAAACCCGGTCGATGCCGACATCGTCGTGCCGGTACCCGATTCCGGCACGCCGGCGGCCATCGGCTTTGCCCAGCAGGCCGGCCTGCCCTTCGAGCTCGGCATCATCCGCAACCACTATGTCGGCCGCACCTTCATCCAGCCGACGGATTCCATCCGGCATATGGGCGTGAAGCTGAAGCACAACGCCAACCGCCGCATGATCGAAGGAAAGCGGGTCGTGCTCGTCGATGACTCGATCGTTCGCGGCACCACCAGCCAGAAGATCGTGCAGATGGTGCGAGACGCGGGTGCCCGAGAAGTGCATATGCGCATCGCCTCCCCGCCGACGCGCTCGGCATGTTTTTACGGCGTCGATACGCCCGAGACGGCGAAATTGCTCGCCTCGCGCATGTCTGTGGAAGAAATGGCTGACTTCATTCGCGTCGATTCGCTCGGCTTCCTCTCGCTCGATGGGCTATATCGTGCGGTCGGAGAGGCAAGACGGGACAGCGAGCAGCCGCAATTTTGCGATGCCTGCTTCAGTGCACAATATCCGACGCGACTCGTCGACGCCGAAGGCACAGACAATGTGCGCACCTTGTCACTGCTGGCCGGAAGCGGATCATAATGCCTGACATTCCTGACCTTTCGGGGCGCGTTGCGCTCGTTACCGGCGCGTCGCGCGGCATCGGCTACCAGATCGCCAAGCAGATGGCCGCGGCCGGGGCGCATGTGGTGGCGGTTGCCCGCACAGTCGGTGGCCTTGAGGAACTCGACGACGAGATCAAGGCCGCAGGCGGTCAAGCCACGCTCGTCCCGCTCGATCTTACAGACATGCAAGGGATAGACCGCCTTGGCGGCGCCATTCACGAGCGTTGGGGCAAGCTCGACATTCTCGTCGCCAATGCCGCCGTGCTGGGGGTCATCGCACCCATCGGCCATGTCGAGGCGAAGGTGTTCGACAAGGTCATGGCGGTCAACGTCACCAGCACCTGGCGGGTGATCCGCTCGGTCGATCCGCTGCTGCGCCAATCCGACGCCGGCCGCGCCATCATCCTCTCGTCGGGGGCTGCGCACTCCGCCCGCGCCTTCTGGGCGCCCTATGCTGCCTCGAAAGCCGCGGTTGAAGCCCTGGCGCGTTCCTGGGCCGATGAGACCAAGAACACCAAGCTGCGCGTCAACTGCGTCGATCCCGGCACGACGCGAACCGCCATGCGCGCACAGGCCGTTCCCGGCGAAGACCCCAGCACCTTGCCGCATCCCGCCGAGATCGCGGAAAAGATCCTGCCGCTGGCAAGCCCCGAACTGAGCGAAACCGGCAAAATCTATCTGGCGAAACACGGTCGCTGGGTTTCCTACCGTATGCCGGAATAACAATCCTGAGCAGAAATCCGCTAAAGCCTTCCAACACGGCGTTGTGATTGGCGGCGATTTCCCTGCCACCCTAGTCTTCCTCCGGGTGGGCCAATCGGAGGAAAACCATGATACGCCTCGCATTTCTGACAGTCGCCGGCTTAGCTGCCGCTCTTTCGGCGGCCAGCGCGCAAGACACCTCGATGAGCTTCTTCGTCACCAGCCAGGGGCTCGGCAAAGGTGCCAACCTCGGCGGCCTTGAGGGCGCCGACGCCCAATGCCAGAAACTCGCCGAGGCCGCCGGCAGCAGCGGCAAGACCTGGCACGCCTATCTCTCGACCAGCGACACCGACGCCAAGGATCGGATCGGCAGCGGACCATGGTTCAATGCCAAAGGCGAGAAGATCGCCGACGATGTGGCCTCGCTGCACAGCGATGCCAATGGCATCACCAAGCAGACCGCGCTGGACGAGAAGGGCATGACGGTCAATGGCCGCGGCGATGAGCCTAACCGGCACGATATTTTGACCGGAACGATGCCGGATGGCACCAAGGCTGAGCAGACCTGCGGCGACTGGACCATGAACGGCACCGAAGGTGCTGCGATGGTGGGGCACCATGACCGCATGGGACTCGACGATTCAGCGGCTGCAAAATCGTGGAACTCCTCACATGCATCGCGCGGCGGCTGCAGCCAGGAAGCGCTCCAGGGCACCGGAGGCGACGGCCTGTTTTACTGCTTCGCCGTCAATTAGCTATCCCGAATAGCTCCAAGCCGAATCGCCCGGCTGGTCACATCCGGGCGATCTTTCGGCGCACCTCAGCGTTCACCGACAAGTCGGGCCTGACATTCAGGGTCTGAAACACCACGCAATAGCGCTCGGTAAGTTTCAGCAATGTATCGATGCGGTCCTGCGGTTCGTCCGTATCGAGATCGAAGGATAGCCGGATCGCACGAAACCCGACCGGCGCATCCTTCACTACGCCCAGTGTACCGCGAAAATCGAGATCACCCTCAGCCTCGACCGTGCAACCGCCGAGCCGGAACTCCAGCGCCGTGGCAACAGCCTTGAGCGTCACCCCCGCGCAGGCGACAAGCGCCTCAAGAAGCATGTCTCCGGAGCATAGCTGAAGCCCGGTGCCGCCGGTCGCCGGATGCAAGCCGGCGACAGCGACCGCACGGCCCGTTTCGACCTTGCAGGCGATTGCCTCATCATCGACCGATCCCCTGGCGCGAAGCGTGATGAGCGCGCGTGCGGCATCGTCGCGATAAGCTTCCTTCAATGGTGTCTGCAATCGCTTCAGTTCCGCTGCGTCCATGGCAACCTCCCTGTCGGCATCAGCTTTCGCGTCCATGGCAGTAATATCACAGATGGTAACCGCCTGCGCCAACGGCTTCGCGCGGCTGGCGTAGCCTGACGATGTGCCCGCACCTTATAGTGGTGCTCGCTTGATCGCGCCAAACCAGCCAGTGGGCGGCGGACGAGCAAAACCGTTGATAATTTGCTCATCCGCTGTTGCCGCAGGTATTCGGTATGGCCAGTGCCGTTGCTCTCGACGCGCGTGAAAACATCTACGCCGGCATCCTGCTGACCGGCGTAGCCTATCTGTTGTTTTCCATGCAGGACGCCGCGATCAAACTGCTGGTGGCAAGCCTCACCGTCTGGCAGGTGCTATTCTTCCGTAGCGCCGTCATCCTCGGCGGTTGCGTGCTCATCGGCGGCCACAAGGTCCTTGCGGCTTCTGCACGTTCGCCCATCGTCAAACCGATGCTGTTGCGCAGCTTTCTTATCCTGGCCGCCTGGCTTTGCTTCTACAGCGCCGCCCGATATCTGCAGCTTGCCGAGCTGACGACGATCTATTTCGCGGCACCGGTCATCATCACCATTCTGTCCATCGTCATACTTGGCGAGCAGGTGCCGCTGATCAGATGGCTGGCGGTGCTCCTCGGATTCGCCGGGGTATTCATCGCCTGCGACCCGGCCACATTCGGCATCACTTTGCCGGTTGCGATGGTCCTCATGGCGGCATTCCTCTGGGCCCTGTCGATCGTTCTGATGCGCAAGATCGCTCTTCAGGAGCAAACCCTGGTGCAACTCGTTCTCAACAACGCCTTCTTCCTTGTCATAGCCGGCACACCCCTGCTCGTTCTGTGGCAGATGCCCGACTGGAAGCAGACGCTGCTGCTGGTTGGCGTCGGCGTTCTCGGCGGTATCGCCCAGTTCGCCCTGTTCGAAGGCATGAAACGTGCGCCGGTTTCCGTGATCGCGCCGTTCGAATATACTTCGCTGGTTTGGGCATTCGGGCTCGGCTTCGCCATCTGGGGCGACATTCCCCGCCGCGAAGTCTTCCTTGGAGCGGCGCTGATCATCGGTGCGGGCCTGGTCATTATCGCCGCGGAGCATTTCCGTAGGAAAACCGCCCGATTGCAATAGTTTACGCAAGTGATGGAACCTTCCGACCCTTCATGCATTTGAGTGTGAGGACGGGCACGTCCCCCAAGCCCGGCCCCCCGCCCGTCCCTTTACTCCAAGCCGGCCAAATGGCCGGCTTCTTCTTTGCCGGACACAGCGTTATCGCAATGTGGCGAACGCCTCATTGACGTACGCGTTGCTTCGTCTAATTTCTCCTCTTCGAAACGGCCGCAAAAACCGTGACAACAGCAACGTTGGGAGTGCGGCATGGTCCTGATCGTTACGATCGCGCTTGTAATGGCTGCCGCTTATGCGGCGATGGCGATCCTGCAGATGCTTCGGCTAGGCATCAGTGCTCGACAGGCACTGCTCTATGTGCCGCTGAAGCTTGTCTACCGGATTCACGACTGGCGGATGCGAGACGCGCGCAAGGTAGCAGCCCCGGTCATCTATGCAGTTACCCACCAGTCGCGCCTTGATCCGGCGCTGATGCTGGCCCTGCTGCCGGACGACACGCTGCACATCCTTGACGAGGCTTCGGCAAAATCACCCTGGCTGGAACCCTGGCGCGTGCTTGCCCGCACGATCGCCTTCAACGCCAAGCATGTCTTTCTCAGCCGCCGGCTGGTGCGCTTCCTGAAAGGCGGCGGCCGCCTTGCCGTCTACCTGCCCGACAATGTCGAACCGGATGTGAAGTCCTACCGGCTGTTCCGCGCCGTGGCGCGCATGGCAGTGCAGGCCGATGCCAAGATCGTCCCTATTTTCATCGGCGGCGCGCGGCATCTGCCCTTTTCGCTCAGTCCGGTCACGAAAGCGCCACGCAGTTTGTTTCCCGGGCTGTCGATCAGCGTGCTCGAGCCGATGACCATCCAGCAGCTTATGGAGCGTCCGGATTCCCGCCCTTCCAACGCATTGTTCGACCGCCTGGCCGAGGCGCGGCTTGCCGCCACCGACCCGGACCGCAGCCTGTTTCTGGCAGTCCGCGATGCAGCGAGCCGCTTCAAGCCGTGGCATCCAATCGTCGAAGATCCAATCGATGGGATTTTGAGCTACAGGCGGCTGTTCGTCAGCGCACGCATACTCGGCCAGCGATTCGCCTCGCTTACCGCGCCTGCCGAAGCCGTTGGCGTGCTTTTGCCCAACAGCAACGCCATGGTGCTGACGCTGCTCGGCCTCGCTTCCGGCAGCCGGGTGACGGCGATGATCAATCACAAAACAGGCCCGGCCAGCGTCACTTCCGCCGTGCGGACCGCAGTGATCCGGACCGTCGTCTCGTCTCGAGCCTTCGTGCAGAAAGGCGATCTTGCCGCCATTGTCGAGGCTGCCGAAAAGGGTGGCGCGAAATTCATCTGGCTGGAGGATCTGCGGCAATCCATTACCATATTCGACAGACTCGCGGCCCTGGTTTCCTGGCGTCGGCCCATTCTTGCGCAGAATGCCGCCAGCCCAGCCGTGATCCTGTTCACCTCAGGTTCGGAAGGGAATCCGAAAGCGGTGGTCCTCTCCAGCCGCAACCTTGTCGCCAACGCCATGCAAGTAGAGGCGCGCATCGCCTTCGGTCCTGACGACAAGCTTCTCAACGTGCTGCCGGCCTTCCACTCCTTCGGGCTGACCGGAGGCACTTTGCTGCCGCTGCTGACCGGCGTGCGGCTTTTCCTCTATCCCTCGCCGTTGCATACCAAGCTCATTCCTGAGATCGCGGCCAAGATCCAGCCGACGGTCATGTTCGGCACAGACACCTTCCTTGCCGCCTATGCGCGAGCCGCCAAGGACGGCGATTTCGCCGGCCTGCGTTTCGCCGTGGCCGGCGTGGAGCCGGTGAGAGCGGAAACACGGCGCATATGGCGCGAGTGCTTCGGCGTCGAGATTATCGAGGGCTACGGGTTGACCGAAGCTGCACCCGTGGTGTCGGTCAATACGGCCACGCATGGCCGCGAGGGAACGGCCGGGCGCCCCTTGCCCGGCATACGCGTTCGCCTGGAACCCATCAAAGGGATCCGCGAAGGCGGCCGGCTGCTGCTCCAGGGTCCCAATCTGATGATGGGCTACATGACGGCAGAGAAGCCCGGCATCCTGCAGCCACTTGGGGATAGCTGGCACGACAGCGGCGACGTCGTTTCGACCGACCGCGAAGGCTACCTGACGATACGTGGGCGGGCGAAGCGCTTCGCGAAAATCGCCGGCGAGATGATTTCACTCGGAGCGGTGGAGATGCTCGTTCACTCGCTCTGGCCGGAGGAGAGCCATGCGGTCGTAGCCTTGCCTGACAAGCGCAAAGGCGAGCGGATCGCCCTTCTCACCACCGCCGCCGATGCCGACATCTCCCTGATCAGGCAGTTCGGCAGGCTGTCTGGCGCGAGCGAGCTGATGGTGCCGCACGACATAGTCAAGGTCGATGCGATTCCGACCCTCGGGTCGGGCAAGACCGACTATGTCACGGCGCGCCGGATGGTGATGGAACAGCTCGGGACGGAGGCGGCCGCCTGAACGGGACTACTGCGCGTCCGGCATTGTCGCCTTTTCTTCCTCGATCTTGGCGCGGCGCGAATAGGCCCGCGCGCTCAGCGGCAGGAAGATCATGTAAGCGAGGGCTGAAATCGACAGCGTCTGCCAAGGATAGGTGACGAGCAGCAGGATGAAGAAAGCGACGCCAAGGATCAAAGGCAGCACCCTGTCGCCCGGAATGCGGATTTTCTTGCCGGAATAGACGGGCAGCCGGCTGACCAGCAGAAATGCGACAAGCACCGTGAAAACGGAACTCAGGAAACCAAGGGTGCGGTCCGGCGCGATCGCGCCGATGAACACCAGATAGATCGGCAGCATGACGACCACCGCGCCAGCCGGGGCCGGCACGCCGACGAAATATTCCGACTGCCAGCCGACGGGATGCTCTTCCTCGTCGAGAACGTTGAACCGGGCCAATCTCAGACCACAGGCGATGGCAAACAGCAGGGCCGCGATCCAGCCGGGGGATCCGGCGCGATCAAGCAGGAACGCGTAGAGAACCAGTGCCGGCGCCACGCCGAAATTGACGATGTCGGCAAGCGAGTCCATTTGCGCGCCGAATCTGGACGTTGCCTTGAGCATCCGCGCGATGCGGCCGTCGATGCCGTCGAGGAAGGCAGCAATCAGCACCATCGTCACAGCGGTTTCGAAACGATGCTCGAAAGCCAGGCGAATGCCCGAAAGCCCGGCGCAGATGGCAAGCACGGTGATCAGGTTGGGCAACACCATGCGCAGCGGGATTTCGCGAATGCGCGGCCCACCGTGGCCATGCGGTTCGAAGGGCTGGAACGGCTCGGCCACCGGTCAGGAAACCCGCACCAGCGGCGTCGCCGCTTCGCCGCCGAATTCGGCGATTATCGTCTCGCCGGCGACCGCCGTCTGGCCAACGGCGACGCGTACCGACGCTCCCGCCGGCAGGAAAACATCCACCCGCGAGCCGAAGCGGATGAGACCGAATCGCTCACCGACGGAGATGTTGCCGCCCGATTGCGCCCAGCAGACGATGCGTCGCGCCACCAGACCTGCGATCTGGACGGCGGCGACAATGCCGTGCGGGCTTTCGATCACAAGGCCGTTGCGTTCGTTTTCGCTGCTTGCCTTGTCGAGTTCGGCATTGAGGAATTTTCCGGGGCGATGCTCGATGCGCGCAATGCGGCCACGCACGGGTGCGCGGTTCACATGGCAGGAAAACACGTTCATGAATACCGAGATGCGGATCATCTCGCCGTCTCCGAGGCCAAGCTCGCGCGGCGGCAGAGCCGGGCCGACCGCCGACACCACGCCATCTGCCGGACTGACCACGAAACGGTCATCGACGGGCGTGACGCGCTGCGGATCACGGAAGAAATAGGCGCACCAGGCCGTCAGGATCAGACCGATCCAGAACAGGCTCGTCGAGAAATAGCCCAGGATCAGCGTGGCGGCGGCAAAGGCCCCGATAAAGGGGTAGCCCTCCCGATGGATCGGCACGAAGACATTCCTGACTGTGTCGACAAGGCTCATTGGGCGGGGGCGGCTCCGTGTCTGGCTGCCGGTTGCTTAGCGGAAACGAGGGCGAGCCGCAACGCAACATTGCAGTGGAAAAACCTGCGTCATTTTTCCATCTGCCTACGCCGGCTCGTTCAGGCGCTCAGATTTCCGACATTCGGTGGCGCACGACGATGCCAAGCTCGTCGGATTCGCGGGCAATCCGCAGGCGCTCCTCGGCTTCAGTCGCCTCGCGCTGGCGCGCCCACATGGAAGCATAAAGGCCATTGGCGGCAAGCAGCGAAAGATGCGTGCCACGCTCGGCGATCTGCCCGTCCTTCAGCACGATGATCTCATCGGCGGCGATCACCGTCGACAGGCGGTGGGCGATGACGATGGTCGTGCGGCCGCGGCTGACAAGGTCGAGCGCAGTCTGGATTTCCTGTTCGGTTTGCGTATCCAGCGCCGAGGTCGCTTCGTCCAGCATCAGGATCGGCGGCGCCTTGAGGATGGTGCGGGCAATTGCCACACGCTGCTTTTCGCCACCGGAAAGCTTCAAGCCACGCTCACCGACCATCGATTTATAGCCTTCGGGCAGCCGCTCGATGAAAGGCCCGATCTGCGCGAGTTCGGCAGCCCTGCGCACTTCGTCCTTGCTTGCGGTCGGCCGCCCGTAGCGAATGTTGTAGGCGATTGTGTCGTTGAACAGAACGGTATCCTGCGGAACCATTCCGACCGCGGCGCGCAGGCTTTCCTGCGTAACGTCGCGGATGTCCTGCCCATCTATGAGGATGGCGCCGCCCTGAATATCGTAGAAGCGGAACAGAAGCCGCGAAATCGTTGATTTACCTGCACCCGACGGCCCGACGATGGCAACGGTGCGGCCGGCCGGAACCTTGAAACTGACACCCTTCAAGATCGGCCGGGCCGAATCATAGGCGAAACGCACATCGCGAAATTCGACGCTGCCGCCGGTCACGGCAAGCGCCTGCGCGCCGGAACGATCGACCACTTCCTGCTTGACATCGAGCAGGTCGAACATCTGCTCGATATCGGTCAACGCCTGTCGGATTTCGCGATAGATGAAACCGATGAAATTCAATGGCACCGAAAGCTGCATCAGCATGGCGTTGATGAAGACGAAATCGCCGATGTTCTGCGTGCCGGCCATGACCTCCAGAGCCGACATCCACATGACAATGGCCATGCCGATGCCGAAAATGACGCCCTGACCGAAATTCAACCAGCCGAGCGAGGTCCAGGTCTTGGTCGCGGCGACCTCGTAGCGTGCCATGGAGCGGTCGAAGCGCTCGGCCTCCATCCGCTCATTGTTGAAATATTTGACGGTCTCGAAATTCAGAAGCGAATCGATCGCCTTGGTATTGGCGTCGGTATCGGAATCGTTCATTTCGCGCCGGATGCCGATGCGCCAGTCACTCGCCCAGACGGTGAACCACGTATAGACGACCACTGTAACCGCGACGACGAGGACGTAGAGCCAGCTATAGGCGACCGCGAAGATCAGGGCTGTCAGCGCGAATTCGAGAAGCGTCGGAACCGAGTTCAGGATCGTGAAGCGCACGATCGTCTCAATGCCCTTCGTGCCGCGCTCGATGATGCGCGACAGCCCGCCGGTGCGGCGCTCCAGATGGAAGCGCAACGACAGATCATGCATATGCATGAAGGTCTTGAACGCAAGCTGGCGAACCGCATGCTGGCCGACGCGGGCAAACAGCGCGTCGCGCAGCTGGTTGAAACCGACCTGGATGATGCGCACGATATTGTAGGCAATCACCAGCATGACCGGCCCAAGCAGGAAATCCGGCAAGGGCGGCGTCGGCGCATGATCACCGGCGAGTGCATTGGTCGCCCATTTAAAGAAGTAGGGCACCGCGATCAGGACGAATTTGGCGACGAACAGGAACAGCGTCGCCCACACCACGCGCGCCTTGAGATCGGGGCGATCGGCCGGCCACATATAGGGCCACAGATTGCGCAGGGTCCTGAAGGTCGAGCCGGAATCGGCAGAGACGGTCTTTGAGGCCAATTTTCGATGCCTTATTGTTCTTCGCGGGCCGCGCAGCAGGACTGAACCAGGCGCTCAACCGAAGTGGAGAGTTCGGACAAGGCGGTGCGGTCGAGCTCGTAGCGCGAACGCTGTTTCTCGGGCGAAAACTTCACCAATCCGGCTTCGACCAGGATCTTCAGATGCTGCGACACCGTCGATTGTGCGAGATCGAACTGCTCGACAACCTCCTTGCAGCAACAGGACCGGTTGCCCGACAGATATTGCAGGATTTCTATGCGCGCCGGGTGAGACAAAGCGGCGAACCGCGCCGCCACTTCGTCATGAGCCGGTCTGGCGCACCTTCCTACGTCAGCTTCAAGGGTCTTGTTCATCGCTTATCGTCGATAAACGATAAATGCCTTCTCGGCAACAGGCGCCGACCCGAAAGTCTACCGCGCCGTCGTCGCCTGCCCTTCGATCGCCTTCATGTTGGCGGTTTCGCCCTCGGACGTTTTCTCGGGAACCTTGAACACCTGCCCCGGCCAGATCAAATCCGGGTCGCGGATCTGCTGCTGGTTGGCGAGATAGATCGTCGAATAGCGCACGCCAAGGCCATAGACGCGCCGTGAGATGCGCCAGAGGGAATCACCGCGGCGGATGATGACCGCGCCATCGACATTCTCAAGCTTCGGTGCCAGTGCCTCGGGTGCCGCCGCGGCAATATCACCGGAGCCGGCAGGCAACGGCGCCTTGGCACCGATTTCGGCGCCTGGAGCATCGGTTGAAGGTGATGCTTGCGCCTTATCTCCCGGCGCCTGCGCGGCAGATGCGGGCGGCGCCACGGCGGAAATCGCCTCCCCCGGCTCGCGTTCGAACGGTACGGCCGCGCGCGCGACCACCTTGACACCATCCGGCTCAAGCGCATCGACCCGGACGATATAGTCACCAACCGGAAGGTCGCGCTCGGCTTCGATCAGGAAGCGTCCGCCCGGCGAGGTGACCGCTTCGCCAAGCAGGATTTCATTGGCATAGGCACGCACTTTGCGCCCCGGCTCGGCGATGCCGGCCACGAAAATCTTGCGGCCGTCGATCTCCACCGCTTCGACGCGCACGGCGGGCTCGCCGGCGATGGCGGCCGGCGCGCTCTCGGTTTCGGGTGCCTGTGCCGCCGCTGCGGTTTGCTGATCGGCCGGCTGATTGTCGCTCCCAGCCGTCGCCGGCTCCGCTGGCTTGGTGCCTTGAGACTCGGACACGACCTCGCTCGGCGGGGTGGGCTCGGGCACCGAAATCAGCTTGCTTGGTGCGCCCGGCTTTTCGACCAGAGCCAGCACTTGGCCGTCCTTCGTCTCGGGAATGGAGACGATCGCGGTCTCGGGCGAGGTCGCCACCACATTGTCGGGCGTGGTGGAGCGGATCACGATCTGATGCCCGCCCGGCTCCAATGGCGTATCGAGCGCAACGGCAAAATCACCCTCGGGTCCGGCGACGGCGTTGCCGATCACCTTCGCGCCAATGACGATCTCCACCTTGGCGTTAGGTGCGGCCCGCCCCGCAATGACGATCGAACCGTCAGATTCCGCGCGGACGACGTCGAAGGAAGGCGCAAGCACCTTGGGGGCGGCTGCCGGCGTCTTGGCTTCAGACGTGGCGGAAGGTTTTGTGATGTCGGGCGTGGCAGCGGCCATCTCAGAGGGTTGAGGCGTGGCGGCTTGTTCGGGCCCAGGCACGGCGGCGGACTGCTGATCCGGCAACTGCCCGGCGCTGGGGCTCGCCTGCGGCTCGGCGGGCTGCGAAAGGGAAGTCGCGGTGACCGGGGACTGCGAAAGATAGGGGTCGAACACGCCGAATCCATAAGCTGTCGCCGCCGCGGCGGTTACGCCGCCAGCCAGAAACAACAAGCTCTTCGCTGCGATACCTGCCATTATTCCCTACCCATTAGCCCTCTAAAGGCGGTCTAGCCTGTTTTCCCGGTGCCGACAAGAAAAAGCCCCGGGCAGGCTTGACCAGAGTTGCGCAGGCGATCACCAATTTAGCCCATGAATCCGATTCGGTCAGTCTGCGTTTATTGCGGTTCCTCCCCCGGGCGCAACGATGTCTACCTGAAGGCCGGCTACACGCTTGGGCGTGCAATTGCCGAGGCCGGATTGCGGCTTGTCTACGGCGGCGGCACCAAAGGCATCATGGGTGCGGTCGCCGAAGGTGCGCTGCGCGGCGGCGGCAACGTGCTGGGTATAATCCCGCGCTTCCTCATCAACCGCGAAGCGAGCCAAAACGCACTTGGTGATTTGTCCGAGGTCGTAATCACCGAGAACATGCACGAGCGAAAGCACAGGATGTTCGAGCAATCGGACGCTTTCGTGGCGCTTCCGGGCGGTATCGGCACGGTGGAAGAAATCGTCGAGATCATGACCTGGGCGCAGCTCGGACACCATCGCAAGCCGATGGTATTCGGCAACATTGAGGGTTTCTGGAACCCGATGCGGGCCTTGATCGGACACATGAAGGCGGAAGGCTTCGTTCACACCGCCCATCTGGTCCGGCCGATCTTCGTCGACCGAGCGGAGGCGATCGTCGAGACGATCCTTGCTGCCGCAGCCGAGAAGGCTCCGTCGGAAGGTGTCGAGTCGGTCATCGAAAATATGTAGTTGATCTGCCATGGCCCACGGCCATGCATCTTCAGCAGACAGGCGTTGTTTCGTCGCTCACCGCTGTTTCCGGCCGGCGACCGAAGAACATCGACCACGTGTAAAGCGCAAGCGCAATCCAGATGAGCCCGAACGCCAGAAGGCGCGCGTTGCTGAAGGGTTCGTCGAAAACGAACACCGCAATCACGAATATCATGGTCGGCGCGACATATTGCATGATGCCGATGGTCGAATAGCGCAGCAGCTTCGCACCGAACGCATAAAGCAGCAGCGGCACCGCGGTGACCGGGCCACAGCCGAGCAGAAGCGCGATGTCCAACGGGTTCGAACTCACGAAATGGCTCGTGCCGTGCATCTGCAGCCACAGGATATAGGCGAGCGCCGGCACGCAGAGGATGGCCACTTCGAGGAAAAAGCCCTGGCTCGGGCCGATCGGCAGGGTCTTGCGCAGAAAACCATAGAGCGCAAAGGTCAAGGCGAGACTGAGGGAAACCCACGGCAGGCCACGGGCTTCGATTGCCAGGACGATCACTGCCACACCAGCGAGGCCGACAGCAGCCATCTGTAGAGAGCTTAGCCTCTCTCTCAACAACACCGCGCCCATAACCACGCTCATAAGCGGGTTGATATAGTAGCCGAGCGCCGTTTCAACGGCACGGTCGGCCGCGATCGCCCAGACGTAGATGCCCCAGTTCATGGTTATCAGGCCGGCAGTGACAATCGCCATCAACATCGTGCGAGGCGAGCGCAATGCCCCTGTGATATCGGTGCGGCCGAGCAGCAGGAGCACCGCGCCAGCAATCGGGATCGACCAGAGCGCGCGATGCGCAACCACTTCGACAGCCGGAATGTGGTCCACAGCCTTCATGTAAAAAGGCAGGAACCCCCACATCACGTAGGAAAGCAGCGCGAAGGCAAATCCGCGGCGCGCGGCTGCATCACTGGTCTGTGCGTCGGTCATCATGCGACATGGTATGAGCGCGGCTCGCAGCCGGCACCATTTCAAACTTTTGATAGATCGTCGCCGATCGCTGATGGTTCACTCAGCCGCCACAAGCCCGGCCAGTTCGCGGTTTTTCATCAGCTTGTAGACGATCGAATCCATCAGCGCCTGGAACGACGCATCGATGATGTTGTTGGAGACGCCGACCGTCCACCAGCGCGCGCCGGTGGAATCACGCGATTCGATCAGCACCCGCGTGACCGCCTCGGTTCCTCCGTTCAGAATGCGCACCTTGTAGTCGGCAAGCTCGAGATCGCCGATCTCGCCCTGAAACTTGCCAAGGTCCTTGCGCAGCGCGATGTCGAGGGCGTTGACGGGACCGCGTCCCTCGGCCACCGACATTTTCTCCTCGCCGTCAATGCTTACCTTGACGATCGCCTCCGATACGGTCTTCAACTCGCCATTGGCGTCGAAGCGCCGCTCGACCATGCAGCGGAAGCTGGTGACGCGAAAGAACTCCGGAACCGTGTGAAGCATCTTGCGGGCGAGCAGTTCGAAACTCGCATCCGCACCCTCATAGGCATAGCCCTCGGCCTCGCGCTCTTTTACCACGGAAATCAGCGCATCGAGCCGGCCGCCATCCTTCGGCACGTCGATGCCGCGCCGCTTGAGCTCGGCAATGAAATTCGCCCTTCCCCCCTGGTCCGACACCATAACCCTGCGCCGGTTGCCGACCGATTCCGGCGGCACATGCTCATAGGTCTGCGGTTCCTTGGCCAATGCCGACGCATGGATGCCGGCCTTGGTGGCGAAAGCGGATGCCCCGACATAGGGCGCCTGCGGCTCCGGCGCCCGGTTCAGAAGCTCGTCGAAGCTGCGCGACAGCCGCGAAATATGGGCAAGCATTTCCAATGAAATGCCGGTTTCGAACCGCTCCGCAAAGGCCGGCTTCTGCATAAGCGTCGGAATGATGGTGATCAGGTTGGCATTGCCGCAACGTTCGCCGATGCCGTTCAGCGTGCCCTGGATCTGGCGCACGCCGGCTTCCACGGCCGCGAGCGAATTGGCAACCGCCTGACCCGTATCGTCATGCGCGTGGATGCCGAGATTCTCGCCCGGAATTCCACCGGCGATCACCTGTGCGACGACGGCCCGTATTTCGCCAGATTGCGTGCCGCCATTGGTGTCGCACAGCACCACCCAGCGCGCACCGGCATCGTAAGCAGCGCGGGCGCAGGCCAGCGCATAGCCCGGATTTGCCTTGAAGCCATCGAAGAAGTGCTCGCAGTCGACAAGCGCCTCCTTGCCGGCGGCGCGGGCGGCCGCGACGGACGCCGCAATCGCTTCGAGGTTTTCTTCATTCGTGCAACCAAGCGCCACGCGAACGTGATAGTCCCAGCTTTTGGCGACAAAGCAGACCGCATCCGAGGCGGAGCGGAGCAGCGTTGCCAATCCGGGATCGTTCGAGGTCGAGATGCCGACACGCTTGGTCATGCCGAAAGCCGCAAACCGCGCTCGCTCGCTGCGCTTGCGTGCGAAGAACGCCGTGTCGGTCGGGTTGGCGCCGGGATATCCACCTTCGACATAGTCGAGACCGAATTCGTCCAGCATACTGGCGACAGCGATCTTGTCGTCGAGCGAAAAATCGACGCCCGGCGTCTGCTGGCCGTCGCGCAGCGTCGTATCATAGAGATAAATACGCTCTCTCTTGGTCATTACCTTGTTTCGAACCTCGCGACGGCTTTCTTGGTTTGTCCGTCCTCGCCCGCTTCGCGGCTGCGGGCGGACGGGCAGCGCAGCGTCGTATCATAGAGATAAATACGCTCTCTCTTGGTCATCGAAGTCATCGCTTCCCCGCAAATCCGTCCGTTGCCCGGATCAGCCGATCGAGGATGCCTGGCTCGGAATAGGCATGACCGGCATTCTCGATCAGATGATATTCGGCCTCGGGCCACGCCTTGTGCAGCGCCCATGAGGTCGCCGGCGGGCAGGCCATGTCGTAGCGGCCCTGGACGATGACGCCTGGAATACCCTTCAGCTTGCCGGCGTCGCGGATGAGTTGGCCATCCTCGATCCAGCCGCCATTGATGAAATAGTGATTTTCGATGCGCGCAAAGGCCACGGCGAACTCATCCTTGCCGAAGGCGCCGCTGGTCGACGGATCAGGAAGCAGCGTAATCGTCTCGCCTTCCCACAGGCTCCAGGCCTTGGCGGCAGCGATGCGCACGGCCGGATCGTCGCTGGTCAGGCGCTTGCGATAGGCGGTGACGAGATTCCCGCGTTCCTCCTCGGGAATGAGGGCGACGAAGCGCTCCCATTTTTCCGGGAAGAATTGCGACGCGCCACGCTGATAGTACCAGTCGATCTCCTCGCGCCGCAGCGTGAAGATGCCTCGCAGCACGAGTTCGCTCACCCGTTCGGGATGCGTTTGGGCATAAGCCAGGGCCAAGGTCGAGCCCCAGGAGCCGCCAAAAACCAGCCATCTGTCGAAACCCGCCATCTCGCGCAGCCGCTCCATGTCGGCGACGACATGCCAGGTCGTGTTCGCTTCCAGTTCGGCATGCGGCGTCGAATGCCCGCAGCCGCGTTGATCGAACAGGATCACGTCATATAGTTCGGGATCAAACAGCCGGCGATGCTTGGGCGAGATGCCACCGCCGGGACCACCATGTAAAAAGACAGCCGGCTTGGCGCCGCGCGTACCGGAGCGCTCCCAGTAGATCTGGTGGCCATCGCCAACCTCCAGCATGCCGCTGTCGAAGGGCTCGATTTCCGGATAAAGTTCGCGCAGTCCATTATTCATTGCGTTCATCCTTCGTCGGCGGCCAGATTTCAGTGTCGTAGTCCGGATGCTGGTAGGAGACGAGCGTCGCGAGAAATTCCGAGGCGCCCCCGTCCGCCATCGTGTCCTTGCCTGGCAGGTCTGCAATTGTGTCCACATAAGGCAGCTTCGCCTCGATGCCCCATTGGACAGTCGGCGCGATACCGGCCGGATCGTCAAAAGCCGCAACTGTCAGGGCCACGCCGTCGGGTGCCTCATAGGTCAACGGTGTGCCGCACTCGCCGCAAAAGCCACGCAGGACGTGGTTCGACGATTGGAATCGTTTCGGCTCGCCACGTGTCCAGGTAAGCCTTGCCTTCGGTACCGCGACAAGCGGAAGAAAAAAGTTGCCGCCCGCTTTCTGGCACATGCGGCAGTGGCAGACAGAAGCATCGCCGAGCGCGCCTTCGACCCGAAAGCGCACGGCGCCGCATTGGCAACCGCCGGAATAGACAGGTTTGTTGTCGAGGCTCATCATTGTCTTCGCCCTATTCCGGCAAATGGCAGACGGCTTCAATATTATTGCCGTCGGGATCGAAGACGAAAGCGCCGTAATAGTCCGGATGATAGTGCGGGCGCAGGCCCGGCGCGCCATTATCGCGCCCGCCGGCTGCAAGTGCCGCCTCGTGGAACGCGTCGACTTCGGCGCGCGAACGGGCGGAAAAGGCAACGTGCTGATGGTGCCCGGGCTTTTCGCTCTCATGCAGCCAGAAGGTCGGCCGCTCTCGGCCGTAGCCGCCCACCTTCACGCCGCCGGTATGTTCGAGCGGAACCAGCATCAGCAGCGAGGCACCAAGCGGCGCCAACGCCTTATCGTAGAATGCCTTTGATATATCGAAATTCCCGACGGTTATGCCAAGATGATCGATCATCGCTTCACCTCCCATGTGGTTATGCGCTCGCCGGTGGCGGGGTCTTTGCCGTCCTTGAGCTGGATGCCTTGCGCCAGCAACTCGTCGCGGATCCGGTCGGCTTCGGCCCAGTTCTTATCGCGGATGAAGGCAAGGCGGGCGGCGATGCGCGGTGCGATCGTATCGGCATCGATCGCGGCACTGGACGCTTTCGCGGCAAACCACTCGGTTTCGGTCCGCTCCAGAAGTCCGAGCATCGCGGCGCTGGCCTTGAGGCATGCCCGCGCCCCCTGGCTGCCCTTTGCCGCCTCGCCACGCAATTCGTGCAGTCCGGTCACCGCACCTGCAGTGCCCAGATCGTCGCACAACGCGCCCAGCACATCGGCGCAGGAAATCTCTGAAACCATAGTGTCGCCGACCGCACGATACCAGCCGTCTAGCACTGCCTCCGCCTCCTCCAGCTTGCGTACGCTGAAATCGATCGGTTCGCGATAATGCGTCATCAGCATGGCCAGCCGCAGCACCTCGCCCGGCCATTTGCGGCCGCCGAACCTGTCGGTTTCCAGCAGTTCGTTGATCGTGACGAAATTGCCCTCGCTCTTCGACATCTTGCGGCCCTCGACCTGGAGGAAGCCGTTGTGCAGCCAGTAATTCGCCATGACGTCGGTGCCGTGCGCGCAGCGCGACTGGGCGATTTCGTTCTCATGGTGCGGGAAGATCAGGTCCAGTCCGCCGCCATGGATGTCGAACACTTCGCCGAGATAGGCCGCCGACATGGCCGAGCATTCGATATGCCAGCCGGGGCGCCCCCTTCCCCAGGGGCTTTCCCAGCCGGGCTCTTCGGCCGACGACTGTTTCCACAGCACGAAATCGCCCGGGTTTTTCTTGTGTCCCTCGACGGCCACGCGCGCGCCCGCCTGCTGCTCATCAAGATTGCGCTTAGAGAGCTGCCCGTAATCACTCATCGAGGCAGTATCGAACAGAACTTCGCCTTCCGATTCATAGGCATGGCCGCGTTCGATGAGCCGTTGAATCAAGGTCACCATGTCGACCTTGCCGTCGGCGCGCGGCTGTACGAATTCGGTGGCGCGAGGCTCGTGCGTGGGCGGCAGGCAGCCGAGAGCGGCCACATCCTTGTGAAACTGCTCGGCGGTCTTCGCCGTCACCCGGCCGATCGCCTCATTGAGCGGCAGTTCGGGAAAATCGCGCAGCGCGCGCGCGTTGATCTTGTCGTCCACGTCGGTGATGTTACGCACATAGGTGACGTGGTCGGCACCATATAGATGGCGCAGCAAGCGGTAGAGAATGTCGAAGACGATGACCGGCCGTGCATTGCCGACATGCGCGAAGTCGTAGACCGTCGGGCCGCAGACATACATGCGCACATTCCCTGGATCGATCGGAACGAAGTCTTCCTTCGTGCGCGTCAGCGTGTTGGTGATCCGCAGGCCCTTAAATCCGTTCGTCATCCAAAATCCCTGTCTTTTCGCCGAGGAGATGATGGCAATCATGCTCCAGCCTGCTGGCCGGGGCGTTTGTCCTGTCTGGGAAGAAAAGGCGAAAACGACCGAGCCAGCGCGCAGGCTAGCCGATAATGCAAATGCCACAAATGGCCAAAGGCGTTTTCATGGCCGGCTTTATCGCCTTCGGTCCTGTTGCCGTCAAGCCGCAACTTGGCTGCAACCATAGCCGGCTTCATGCATTCCGCTAATAGGTAAGCCTTTATTAAACATGTAGGCACATGAAATCGATGACGAGCCGTACCTACCGCAGACGTCACGATTTCGACCCAAAGGAAGATCATCAGCGAGTCTGAGCGAGAAATGAACTTGGGGAATAAGGCAATGTCGGTAAAGGAAAGTGAAGCTGAACGCGTGCGCGCGCAAGATGCGACGCTCACGAGACATTATCGCGCCATCGGATCGGCGGCGATCCTGGCGGCGGTTCTTGCGGCCAAGCCCAGCAAGCCGACCGTTCGGTCAGCCAAGGCGGCTTAAAAGGCTAAGGCCGATGGCGACCATGACGAGGCCGATCACAGCATCCAGCACTCGCCAGGCCGCCGGACGAGCAAATATCGGCTGAAGCAGGCGCGCGCCGTAACCGAGACTGAAGAACCAGACGAAGGACGCAAGTGCCGCACCGGCACCATAGGCAAGGCGTGCAGTTCCTTCGTAACGCGCCGAAAGCGATCCTAAAAGCAACACCGTGTCCAGATAGACGTGCGGGTTAAGGAAGGTGAACGCCAGACAGGCTATCACCGCAGCCTTCAGATTGCCCTCCCCTCTATCGGCGGCTTTCAGCGCATGCGGGGTCAGCGCCCTCCGGAATGCAATTGCCGCATAGGCGAGCAGAAACAATCCGCCGCCAGCCGTAACCACCGCAATCAGCAAAGGCGACTGGGCAATCAGCGTACCGAGCCCGGCAACGCCTGCGGCGATCAGCAGGGCGTCCGAAAGCGCACAGATCAGGCACAGGACGAAGACATGCTGCCGAAGCAGCCCCTGGCGCAGAATGAAGGCATTCTGCGCGCCGATGGCGATGATAAGCGAGGCACCCAGAAAAAATCCGGAGAGGCTGGCCGGCAACAAAGCTGACATGAACGGGCCTAGAAAAGTGACATCTGGGTGCCGACGGCCGGTTTCGGCTTTTCGGCCTTGGGCGGGAGTGAAACCTCAACGCGCTGCTGCAACTCGGGACCCGTATTAGCGACCTTGTTGACCAGATCGGAAACCGGGATCGGCTCGAAGAAGCCGGGCTCGGCCGGCCGCAGCAGATCGGCCACGTCGCGCGGCTCCTGCGACCTGCAATCCAGCCATCGCGCGAAATCCTGCCGATGGATCACCACCGGCATGCGCTCATAGATGTCGCTTATGTCGCCGTTCGCCGAGGTCGTCAGGATCGTGCCGGTATCGATTTCCGATCCGCCGGGTTCCGCATAGGTTTCCATGAGGCCGGCAAAGGCGAAGACGCCGCCATTCCTTGGCCGCACCCAGTAGGCTTGGGCTTCCTTCTTGCCGTATTTGCGCCATTCGTAAAAACCGGAAGCCGGAATCAGCGCGCGGCGATGGCGCATGGCGGTGCGGAAGGCGGCTTTTTCCGCTGCCGTTTCCGAGCGCGCGTTGAAAAGCAGCGGAAAATTCTTCGTGTCTTTGACCCAGGCCGGCATCAGCCCCCAGCGCACCAGCAGGGCGCGCCGGTCGGGCAGGTTGGAACCCGGCTCTCGGGGTTCACCGGCAACGACCATCAGGATCGGCTGCGTCGGCGCGATATTGTACCGCGGCGGAAACGGCTCAAGCGTCATCAGCCCGAACTCGGCTTCAACCTCCTCAGGTTTTGATATCAGGGAAAAACGTCCGCACATTGGGCTGTCGATGCCGTTCTGATCTGCTCGGTTGCAATGTGACGATGGAAATCGCCCGCCGCAACCTGTATTCGCTTGGGTGGAGCGCTTCATCCCACGCGAATCGAGACCATTCGGGCCCTTGCCAAAAATAATCCACAGACGAATCGTCCCGGCGGTGTCGGTCGCGCTCCGGCGCGGCGGCAGGCTGCTGCTGGTCAAGCGCGGCCAGGCGCCGTCCCTGGGCTTCTATGCTTTTCCGGGCGGAAGGGTTGAACCCGGTGAAACCGATGAGGCGGCGGCAGCGCGCGAGCTTTGCGAGGAAACCGGGCTCGAGGTCGGGGACTTGTCTCCACTGCGCGAGGTGATGATCGACGCAGTCCGCGATGGCGAGGCGCTGACCTATCGGCTGCTGGTCTTCGCTGGAAAGGATTGCGGAGGCGAGCCCCAAGCAGCCAGTGACGCGGCCGAAGCCGGCTTTTTCACGCTGGCTGAAATCGAAATGCTGTCGGTAACCGATTCGGTCGCGGAACTGGCCCGCGAACTGCTTGGGAATATCGACGAATAAGCGAGGACAGCGCACCGATGCGCCTTGCGGCTGACAAATTGTTTCGTCACAAGGGCTTATGAGCCGCACCCTGCAGATTTTCCTGGTCTTTCTGATCCTCGCACCGGCACTCGCCACGGGTCCGTCGCGCGCGGTCGAAGCCCCCTTCGAGCGCAGCCTGCTGCGGCTGTCGGAGATTCTCGGATCGCTGCATTTTCTTCGCAACCTTTGCGGCGAAAACGGCGATAATTGGCGCAAGCAGATGGAAAAGCTGCTCGAAGCTGAAAAGCCGGATGCCGCCCGGCGAGCGAAATTCATCGCCAGTTTCAACCGCGGCTATCGTTCGTTCGAGGGCACTTACGCAAGTTGCACCGCCTCGGCCGCCGAGGCGATCGCCCGCTACATGAAGGAAGGCGAACAACTCAGCCGCGAGGTAGCGAGCCGCTACGGAAATTAAACGCGCATTAACTTTTCCGGCAATGGCGGGCGTACAGGAACGGCCGGGTGTGCTAAGAGTTTAACGGGACATTAAAGGGAAAGCTAAAGTTGATCCAAATACCGGATCCTGGCTTGAAAGGGTGGAAGATGAGCATGCAGCAGCGGGTCAGCGACATCGACGCGCTGGTCAGGGAAGAAAAGCGCCTGACCGCGGTGGAATGCCATAATGAAGCCTGGGCCGAAGGCTTTTCAGCCGGCATTGAGACCGAAATCATCGCGGAAGCAGCGCTAGCCACTGCTTTTGTCGAAATCCTGCGGGCGAGCGGCGAGAACGCAGCGCTTGCCCTGCTCGACCGGATGCGCGAAAAGGTGGTCGCCGGCGAATTCGAGCCCCTTCGCCTGCGACATTGACACGTCCCCGAAGCCGCCTTTTCATTGTAGTAAGAGATCGGTCGGTGACGAACGGTCTCGGGCTTGCAGAGAGGGACGGATATGCAGACAGCGACGCGCGGCACATCGCAGGGCCGCAACCGCAACGGCGCGAAAGTGCTTCTTTGGCTGGTCGCCCTGAGCGTCGCAATGCCTGCCGCCGTTTTTGCCGGCACGTTTCCCGCATCCGCGCTGAGCGAGATCAAACGCGAAGAACTGCCCGCCGAGACCGCGCCGTCGAGCCCCGGTGACGACGCCGCGCCTGAGAATTCCGTCCCCTCACCCGACCCGCTCGAGACGAATCCGCCGGCGGCGGAAGAGCCGGCAACGCAAGAGCCCAATATCGATGAACCGGGTGCGGCCGAGCCCAACGAACCACCGGCAAACGGTCCTGCAGCCCCCCAGGCCGACGAGGCCGATGCGCCGATACCTGAGATCCTCTACGATCTGACCAAGCTCCCGGAGCCGGTGCAACGCATGCGCCAGCTCATTCTCGACGCCACGCAGACCGGCGATCTTGAAAAGTTGCGGCCGTTGATCGGCACCGGCGACGATGCCACCCAGCTTTCGCTCGGTGGCCTTGATGGCGATCCGATCGCATTCCTCAAGGAGCAGTCGGGCGACAAGGATGGCCAGGAAATCCTGGCGATCATCGAGAACATCCTCAATGCCGGCTATGTCCACATCGAGCCGGGAACGAGCGAGGAAATCTATGCCTGGCCGTATTTCTTCGCCGTCCCGCTTGAGAAGCTCGATCCACGCCAGCGCGTCGAGCTGTTCAAGATCGTTACCGCCGGCGACTATGAGGAGATGAAGACCTACGGGGTCTACAATTTCTATCGCCTCGCGATTACCCCCGAAGGAAAATGGGTGTTCTTCGTTGCCGGCGACTGACTGCAATTGCGGGATGGTGCCAGCCGCCATCCGGCTCTTGCTCCTGATCGGCACGCAGCCTACCTAAGGCCAAGCGATTTCAAAATCAGGCCACCAATCATGCCCACTGCCCTGCTCGCCGACCGTGCCCTCATTTCAGTCTCGGGTGCGGAAGCCGAACATTTCCTGCAAAATATCCTCACGACCGACCTGGACGCTCTGACCGACGCCGACGCGAAGCCTGGGGCACTGTTGACGCCGCAAGGAAAAATCCTGTTCGACTTCCTGATTTCGCGCGATGGTACGCAAGGCTTTCGACTTGAATGCCGCCTCGACGTGGTGGATGACTTCGTCCGGCGGCTTATGCTCTACAGGTTGCGCGCCAAAGCGGAAATCTCAAAACTGGATCAAAGCTTTGTCTCCGTCTGCTGGCAGGCTGATTCACTCGCGTTGCATGCAGGTTCATCCTCGGCGGTCGTGCGCGACACGCGATTTGCCGAAACGGACGCGGTTTTCCGCATCTACGGCAGCAAACCGGTTGAGGACGGAGACGTTGGCGCCTGGCAGGCATTTCGCATAGCCCAGGGCATTGCCGAAAGCGGTTCGGATTATGCCCTGGGCGACGCTTTTCCGCACGACGTGCTGCTCGACCAGACGGGCGGCGTGGGCTTCAAGAAGGGCTGTTATGTCGGCCAGGAGGTGGTGTCGCGCATGCAGCATCGCGGCACCGCGCGCCGGCGGGTGCTTCTGGCTTCAGCCGAGCAGCCCTTGCCGCCGTCCGGTACGGACATCAGCGCCGATGGACGCACGCTCGGCACACTGGGCTCTGTCAGCGGCGCAAACGGGCTGGCGATCGCCCGCATCGATCGGGTCAAGGATGCGCTGGACGCCGGCGCGGAGATCTCGGCCGGCGGGATTCCGGTAAAGCTTGCGATACCGGCTTGGGCGACCTTCACCTTTCCGCAGAACCCGGCCGATGCGGAGAACGCATAGTGTCAGACAAGGCAGGGGCGCCGGCGCGGGCATGGCAGCGCATGCTTTCGGGCCGCCGCCTCGACCTGCTCGATCCGTCGCCGCTCGACGTCGAAATCAGCGACATCGCCCATGGGCTGGCGCGTGTCGCGCGCTGGAACGGGCAAACCGCCGGTGACCACGCCTTTTCGGTCGCCCAGCATTCATTGCTGGTCGAGGCGATCTTTTCGGCCCATGCGAAGTGCCCAAAGCCCGAGGACCAGCTCGCCGCGCTCCTGCACGATGCGCCTGAATATGTGATCGGCGACATGATCTCGCCGTTCAAATCCGTCGTCGGCGGCGGCTACAAGGCGATCGAGCAGCGGCTTCAACGCGCGATCCACCTTCGCTTTGCGCTTCCCGCCGAAATCGACGAGAAGCTGAAGAAGGAAATCAAGCGGGCCGACCAGATCGCCGCCTATTTCGAAGCGACAGCTCTCGCCGGCTTTTCGGTGACGGAAGCCACACGCTTCTTCGGCCGCCCGCGCGGCATGTCAGTTGACGGCTTCGACCTTTCGTCACGACCGGCAAAAGCCGTCCAGGGCGCGTTCCTGAAGCGGTTCGAGGCTATCGAGAAAGCAAGGCGGTTGTAGGCGGAACGCTTGCATAATGCTTCTTCAACGCGTTGAGGAACCCGCCACGCGCTTCCGGCGCGCTTAGCCCGCGCGGCTCATAGACGTGCCTGGCGAAGAAGAATTCGGTCAGCCGAAACGCCTGCTCGATTGTCACGCCATCGGCATGCAGGCGGGCGCCGCGCAGCAGGAACGGCGGCAAGGCCAACATTCGGTCCTGCCACGGCCGGCCAGCCTCTCGTGAAACGGCCCTGCCGGATTTCGGCGAGACATAGGCAAGGTCGTCGTTCCGTCCGGTTGCGGCACACTCGGTCAGATCGAGGCCGAAACCGAGTTCCTCCAGCACCAGAAGCTCGAAACGTACAGCGAGTTCGCCGGCGACCGCCGGATCGTCGAGATGCGCGATCAACAGCAACAGGGTTTCATAGAGGCCGGCATGGGGATCGCGCTCCGGCAGCAAGCGCAAATGCGCTGCCAGGGTCTGGAGGCCGTAGACGGCGCAGGCGCTTTCGAACAGCCGCGCCGCATTCAGTTCCAGAGGTTCGGCCTGGAAAAGCCCTAGATGCTCATCGAGGCGGGCACGCCAGAGAAGCTCGACGCGGTTGCCCGCCTGCAGAACCGGCTGCACCTTGCGCGAGCGCCCGCCCCGCACCATGCCCAGATGCCGCCCATGGGCGCGCGTCATCACCTCAAGTATGACGCTGGTTTCGCCATGCTTGCGGGTGCCAAGGATTATACCCTCGTCGCGCCATTCCATTTGAGGAGTCTTGTTCCCTCAGTGAGGGAATTCAAGGCCCATTTCGCGGTAGCGCTCGGGATCGTCGCCCCAGTTCTCGCGCACTTTCACGAAGAGGAAGAGATGCACTTTCTGTTCGAGGATTTCGCCGATGTCCTTGCGGGCGGCCTGTCCGATCGAGCGGATCGTCTCGCCCTTATGGCCGAGCACGATCTTCTTCTGGCTGTCGCGCTCGACATAGATCACCTGCTCGATGCGCACCGAACCGTCCGGCTTTTCCTCCCATTTCTCCGTTTCAACATGGGACGAATAGGGAAGCTCCTGATGAAGCCGAAGATAAAGCTTTTCGCGGGTGATCTCGGCCGCGAGCTGGCGCATCGGCAGATCGGAGATCTGATCCTCTGGATAGTACCAAGGCCCGACCGGCAAGGCTTCGGCGAGATAATCGAGGATGGCGTCGCACCCCGCTCCGGTCAGCGCCGAAACCATGAAGGTGCGCTTGAAGTCGACACGTTCGTTGGCGGCGGCCGCCAGCGCCAGCAGGTTTTCCGGCTTCACCCGATCAAGCTTGTTCAAAACGAGGATCTTGGGCTGGCGAACGCCCTCCAGGTTGGACAGGATCACGTCGGCGTCGCCCTTGATGCCGCGCTCCGCATCGATCAGCACCATGACCATATCGGCATCCTTTGCCCCGCCCCAGGCGGTGGAAACCATTGCCTGGTCAAGGCGACGGCGCGGCTTGAAGATACCGGGCGTGTCGACGAACACGATCTGCGCCTGCCTGTGGGTCGCGATGCCGCGCACGATGGCTCGGGTCGTCTGCACTTTATGGGTGACGATGGAAACCTTTGCGCCGACAAGCTGGTTGACCAGCGTCGATTTTCCCGCATTCGGCGCACCGATGAGGGCGACGAAACCGGAATGGGTCTCGGGCGGGGTTTCGGTGTCTGTCACGTATTCTGTCCTTCCTGGGACCAAATGCCTTCGCGGATCAGAAAGCCCGTCGCCGCCGCGCGCTCGGCTGCCTGCTTGGAGCGGCCCGTCGCGGAAAACGGCGGAAAGCCGGTCAAGGCGACCGATACCGTGAATACGGGCTCATGATCCGGCCCCTCGCGATTTTCGATAGTATAGAGCGGACGCGAGCCGTTGGCTTGCGCCGCCCATTCCTGCAGTACGGTTTTCGGATCGCGCGGAATGCTCAGCACGGCGGTGGATCGCGGCTCCCAATATCTGAGCACGAAGCGGCGGGCCGCCTCCAGACCGCCTTCTATGTAGATGGCAGCAATCAGCGCCTCGACGGCATCTGCAAGGACGTTCGTCGACTTGCGGCCATTGCCCGATTTTACCGCAGCATCGGCGCGAAGGAGCGCCTCAAGCCCAAGTTCGCGGCCAACCTCCGCGCACGTCTGTCCGCTCACCAGCGCGCTCAACCGAACCGCCAGTTCTCCCTCCGTAGCGTCGGGAAATGCTTCGAACAGCATCTGCGAAACCACAAGCGCCAGAACCCGATCGCCCAGGAACTCCAGCCTCTCATTGTTGGCGACGGCTCGCACCGCGCTGGAATGGGTCAGCGCGGTCTGAAGCAGGGCATGATCGCGAAAGGCATGGCCGGTGCTTTCGCGAAGAATATCCGCCAGCGCACCCTTTGTCGGCCGCTTGAGGCTCATCGTCAGCGGACGAAATCGAGAAGCCGCGAGCCGCGCATCAATGTCGGCCACTTCCAGATCTCGAGCGGGCTGGCGCCGCCAGCGATCGAGAAGAAGATGATGTTGGCACGGCCGACGAGATTTTCGGCAGGCACAAAGCCGACCGAAAAGCGGCTGTCGGTGGAGTTGTCCCGATTGTCGCCCATCATGAAGTAATGACCCTCGGGCACGACGAATTCGCGGGTATTGTCGCCGATCGAATTCGGCGTCAGATCGAGCGTGTCATAGGAGACGCCGTTCGGCAGCGTTTCGCGGTATACGTCGACCGGGCGGTTGACCTCGGTGATGTCCGGATTGTCGATCTCGCCGACCTTCTCACGCGCGACCGCCTGGCCGTTGATGAAAAGCTGGCCGTCACGCATCTGGATGCGGTCGCCCGGCAGCCCGATCACCCGCTTGATATAGTCGAGCGACGGATTGGGCGGAAACTTGAAAACGGCGACATCGCCGCGCTCGGGCTCGCCGCCCCAGATGCGTCCCGAAAAGAGGTTGGGGGAAAACGGCAGGGAATGCCGCGAATATCCATAAGACCATTTGGTGACGAAGAGATAATCACCCTCCAGCAGCGTCGGGCGCATTGAGCCGGAAGGAATCGAGAACGGCTGGAACAGGAAGGTGCGGATGACCAGCGCCAGCAGCAACGCCTGGATGATGACGCTGACTGTTTCACCCAGTCCGCCCGATTTCTTCTCGCTCTTGTCAGCCACGCTCATATGGTCCTCGGTTCATGCGTCGGGTTGGTATAGGGGCTCGACGCGCACGGGGCAACGTCTACCGTCGGTCACGAGCGCCATCAAAGTGGCGGTTATTCGACAGGCAGGGCCTCGATGATGACAAAGGCTTGCGCCAGCGGAAAATCATCCGTGATGGTGAGATGGATCGCGGCGCGATGACCAGGCGGCAGCATTTGCGCCAGACGGTCGGCCGCGCCGCCCGTCAGATGCATGGTCGGCTTGCCTCCAGGCAGATTGACCACGCCCATGTCCCGCCAGAAAACGCCCTGCGCCATGCCGGTTCCCAGCGCCTTTGCACATGCCTCCTTGGCTGCGAACCGCTTGGCATAGGAGGCGGCGCGCTCCCTGCGCTTTTCAGATTTCGCCTGCTCGATATCGGTGAAAATGCGCGCGATGAACCGCTCGCCATAACGGTCGAGCGATTTGGCGATGCGTCGAATATCGATCAGGTCGCTCCCTATGCCGATGATCATTCAGCGATGGTCCTCAATGTGGGGGCTAATTCGCAGTCGCTCAGCCATTGACGCGCTTGGCGTCGCTAACGCTCGAATTGTCTTTCAGTTGCGACAGGAGACGACTGAGATGCTTCAGGTCCCAGACTTCGAGGTCGAACAGCATCTCGGTGAAATCCGGAGCGGTGCGCACCATCGACAACGTGTGAATGTTGGCGTCGTTTTCGGCGATCACCTGTGCGATTTCGGCAAGCGAGCCTGGCGCGTTGATCGCGATGACCGAAATCCGCGCCGGAAAGCGCTCCTTGGTTGCTTCGTCGATATCCCAGCGCACGTCGATCCAGCGTTCCGGCTGGTCGTCGAAGGCGGTAAGCGACGGCGACTGGATCGGATAGATGGTGATGCCCGAACCGGGATGGATGATGCCGACGATGCGGTCGCCCGGCACCGCTCCTTCCGGCGCAAAGCGCACCGGCAGATCGCCACGCACGCCCCTGATCGGAACCGCAGTGCCATTTGCCTTGGCCTCGCGCCTGTCCTTGCGCGACGAGCGGCCGGGCATCTGGAACAGCATGCCGGCGGCGTTGCGTATTTTCGACCAGCCCTCCTCGCGCGGCTTTGGCACTTGCACGACCCGTTCGTCCTTGAAGTCGGGAAAGACCGCCTTCATCACGTCCGTCGACGACAATTCGCCCCGCCCGACGGCGGCAAGCACGTCCTCGATGTCCTTGCGGGCCAGCCTGTGCAGCACGGGCTTCAGACTCTCCCTGGAGAAGACCTTGCCGCTGCGTTCGAAGGTGCGTTCGAGAATGCGGATGCCCAATCCCGAATATTGCTTGCGAATCGCGTTCTTGGTGGCGCGGCGAATGGCGGCGCGCGCCTTGCCGGTTACCACGATCGATTCCCACGCCGCCGGCGGCACCTGGGCCTTCGAGCGGATGATCTCGACTTCGTCGCCGTTCTTCAGCTCCGTCACCAGCGGCATGATGCGGCCATTGACCCTTGCACCGACGCAGGTGTCGCCGACATCGGTGTGGACCGCATACGCGAAGTCGATGGGTGTGGCGCCGCGCGGCAGCGCAATCAGCATGCCTTTTGGCGTGAAACAGAACACCTGATCCTGGAAGAGTTCCAGCTTGGTGTTTTCGAGAAACTCTTCCGGGTTGTCGCCTTCCGACAATTGCTCGATCGTGCGCCGCAGCCAGGCATAGGCGTTGGTTTCCGTCGAAATCGCATGGCTGGCGCCATTCTTGCCGCCATTGTCCTTGTAGAGCGCGTGGGCGGCAACGCCATACTCGGCAACCTCGTTCATCTCATGCGTTCTGATCTGCAATTCGATGCGCTGGCGCGACGGTCCGACGATGGTGGTATGGATGGAGCGATAATCGTTCTGCTTCGGCGTGGAAATATAGTCCTTGAAGCGGCCGGGAACCATCGACCACGTGGTATGGATGGCGCAAAGGGCGCGGTAGCAATCCTCGACCCTGTCCACGATAACGCGAAAGCCAAAAATGTCCGACAACTGCTCGAAGGACAGCGCCTTTGCTTCCATCTTGCGGAAGACGGACCACGGCTTCTTCTGGCGGCTGGTGACGACCGCCTTCAGCGCGTATTTTTCGAACAGCCGCGAGAGCGCATTCTCAATTTCGGTAATAACCCCGCGATTCTGCGCCGAAATATCGGCCAGTCTTGCCGTTACCGTGCGGTAGGCTTCCGGATTGATGTAGCGGAATGCCAATTCCTCCAGTTCCTCGCGCATGCCCTGCATGCCCATGCGACCGGCAAGCGGCGCATAGATGTCCATCGTCTCCTCCGCGATGCGCAGGCGCTTGTTTTCCGGCACGTGATGAAGCGTGCGCATATTGTGCAGCCGGTCTGCAAGCTTGACCAGCAGCACGCGAACATCGTCGGAGATCGCCAGCAGCAGCTTGCGCAGGTTCTCGGCCTGCTCGGCCTTCTTCGATACCAGATCGAGTTTCTTCAGCTTGGTCAGACCTTCGACCAGCTTGCCGAGATCGGGCCCGAACAGTTCATCGATCTCCTGGCGCGTGGCCGAAGTGTCCTCAATGGTATCGTGAAGCAAAGCGACAGCAATCGTCGCCTCGTCCATGTGCATTTCGGTCAGGATCGCCGCGACTTCGAGTGGATGCGAAAAATAGGGATCGCCCGAAGCGCGCCGCTGATGGCCATGCTTCTGCATGGCGTAGACATAAGCCTTGTTGAGGAGGACCTCGTTCACGTCAGGCTTGTAGCGCTGCACGCGCTCGACAAGCTCATACTGACGCATCATGGGCCATATCTCTCACACCGGAATGAATCATGCGCCGCATCGGGCGATACGGCGCATGTCATAGATAGCCACGAAACTGCTGGTACGGAAGTACCCGAACAGCCTTGCGCGATCAGTAGTCGTCGCTTTTCTCGGGCGCAACAAGACCTTCGATGCCGGCCAGAAGATCTTCCTCGCTCATCCGGTCGAAGGCGATGTTGTCGTCCTCGCGGTCGTCGGAAGCGTTGGCGGTCGTCGCATCGGCCTGGTCGATCAGCTCCGGAGCTTCGGCCTCCGGCTCGTCGACCTCGACATGGCGCTGGAGCGAGTGGATCAGGTCTTCCTTCAGATCGCCGGGCGACAGCGTCTCTTCCGCGATCTCACGCAGCGCCACCACCGGGTTCTTGTCGTTGTCACGGTTGACGGTGATTGCCGCGCCCTGCGAAATCTGCCGTGCTCTATGACCAGCCAGAAGCACCAGCTCAAAGCGGTTATCGACCTTGTCGATACAATCCTCAACGGTCACGCGGGCCATGGATTGCCCCTTTCATACATGAATGTAGTGGAAAACAGGCGCGCTCCATAACCCGAACAGCCGCCGAACACAAGCACGAAGCCAAATCGCGCCACAAGCCGGCGGGCCGTTCCACGCAAAAACGGCACTCTCTCCGACCTCGACGCCACGCTTGGCCGTATCACATTTTCTTGCATCTGAGGCCATTGCCTTGGAACGGAAACCCTCCGACGATATTTCTTATAAGATAAGTTGCAGAAGCCATTTTTCAAAGGCAACCCGGCGGGCAATGTCCGCATATTTAGTGACATTGTCGTTCGTTGAAGGATATTTCAGATGTTCGACCCACGTGAAAAGATTGCGCTTTTCATTGACGGAGCCAACCTCTACGCCACGTCGCGCTCGCTCGGCTTCGACATCGACTATCGCAAATTGCTGGCAAGTTTCCAGAAACGCGGCTATCTGCTGCGCGCTTACTACTACACGGCGCTGGTGGAAGATCAGGAGTATTCCTCGATACGCCCGCTTATCGATTGGCTGGACTATAACGGCTTCAAGGTCGTGACCAAGCCGGCCAAGGAATTCACGGATTCGACGGGCCGACGAAAGATCAAGGGGAACATGGACATAGAGCTGGCCGTGGATGCGCTGGAACTGGCCGACATCATCGACCACTATGTGATCTTTTCGGGCGACGGCGATTTCCGCACGCTCGTGGAGGCTCTACAGCGGCGTGGCAAGAAGGTCAGCATCGTTTCCACGATGGCCTCGCAGCCGCCGATGATTTCCGACGATCTGCGCCGCCAGGCGGATCACTTCATTGATCTCATGACCTTGAAGGGCGAGTTGGGACGCGATCCGACCGAGCGGCCGGTGCGGCGGCCCGATCCGGCCGAACCGGAAGGCGACGACGAATTCTGATGCAGGCCACGACAGAACCGTCGCGCGATTGTCCGCTGTGTCCGCGCCTTCATGATTTCATCTCGGGCTGGCGCCTGCGCGAGCCGTCATGGCACAATGCGCCAGTGCCGACCTTCCTGCCGCCGGAAGGCGAGGATGCAGTTCGTTTCCTGGTGGTAGGACTGGGGCCGGGCCTGCGCGGCGCCAATCGCACCGGCCGCCCATTTACCGGCGATTACGCCGGCGACCTGCTCTATAATACGCTGATCCGTTTCGGCTTTGCCGAGGGGCGTTTCGAAGCGCGACCGGACGACAGCCTTCGCCTGATCGAAACCGCGATCACCAATGCGGTGCGCTGCGTGCCGCCTGAAAATAAGCCGCTCGGCGGAGAAATCAGCACCTGCCGGCGGTTTCTTTCCTCAACGCTTGAGCGCTTCAAGAATCTCGAAGCCGTGCTGACGCTCGGCACGATCGCACACCAGTCTACTGTCAGGGCACTTGGCGCACGCGTCGCGGATCATCCGTTCCGACACGGTGGCCGCAGTACGATCGGCCCGCTCGCGGTGTTCTCGAGCTATCACTGCTCGCGCTACAACACCAATACCGGCCGGCTTACCGAAGACATGTTCGTCAGCGTTTTCCAAGAGATAGCGGGCTATCTGAAGAAATAGAGTCAGGCTGGCCTTCGGCTTGGCTTGCGCGGCGAGTCACCTCACCCGCGCTCCTTGAGCAGCCGGCCCTTTTCGCGGTTCCAGTCGCGCTGCTTTTCGCTCTCGCGCTTGTCGTGCAGCTTCTTGCCACGAGCGATGGCGAGCAGCAGCTTGGCGCGGCCTTTGTCGTTGAAGTAGATTTTCAACGGCACCATGGTCATGCCTTCGCGCTCCACGCTCTGCGACAGGCGCGCCATTTCGCGCTTGTTCAACAACAGCTTGCGGCGGCGGCGCGGCTCGTGGTTGAAGCGGTTTCCCTGCAGATACTCGGGCAGGTAGGAATTGATCAGCCAGATTTCGCCGCCTTCGTTCGAGGCATAGGATTCCTGAATGTTGGCGTGGCCCTCTCGCAGCGATTTGACCTCCGTGCCGGTCAGCACGAGGCCAGCCTCGATCGTATCGAGAACCTCGTAGGAAAACCGCGCCTTGCGATTCTCCGCCGCAACCTTGTTGTTGGGGTCAGCCTTCTTTCGGTTCATGAAAACAGAACGCGTAACATCGGCGTCAGTTCAACAGCCCGGCGTGCTTCATCGCAGCATCGATCCGGGCGGCAGTCTCCGCCTCTACTTCGACCATCGGCGAACGCAGGATGTTTTCCACCCGGCCCAGACGCGACAAGGCATATTTGACGCCCGCCGGATTGGGCTCGACGAAAAGCGCCCGATGCAGCGGCAGCAGCCGGTCCTGCAGTTCTATCGCCCGCTCACCGTCGCCCTTGAGCGAGGCTTCCTGAAACTGCGCGCATAGACGCGGCGCCACATTGGCAGTAACCGAAATGCAGCCAACCCCGCCATGGGCATTGAAGCCCAAGGCCGAGGCATCCTCGCCTGAAAGCTGGATGAAGCCCTTGCCGCAGGTGGCGCGCTGTTCGGAGACGCGTTCCACCTTGCCGGTCGCGTCCTTGACGCCGACGATGTTTGAAAAATCATGCGCCAGTCTGCCCATTGTTTCGGGCGCCATGTCGATGATGGAGCGCGGCGGGATATTGTAGATGATGATCGGCAGCTTCGTCGCCTTGGCCACCGCCGCGAAATGCGCGTAAAGGCCGCGCTGGCTCGGCTTATTGTAATAGGGCGTGACCACCAGAACGGCGTCGGCACCGACCTTTTCGGCGAACTGCGCCAGCCCGACCGCCTCGTCGGTGTTGTTGGAGCCGGCGCCGGCAATCACCGGCACCCTGCCCTTGGCAACGTCGACGCAGGCTTCGACGACCCGGCGGTGCTCCTCATGCGATAGCGTTGGCGATTCGCCGGTGGTCCCGACAGGAACCAGGCCGGATGTCCCCTCCGTTATCTGCCAATCGACCAATGACCGAAAGGCTTTTTCGTCGAGACCGCCACTCTTCTGGAACGGTGTCACGAGCGCGGTGATCGAGCCTCTCAGCATGTCGTCTTCTGCGACCTTGCGGTTGCGCAGTCCTTTCTTGATTTGGCGGCTTTCTATCCGAAAACAATGCCGCGCACCATAGGCTTTGCGTGGGACAAGCTAGTGCCAGTGGAAAGAATCGGATCACCAAAGGAACGCATTTGAGTGTTCGTGATAACCTTTCGTTAACCCGTCCTTCACCACCGATGAATAGGCTTTCGCCAATCTGCTCCGCTTTGTATTGTGTTTGGATAAGGAACGGAATGAGCATGCCGGGCAACAGGCACCATCGCTTCGCGCTTTTTGGCGCACTTCTCGCAATCGCCCCCACGACGGCGTTCGGCGCCAATATCGACGGCCAGATCACCGCCGCCATCCCCATGAAGCCGGCGCTGTCGGAGACGACGACATCGGGCGCGAGCATCGCGAAACTGAAAAGCGGGCTCGACGCATTGTCCGGGCGGCAAATCGACCGCGCCCGCGCCATACGCGACAGTCTTCCCGGCACATCGCTCGATCGGCATATCCTTGCCTGGGCGATTGCGCTGAGGGGTGGCGACCAGGTGCCGAGCGGGGACATAGCGGCGGCTGCGCAGGCGTTGCCCGGCTGGCCCGGCATGGCGGCCCTGCGCCGCAACAGCGAACGGGCGCTTTTCCGTGAAAATCCAGGCGCCAAGACCGTCATCGCCGCGTTCGGTGGAACGCCGCCGCAAACCGTCGAAGGCGTCACCATTCTCGCCCGCGCGCATGTCGCGCTCGGCAATCGCGAGGCCGCCCGAAAAGTACTGGCGCCGTTCTGGCGCAGCGAAAAGCTCGACCCCAAGGACGAGGTCGCGATCATCAAGGAATTCGGAAAACTCATTCCCGCCTCCGATCATCGCGTCCGCATGGAGCGGATGCTCTATTCGGACCGCGTGAATTCGGCCAAGCGGGTGGCCGGCCTTGCGGGCGCGAGCGACCTTGCCGAAGCCTGGGGCGCGGTGATCAAGAACGACAAGGCGGCCGGCAAGCTTCTCGAAGCGGTTCCTGCCAAGCAGCGCAGCGCCGGTTATGTTTTCGCCAAGGCCAAATATCTGCGGCGCAAGGAGAAGATCGCGCAGGCCGCCGCCGTGATGCTGAAGGCACCGAAAGACAAGGCATCGCTGATCGACCCCGATGCGTGGTGGATCGAGCGCAGGGTTCTGTCGCGCGAGCTGGTGGACCAGGGCGACATGCAGACCGCCTACCGCGTGGCCGCCGCCCATGCGGCCGAAAGCCCGGCCAATGCCGCCGACGCGGAGTTTCATGCCGGCTGGTATGCGCTGCGTGGATTGAAGGACGCCAAGACCGCCTCAAGGCATTTTTCGCGCATCGCCGATCTGGCGGAGGGCTCGATTTCGCTTGCGCGCGCCTACTATTGGCTGGGTCGGGCGGCCGAGGCGGGTGGACCCGGTCGTGCGAACGATTATTTCCAACGTGCCTCGACCTACGGCACGACATTTTACGGCCAACTTGCCGCAGAGCGCATCGGGCGCAATGCTATCAGGGTGAGTTATCCCTCGCCATCCGATGCCGACCGGAGCAATTTCGCGCGTCGGGAAGCGGTTCACGCAATAAAGCGGCTGGAACAGGCAGGTTATGAAAGCCTCGCCGACACGCTCTATCGCGATCTCGCCGGACAATTGACCAGCCCCGGTGAACTGGCCCTTCTTGCGGTAATGGCTGAAAAGCGGGGCAACCATTTCCTCGCCCTGAAAGTCGGCAAGATCGCCGCTTCACGCGGCATCGAGGTCGGGGCGCTGGCGCATCCGCTCGGCGTCATCCCCTCTTCCGCCAATATTTCCGGCTCCGGCAAGGCACTGGCCTATGCCGTGGCGCGGCAGGAAAGCGAGTTCAATATTTCCGCCGTCTCGGGTGCCGGCGCGCGCGGGCTGCTGCAATTGCTGCCTGGAACGGCGAAGGAAGTCGCCAAAAAGGCGGGCATGGCCTATTCCCAAGCTCGGCTGACGACCGATGCCGCCTACAATGCCACGTTGGGTGCGGCGTTTCTCGGCGAGCAGCTTGGCCGCTTCAACGGTTCCTATGTGCTGACTTTCGCGGGTTACAATGCCGGCCCGCGCCGTGCGCGGGAATGGATTTCGCGTTATGGCGACCCCCGCGGCAAGGACATCGATACCGTTATCGACTGGATCGAGCGCATTCCCTTTGCCGAAACCCGAAGCTATGTGCAGCGCGTGATGGAAAACTACCAGGTCTATAAGATGCGGCTTTCGGGCACGTTCGACATTGCCGGGGATCTGGTGAACGGCCGTTGATTGCCAAAACCGCCCCTACCCCACCGGATGGCTATGCCGACTTTTTCTATTCCGCCCCTGATGGTCTGAGGCTTCACGCGCGCATTTACGGAAGCGACTCGGGGCGGATGCCGGTCATCTGTCTTCCAGGCCTGACCCGCAATGCGCGCGACTTCCATCGGCTTGCCCTTCACCTGTCGCGCGACGTCGTCGCGCCGCGCAGGGTCGTGGCATTCGACTATCGCGGCCGAGGTCAATCCGCCTACGACCGCAATTGGATGAATTACACTGTCGTCACGGAAGCCGCAGACATACTCGCCGGCCTGGTAGCACTCGAGATTGAGCACGGCGCCTTCATCGGCACCTCGCGCGGCGGCCTCATCATCCACCTCCTCGCGGCGATGCGCCCCGCTGTTCTGAAAGCGGTGGTCCTCAACGACATCGGGCCCGTTGTAGAGGGTGCCGGCCTTGCCCATATTCGCGCCTATCTGGAAAATGCGCCAAAGCCCAAAAGCATTTCGGAGGCAATCGCGATCCAAAGGGCCATTCACGGCACGGCATTTTCGGCGCTGAGCGATCAGGATTGGGAGTGGTTTGTCCGGGCAATCTATCGCGAGGAAGGCGGCAGGTTAATCGCAGACTACGATCCCGCACTTCTTAAGACATTGGCCGGCATAGATTTGAGCGCACCGCTGCCGGTTCTCTGGCTGCAATTCCAAGGACTTTGCGGTATCCCACTGCTTGCCATTCGTGGCGAGAACTCGAAGCTGCTTTCGGGCGAGACGCTGAAAGAGATGGCGCGCCGTCATCCCAACATGGAGACGATCACCGTGCCGGGCCAAGGCCATGCGCCGCTGCTGGAAACCGGAGCCCTGCCGTCTCGGATCGCAGCATTTTTCGAAAAAGTCGAACAAAGCTAAAGTCCAACACGAAACGGTTGGCGCTGGTCGCGTCCGATCGCCTACTAACAAAAAAACCCGGCGGTCGCCCGCCGGGTTTCTTCAAGTAGTCGTAAGCCGATCAGAACGAGCGGCGGAAGCGGAGCCAGC